>NZ_CP049801.1:2272481-2597121 GCF_011578045.1 Acinetobacter shaoyimingii
AATTTATTCAACAATAATTTGTATATTAATCATACAAAAGACTAAGCCGACACAGATTATTAAGTATTTATATATAAATGTCACAAAAAGTAGCTTCATACTCGTAATAATTTGTTATAATACAACTATTAACTTATGCATTTTATTTTGGAAATGACAGCAAGAATTGAAATAGATGCACTGGGTAAACCCTGTCCAATGCCATTATTGCTTTTAAAGAAGCAACTTAAGCAGAATAATTTGTCACAAAATTATTTATTGAAAGCTTCTGATCCGAACAGTGAAATTGACATTACTCGATATTGCCAAATACATCATTACACATGCACTATACAAAAAATTTCTTCAGATGAAATTCATTACTGCATTGAAGTGTAATACACAATAAATTGGCGCCATGTTCATCAATCATGAATAAATGTCGTATATATAGTTACATTTCACTACCCAAATTTCCTTAATTATGTATGCTATACCAATTAATATGAATCTATTGGTTTTAAAACTATTATCCTATAAGGAGTTCTCATGAGTGACAGCAGCAATCAATTGATGCCCCTGTCATTGTCTGCGCCTGGGGTAAATCTTGGTGCTTATATCAGCACTGTAAATCAAATTCCAATTTTGACAGCCGAACAAGAAAAAGAGTTGGCTGATCGATATTTTTACGATCAAGATTTAGATGCTGCAAAAATGCTGGTGATGTCTCACCTTCGTTTTGTTGTACATATTGCCCGTAGTTATGCAGGTTATGGCTTACCACAAGGTGACCTCATTCAAGAAGGTAACCTCGGTCTAATGAAAGCGGTTAAACGTTTCGACCCTAACATGGGTGTGCGTTTGGTGTCTTTTGCCGTGCATTGGATCAAAGCTGAAATTCATGAATATGTGATTCGTAACTGGCGTATTGTTAAAATTGCGACCACAAAAGCGCAGCGCAAATTATTCTTTAATTTACGTAGTCTGAAAAAATCCAGCAAAAAATTGACGCTCGAAGAAGCACAATCGATTGCCAAAGATTTAAATGTCACCGCTGAACAAGTGATTGAAATGGAAGGTCGTCTGACTGCCTACGATGCTGCTTTTGAAGCACAAGGCGACGATGACGACGAAAATTCAACCTATGTCGCGCCAGCACTGTATTTAGAAGACAATCGTTACGACCCAGCACGTTTAATCGAAGAAGAAGATTATGAAGAACAGAGCACGTCTGCCCTTCATACTGCGATGGAACAGCTAGATGATCGTTCTCGCAATATTTTACAACGTCGTTGGTTAGATGATGACAAATCGACATTGCATGAATTGGCTGCTGAATATAACGTTTCTGCTGAACGTATTCGTCAGTTAGAAAAAAATGCCATGGATAAAATCAAAGTGGCGATGTCCTCCAATTAAATTTAATGTTTCAAATGCACACTCGATGCATTGATCAATTTTGAAAGGGCTTCTGCCCTTTTTTTCATTGCATAAGAATATTATGCTAATGTTTGTTGATTATTCATTTATCGAGTCAAGTTATGTGGATTGGTATTGCCGCAATTAATTTAGCCATTGCTGTGATCTTAGGTGCTTTTGGCGCACATGGTCTAAAAGCACGTGCCTCTGTTGAACAATTGGGTTGGTGGCAAACTGCTACAGATTATTTCTTTTATCATTCGCTTGGACTTTTAGTATTGGGTGTCATTGCTAAAGTTTTACCTGAGCTCTCGATAAAACCGAGTTTTTTGTTGATCCAAGTTGGCATCCTTTTTTTCTCTGGTTCTCTTTATATTATGGCGTTTGGTTTACCACGTATACTCGGTGCGATCACTCCTATTGGTGGAGCATTAATGATCGCAGGTTGGTTAGTACTGGCTTGGAATGCGTTTAAGCTTTCAAATTGATGCTTTTCAATTCAACTGAATACGATCAACAAATCAAAAAATATAAAAAAACCACTTCAATTGAAGTGGTTTTATTTTTCAAAAGGGAAAACTAAGCAATTAAGCCTTCATCACGCATTGCGATTTGAACAGATTGTCTTGCTGCAACTTTATTACGAATCGCAATAATATTTTTATATGGCGTTAAATCGTGTTCAATACCGTTTGACCAATTTGTTAACACAAATAAATAGGCATCCGCTGGACCAAAGTTATCATCCACTAAATATTCATTGTCTGATTCACCAATGGTTTTATCGATATAAGTCAACAGACGATCAATTTCAGCATAGGCTTTTTCTTTGGCTGCATCATCCAATGGCGCACCAAAAAATACGGCGTATGCATCATGCAGTTCAGAGTTTAAATACCCTAACCATTCTAAAACTTTGGCACGCCCCAAACCTGATGGCGGAATAAGATCTTGCTTCGGATCATGCTGGGCAAGAAAAGGAAGGATTGCAACATTTTCAGTTAAAATTAGGCCAGGATTAATCTCCAATGCTGGCACATATCCTTTTGGATTCACTTGGTAGTAATCTTCGCCTTTTTCGGTCTTGTGCGATTTTAGATCTACTCTAACCAAATCAAAATCGACATTAATTTCATTTAAAATAATATGAGATGCGAGTGAACATGCACCAGGTGAATAATACAGCTTCATAAATTTTCCTTGTTTTAACCGTCTTTATTAAATCATTTATCTCTATCTTCTGTTTTAAAGTGCCTTAAGATATTTTTCAAGTTCAAGGCGACCTAAAATTGCAAGCAAGCGTAACTTTCACATTAAGCTCATTAAGTTATCGTGGTTGTTTGAATATTTTTCAAGTAAATAATGCTCACTTTTCATTTTCAGATGTTTTAACATACGCACCATTCAAAAAAGTGTAAGGTCTACAGTGATCAGTCTTAAAAAAGAGGAATGGTTTTCCAATATCCGTACCGATGTATTGGCAGGTTTAGTCGTTGGTTTGGCGTTAATTCCTGAATCTATTGCATTCTCTGCAATTGCAGGGGTTGATCCGCAAGTTGGATTGTATGCCTCTTTCTGTATTGCAGTCACCATTGCTTTTTTGGGTGGTCGACCAGCGATGATTTCAGCCGCGACAGGCGCACTAGCATTACTGATGATCACTTTAGTGAAAGAACATGGCTTACAGTATTTGCTCGCAGCGACAATCTTAACTGGGGTCATTCAAGTGATTGCTGGCTATTTTAAAGTGGCTAAGCTCATGCGTTTTGTATCGCAAGCCGTGGTTTATGGTTTCTTAAATGCTTTAGCCATTTTGATCTTTGTTGCTCAATTTCCTGAAATCAGCAAGATGGATAGTACAGCATATCTCTTTGTTGCTTTGGGATTAGCCATTGTCTATCTATTTCCTTATATTCCAAAGATTGGCAAGGCGATTCCTTCACCGCTGATTTGTATCGTGGTACTGAGCTTTTTGGCTATGTTCTTAGGTGCTGATATGCGAACTGTGAGCGACCTAGGACATTTCCCAGATACATTGCCTATTTTCCTTTTACCCGATATTCCGCTGAATTTTGAAACCTTAAAAATTGTTTTTCCTTATTCGATTACCCTTGCGACAGTAGGTTTACTTGAAACCATGATGACCACTACAGTGGTCAATGAAGTAACAAATTCTGAAGGTGACCGTCATCAAGAATGTCGTGGTCAAGGTTATGCCAATATCGTCAGTGGTTTTATGGGCGGTATGGCAGGTTGTGCCATGATTGGTCAATCGATTATTAATGTGTCTTCTGGTGCACGTACTCGTCTTTCTACCCTAGTTGCTGGTATTTTCTTACTGTGTTTAGTGGTATTTTTAAAAGATTGGCTCGCATATATTCCAATGGCTGCATTGGTGGCGATTATGATTATGGTGGCATTGACCACCTTCCAATGGGGCTCAGTCAAACAATTTAAAAAGCATCCTATGTCGTTTAATATGGTGATGATTGCAGTAATTATAGTGGTACTTGCGACGCACAATTTAGCATTGGGTGTATTGATTGGCGTCCTACTTTCCGCGTTGTTTATTATCAATAAACTGGAAAGCTCTGTGAAAGTCGAATCACATTTAACTCAACCAAACACCCGTCAATACCTCGTACACGGACAAATCTTCTTTAGTAGTTCTGAGAAATTTTTCCAATTTTTTGACTTTAATGAACAGGTTCAATCGGTTGAAATTGATTTAACCCATGCACATATCTGGGATATTACTTCAGTGAATATGTTGAACAATGTGGTTCAGAAATTTAAAGATCGTGGTATTGATGCTCAAGTGGTTGGCATAAACGAAGCTACCAGTACATTGATTGATCAGATAAACTAAGCGCTTCATTTGCATCCTGATTGAAAAAGAGTCTTTATGGCTCTTTTTTCAGTTTGTGAGTTAGATAAATTTTATGACTGCTTATCTACTTTATGTTTTGAAGTAAATGCCTTGATGATCCTATTTATTCAAGATTCAAATCTGATGCTGATTTTTATTCTTGTTTCTATCCATTTTTTTATCCATGTTTTTATACATCTTTCTGTGCATGCTTATTTAGTTGAATGAAACACATCACAATCGATGAAAAAGGTTTGACTTGCCTGCCTCAGGTCTTAAAATACCGCATTCAAATTTTTTTCATTTGCCAAAGTTATGTCGAACGATCAATTAGACCCGCAAGTTGTAGAATTAGACAACTTGAACGAGCATCGCGAAATTGTGACATTTATGCGCCGTTCATCTCCACTAAATACTTCTCAACGTACTGCGCTTGAACAATATGGTCACCTAATTTTGGAATATCCTGTTGGCGATTTACGTCAACATTTTGAACACCCAGAACGTCCACTTACCGTTGAGATTGGTTTTGGTATGGGTCGCTCATTGGTACTGATGGCAAAAGCCAATCCTGAACGTAACTTTGTCGGGATTGAAGTGCATGTTCCTGGTATTGCACAATGTGTATATGAAGCAGGTATGGCAGGTTTAACCAATTTACGACTTCTTGATGCCGATGCAATTCAAGTGCTTCGTGAAATGCCAGATAATAGCATTAACGCTATTCAACTGTATTTCCCAGATCCTTGGCAGAAAAAACGTCATTTTAAACGTCGTTTTGTCTCTCATGACCGTATGCCGTTGGTTGAAGAGAAACTTGAAATGGGCGGAACGTTCCACTCTGCAACAGACTGGGAACCGTATGCTGAATGGATGTTGGACGTACTCGATAATCGTCCACGTTTAGAGAACTTGGCCGGTAAAGGTAACAGCTACCCTCGACCAGAATGGCGTCCACAGACTAAATTTGAACGTCGTGGTTTAGAAGAAGGCCACAAGATTAACGATTTCTACTTTAAGAAAATCAAGTAATACGACTCGATTTTTACATACAAAAACAGGGCAAATTGCCCTGTTTTTTATTGACTCTAAATATTGAAATTAAGAAGTTTAAAACACCGTTCGAATTTCTACATTTGGATCATGTTCATCTAAGCGTTGAGCAATGATGTGTAACTTTCGAGTTGGCACAGCAGGAAAAAGATGATGTTCAACGTGGTAAAACATATTGTAGGTCACGATCCGCTTAAACTCATTACGCACGGTACGCGCCATGTAAACATGATCTTCTGTATCATGATGCACCGTCCAAACGGCAAAAAAGGCGGTCATACATTGACCAATGAGCATGACACATACATGGTATTTCAACACCGTAATATCAAACACAGTAAAAACCATTGCAATGAAAATAATATTTGCCAATAACTCAGCTATCATCCATTTTCTTTGAATTTTGCTTCCAACCTCAAAAGCCTTTTTATGAAGCATCAATGGAAAAGCAGGACCAAATAACAAGGCCTGCCACCAACGCATACGTGCACTTTTGGCTTCGACATCTTCATCTTGCATACAATGTTGATGATGTCTGAGATGATTAATTTGTACGGCATGCATTGAGCCTAACATTAAGATACTAAGTATAAACATCACCCAATGGGTAAGCTGCTTAGACAAGCCCAATGCAAAGTGAAAGGCATTATGGACCTGACGCAACCCTGTCAAAAAAAACATAAATGAACAGAACATCGCAACCGGATACCATGTCAAAAATGCGAATACAAATGAGGCCATAAACCATGGCAAGGAAATCAATAATTCACTCAGCACATCTTTCTTACTGAGGTACATCAAATCGTGCCAAGGCACTTGTTATAATAATTGCTGTTGTATATTCATGTTTTTCTCTATTCATTATTAAATTTCTTTCATAAGAATTATTTTTATAACACTATTAAGCAATACGATGAATGAAACCATAGATCCTATTCAAAGCATAAAAATTGCAAATAATAAGAAAATGAAACATCCTCTTTAAAACATTTATAAAGCATTTCATCTCCTGAATGCTTTTATAACCGTTTGATGTAAACATATAAGCGCATCTGTATTCGGGACAAAGCTAATCTAAGAAAGAATTTATATTCTATTCATAATAGCATCACTTAAATCATGGTAAATTTTTTTTAAATCATCCCGATGAAGTTCCTTCAACATTTTCTCATGCATATTGATAATATTTTGATCCTTTCGAACCGCAGGTCCAGTTTGTACTGTTTGAGGAGCATGCTGTGTAGCTTTATGTGCTGTTTCGATCATCAATGGATATAACAAACTAAAATCAACATCTCGTGCATCCACCACTTGTTTTGCCATGTCGTAACAATAATTAGTGAAATTACAAGCAAATACTGCCGATAAGTGTAAGCTTAAACGCTGTGCTGAATCGTAGTGATAAACACGCTGGCTCAGCTGATTGGCGATATTTGTGAGCAAGCTCAAATCAGCATCCTGACTGGCTTCAATCAATAAAGGCGTTGTCTTCCAGTCAATGTCTCTCTCTAAGCTAAATGTTTGCAATGGGTACAATACGCCACAGCGCGTATGATACTGCTCTAAAATATGGATATGTGTACTGCCCGATGTATGGGCAATCAATACATCATCAAAATATTCTGCAATGCCTTGAATAACTGTATTGATGGCTTGATCACTCACCGCAATAACCAACACGTCGATATGTTGTTGCATTTGTGAAAACTGGTCACACGCACGAGCAGATACACGCTGCGCCAATTGTTCAGCATATTCAATAGATCGACTATAAATATCGACAATCTCATGATCTTGATGCAATGCTTTTGCTAAATGTGTCGCTACTCGCCCTGCACCGACCAAACTAATACGCATGATGGTAAATCCTTAAAATTTTGCACAGCATGCCAATAAAAAAAGGACGAATCAATTCGTCCTTTGGTTTTTTAGCTTTCAAAAACACATTTAATTAAAAAACATTGTTTAAATAAACAATACGTTCGTTGGTGCGTTGGTTGAAACACTTGGTATATTGCATATCAACATTTTGTTGCTGCATTGCATCGTCCCAATAATTATATTGTTTTTGATAGGTTTCCCGTTCGCTATCAGAGAGGTTATATGCAGGTTTTTGTGCAATGACCTTACAATCAATATCACGTTTTTCAAACCACTCAGATTGATCTTGCTGCAGTTCTGCCTTCTGTTCATCACTAAAACGATCCCATGTTTGATTCAAGCGCTCAACAACCTTACTCTTTTCCTCATTCAATTCTTTTTTTCGGATATCCATGGCTTTTTGCGCCAATTCAACCTGTTCAGCATTTTTAAGGGTATTTTGAGTCTGCTCTTCTTTGATACTTGAATTCTCTTTAACATAAGCCTCATATTGAACAGCTTTTTGAGTAATGATGACAACAGCATTAATGACATCGTCCTGTTGGCGAGTGCTTAATGAATAACCCTCTTTGTCGGTCTTAATCACATTAAAACCAAATTTACCTTTGAGATAATCATCTTGAACGGTCAGTGGAACTTCACGACCATCCAAATAATCCATTAAGGTAGAATAGCTGCTCTCACACTCATCGCATTCACGTTCTACCTCTGCTTCTAAATAGGCATTTTCAGCACGTTTTAATAAACCCTTAGGGAAATTCACAACGATTTGCCCTTCACACTCAAGCTCATTGGTTTTATTTGTATCTGGAGTGAGGGTACGAATGCCTTTAATCTCAAATTTCAAACTGTCATTAATTTTTTTCAATAAAGCTTGATCTGAATGATAGTAAGAAGTTTCTCTTAGACGCTTATCAATTTTTTTCAAATATTCTTGTTTTAAAAAATTCTGTAGGTCTTTTAGATTACTTTCGCTGGTACAGCTCCATTCCGACGCCGTGGTCGCTGTATCGTCTTTTTTTGTCTTGAATTTATCACAACCACTAAAGAGTAAAGTTGTAGCTAACATACTGATGATTAATGTCTTATTCATTATGAAACCGAGTTGTAGTTATTTTGCTCAATATTAAAGCAAATTATTCAACGATTTACGATAGTTAAAATAAAAAAAACCTCGACTTATCGAGGTTTTGATTCAAAGCTTAGATTGAATTATGGTCTATATATTCAAAGTTAAACTTAGTTTTTCTTTTCAATCCCGTTGCTGCCAACTTCACGTTTAACACCCGTTTCAGTATTCACCACTTCAAACTCAATACGACGATTTTTAAATTGTCCTTCTGGTGTTGTATTGTCTGCCACAGGTTGCTCTTGACCGTATCCCACAGCAGTGAGTTTACTTTTATCAACACCTTTTGATACAAGATAGTTCACCACAGCTTCAGCACGCAAGTTGGAAAGTTTGTTATTGACTTCGGCAGTACCCACTGAATCTGTATAGCCTTTCACTTTGAGATGTACATTATCCACTTCCTTGATGAGAACTGCCGCTTTATCTAAGACGGATTTATTTACATCAGGAATTTCAGCTGAAGAAAAAGCAAAGTTAATGATCTGTAGATTTAAAGCCTTTGCAATGTCCACAGGTTGTACTTTTTCTCGATCAATTTGATTTAAAGCAGACTCTGCTTTACGCACACTTTCATCAACCACTTTCTGTTCATTTGCAATGGTTTGCTGATTTAAACTTGATACAGCTTGAAATACAACATTGACCTCTGGTACCAATGGTTTGATTTTCTCTGCCAATTTCTTAACCGTGTCTGTATCAGGTCCTTGAATTGAAATTTCAGCGCCAGTCCAAACTAAATTGATATGTGGTACACCTTGAATCAATTTCAAAACTTCAGGCAAAGCGGCTTGATCAACCAACTCTGATCTAAACTTATTGCTTGAATCCACTTCACAGCCCATAGGATGTTTAAATAATTGCTTAATATCTTGTTGTAAAATTTGAGTAAAAGTGGGATTTCCTATACGTGCTTTACATGTATCCAAATTCCCGCTCTTATCTGTGCTCAACTGAAAAAATGCCAGCTCTTGATCTGCATTTGGTGCAACTTGAGTATGATCAATTTTTTGATTTTTTTCCTGACAACTACGCCATAAAAAGGCAACGATTAAAGCAAGAATCAACAAGGCAATCAGTGGCAACAAAAACCCACCTTTTTTCTTTTCTGGTTCTGCGTGTGCCTTTTCGACAGGTACTGTTTTAACTGTTGGATCAGTTAAAGGCTTCAAATTATCATAATGAATCCCCATAGCACCTAAAATTGGCAGTGACCAAATGGGTAAAGTACCTCGAATCGTTTCACGATTGCGATCCAAGAAACGTGCAATGTCATCAGGTTCACGACTACCAGCTAAATCTTCTAACACATTCAATGTCGGGGCTATTGATCGATCCAATAGATTTTCAACTTGATCATATGGCAATGAATGTTGAATAGATTGAATGAGCTGTTGCTTAGATTGAGTATCTTGTTGAAATAAATCCGATAATCTTGGGTTTAAGTTATGCTGTAATGACTCAATAAGTTTCGGTTTTGCTCTTAAAATAATCAATAAAATGGGAAAAAATAATGATAAAACACTTTGTTTTTCATTCGTGATCGTTGCATCTTGCTGATTCAAATCTTGGTTTGAAAGGTCTTGCTTTAAAACAACTGGGATAACACGTTCTTTAAGTATTTGAATTAAATCCATAGATAACTCCAATGTTATAATTTAATTTTTATGATATTTTTAACTATTTTATTATAATATGTGATTTATTTATCATTATTACGTTTATGTAGCATTATGTCAGAGGACATTTACATAAATTACTGTTTAACAACAGTCATCATGATGACATCAAAAAAGCCAGCCGAAGCTGACTTTTTCAGATGCTCATGCTTAGAAAAACGAATCAATTTATTCCAAGTAAAAAATCTTTTGTCTAAGTACTGATGTTCTTTGCTCTGTCATACTCGCTTCGCAATTTAAGCGATGGATCTCTGGATTAACCGCATCAGTACTGTCTAACTTACACTCAAGATCACGCTTTTTAAGCCAAATTTTCTGTTCATCAAGCAACTGATCACGGACCTCTTTGGTCGTCGCATTCCACACCAAATTCAAATTTTTATTGGCATTATCTAATCGAGTCTGCGCCTCTGAAATCAGTAATGAATTATATTCTTTCTCTGCCGCCGCTTCTTCAGCTTGACGCTGTAATTCTTCTTGCTTTGCAATCTCGGCAGCATTTAAACGTGCTGATTTCAATAAAGAATCTATTACGACATCACGTACAAAATAAGCAACACTCTCACCATTTTCAAGTTGTACATATACTTTTTTTGCATCATCTGTTGGTTGAACCATATAGTCTATAGATGTCTTTAACTGATTTGATTCTAATGATAAATCAGCAAGAACAGCCGCTTGCGCTACTTTAGTATCATCATACACTGCACGTGCTGCATCAGCATCTGTAATGATTTCACCTGGAATATTCACAACAAAATTGGTGACACAATATTCCTTTTTGCTGTTTGGGTCAGAATTGTTGGTGCGTATATCTGTTACATTAAATGTCACTTTGGCAAGAGCTGCTCGCAATTTACCCATATCAATGGTGATATTTTCTGAAGCAATCAGATTTTTAACACGTTCTGCAGAAGCATCGCTTAAAACCTTACTGAAACTTTCAACCACCAATTGTTTGGCTGTTTCATTGTCACATTTAATGCTTGATCCTGTGAATGTAGAAACTTTGTCACAACCAGCTAAAGCCATCATACTAAAAGCAGTCAGAATTAATTTAGTTTTCACAATGTCATCTCCTGCTTAGTATTCTGAATAATAATCATCAGTATCAATAGTGGCTGCATCAGCCGCTACCACAGCATCTTCAGCAGCAACTGTAGCTTCATAAGCTGCTTGTTCAGTACTCTTTGCTTGTTTTTTCGCCGCTTCAATTGAACGTATTTCGTTTTTCTCAATTTGCGGTTTTAAGAACGCGTAGGTTAATGTATCTGCAACCAATCTATTGGTATTGCCAGTATTTTTAAGAACAGCAAATACTTTTTCACCACTATCAGAAGGTTGAAGTTCGTAATTTAAAACCAGATCAATTTTATTATTGGAAAATGACACGTCTAGTTTATTGGCCTGTTGTTCGACACTATCTGAATTAACTTTGGCACGAGCTTCATCCGATTTTTTAACCAGATCTGCAGGAATGGTAATATTTAAATCAATAGAACACTGCGTCTTTGGACTATTTGGATCGATAAAATCTGTACGACTATCTGTAGTTGTAAACTTTACATTTTGAGCAGTGATTTTTAATTTAGATGGATCTAAATCTTTGATATTGCCGTCAGCAATTAATTGTTTTAATTCTTTTTCAAGCGTTTTGTTTAAATCATCTTTCAATATGGAGTGGATAAGTTGATTTGCTGATTCATCATCACATTTAAGGTGTTTTGAAAACAAAGATCCGCATCCTGTAAGACTCAGGCAAACCATACTTAACATCAAAATTTTGTGATTAGATTTGATTCTCATTGTGTTGTACACCCCTCAAAAAGTTACAGAAGTATAAATAAACACAATATATAATTACAATAATAAAGCTGGAAAAATTCCAGCTTTATTGATTGATTTTATTTAAATTTTATTTTAGAAAGGTTAAGAAATAAAGACCTTTATCACTTTACCTTTCACATTCTGTCCGAGCAAAGGTGTATTTTTTCCTTGCGATAAAATACTTTCTTTTGCCACTTCCCATTGCAATGCCGGATCAACCAGTACCCAACCAGATTCGTCTTTCCAACGCTCGATCATATGAGCAACTTTAGCCGCTGAAAGTGTGACTTTTTCAACCCATTCTAATGGCGTAAATAAACCTTCATCAATGAGCTGAATCCCAAACGGCACATAGGTATCAAATGCTGTAAATCCAGGCAGTGTCTCTGCAAATGGTGCAAGTTTCGCCGAGCTACTCAGTGGCTCATGATGCGTACAAATCACATCAATGACGCCATCTTTTAAGCCCTGACGAAGCAATTGTTTATCTTGTTCAGAACGTAACGGCGGACGCACATGTGCAAGTGAGTTAAAGCCATCAATCAATGCATCTGTTAGATGTAACTGATGCATCGCAACATCACAAGTCACAGGTAAGCCTTTTTCTTTGGCAATACGAATCAGTTCAACTGAAGCCCCACACGATAACAAACCGAAATGCGCACGAACTTTAGTTGCTTCAACCATCAATAAATATTTAGCAATGGCCACGGTTTCTGCTAACGCAGGAATCATGGGTAAACCTTGACGAGATGCAATAAAACCTTCATGCACACAACCATCTTTGGCAATTTGTGGCTCTTCTGCATAGAACACAACGGTCATACCAAGACCAGCTGCATATTCCAATGTACGTAGTACCACATCATCATCTGCAAACGGCGCATTCGCATTGGAAACTGCTGAACAGCCCCCTTTTTTCAGACCTGCCATATTGGCAGGTTGATTGCCTTTTAAACCTTGAGTTTGTGCACCAATCACTTCTAGATAAATACCGCCATCCAACATGGCTTTTTCCACCAAGCCATGAATCAATGCGCCATTGTCTTGCACAATCGGTTTAGAGTCTGGTGGTGTAAACACATGCAAAATGCCATTTTCACGTGCAGCACGACCTTCAGATTTTAAAGTTCCGTGTTGCTGTTGACCTGGTTCACGCAAACGTGCACATAAGTCGACCATGGTTGGCATCAGCCATTTGCCTTGACCATCAATGGTTTCTGTAACATCTGCCGTTTCAGCAACGAATTTACCTTGTTCAATATAAACTGTTTGCACTTGATCAGTTTTCGCAATCGGATCGAGAACACGTACATTTTCAATTTTTACAATAGTCATGACCGTTCCTTATACCGCAATCGCTTCAATTAAACCTTTTTCCTGCAGCTGACCTTGCATCGCTAAGGCCAAAACTGCCATACGCACCGCAATACCATTGGTCACTTGATGCAAAATCACATTTTGCGGACCATCTGCAATACTTGAGTCAATTTCGACACCACGATTCATCGGTCCTGGATGCATCACGATGCAATCTGGTTTTGCCATCGCTAAACGTTCTTTGTTTAAGCCATACATTTTGTAAAATTCAGCTTGTGATGCGAGTGCGGGTGAATCAATACGTTCATTTTGAATACGTAGCGTAATAATCACGTCACAGTCTTTGATGCCTTCTTCCATGTTGTTGAATAAGCGAACCCCTTCGCCATATTCTTCAAAACCATAAGGAAGCAAAGTATTTGGCGCTACCACGCGAATGTCTTTACACCCTAGAGTTTGCAATGCTGCAACATCGGAACGAGCTACACGTGAATGCTTAATATCACCAATAATAGCAATGGAAATATCTTCAAATTTTTTCTTGGTTTCACGGCGAATGGTGAGCATGTCCAACATCGCCTGTGTAGGATGCGCATGACGTCCATCACCTGCATTAATAATTGCAACATTTGGGCAAACTGTTTGTGCAATAAAATGCGCAGCACCAGAAGATGAATGACGAACCACGAAAATATCCGCAGCCATCGCTTCTAAGTTCCACAACGTATCACGGAGCGTTTCGCCTTTAGATGTACTTGAACGTGCAATATCAATGTTTAATACATTGGCTGACAGACGTTTAGCAGCAGCTTCAAAGGTGGTACGAGTACGCGTAGAATTTTCAAAGAAGAGGTTCATTACTGTGCGCCCTTCTAAAAGCGGTGTGGTAATGAGTTGGTTTTGATCGTTAAAAAAAGAATTGGCAGTATCTAGAATTTTTGTCAGGGTTTCTTTAGAAAGACCTTCTATGGTCAAGAAATGTTTGAGATTACCCTGTTGATTGAGTTGAATCTGACTCGGAGAATGTAACGACGCCAAGTGCATGAGAGATTCCTTATACGTTAAGTCAACGTATTATACAGATTATCTGTTTATTTGGCAGTGAGCAATCATGCTAATCGCTTTTTTATTATGCACTATATTTCTCAAAATAACGCTATTAGTTATTATTTTTCATATATTTATTTTAAACAAAAATATCATAAATCCCGATATACAATTTACAGTTTAACGCCAATACACCATGCCATTCGCATCAAAAACCACATATTCTTTTACAGTCTGGCGTTTACCATTTTTCCAAACTTGCGTCTGAATATCCACTTGAAATTTGCCATCATTGCGCTGTACCCATGCAATTGGTGTCGTTTCAATTCGATCATAATATTCACGCCGACCTAAACCTAACTTACCCAGATTCATTCCTTCAACTTGGCTAATATCAATTTCTCGTAGATGCGATAGCCGATGGATGTAAAGCATTAAATTGGTTCTCTTCCCCTTTTTTTCGCTAGCAACAGCTAAAGTTCGGTCTGCATTCCAAAATGCATGTTCAGGAATTTTAGCCCATACACCGGTATAACTCAGGCAGTAGAGACATGTCATTATTATGATTTTCTTCATTAGTTTATCTTTCTTTTAAGTATGTTCTAAGGATTGAAATGAACCCAACACATGTGCAGTGAAATAAAGATTAAAACTAATCCCATGACAATATTCAACACTCTTGCCCGATGACCTTCATTGAGAAAATGAGCAAGTTTTTCACCTGCATATCCCCAGATCCATAAAGAGATATAACAGACCATAAAGTAAATCAAAATAAATAGGGCTAAATAAACACTATTTTTCGAAGCTGAAAATAAAGCTGTACCTGAAACAGCCGCAATCCATGCTTTCGGATTGAGCCACTGCATAAGTGCACCTTGCATAAAGGTCGGTATCTGATGTGTCGATTGATGTTCAATTGTGATCGTTTGAGGCTGTGCTTTTAGGATATTCCAACCAATCCAAACCAACAAAATAGTGCCTAAAACTGTAATGACATCTAACAATAATGGGTTGAGTACAATAATTTGATATAGACCAAAGCAAATGCAGATCAATAACGCTGTAAAACCAATTGTCGCACCTGAAATAAAAGCAAAAGTTTGCCTGACACCATAATTCATTGCACTACTGAGAATGGTTAAATTCACAGGACCTGGTGAAATAGACATAGATAAAGAAAAACTCAACATCGAAAAAATAAGTACGAGCATTGTGATAAATTTAAAGTTATTTTTATGATAATAGTGATCTATTAGTCTTAATCAACTAAAAAACAATACTCGTTACAAATCATTTAATTTTTAGCTGTGCCTAGAAAAACTAGCGCAATGAACCAATATAATGATGAGAAACTTGCGCTTTTAAAATATCTTCTTCGGTTGGTTTAGCATTAAAGAAATCGTTTGAATCCTCTTCAATTAGATTTAAGTTTTTATGCTGCTCTTGTTCTGTTTCATCTTGTGGCAGTAAATTTTGAATACGTTGCGCTAACTTGTGTAATTCATGATCTTCTGTAGCATAAGCCAGATTCAAAACATATTGAGCATATGTATCATTTTCGCACATATACATCACATCAATCACCCGACTTGATGCACGTCTTAAGCGGATATATAAAAGTGATGCAATTGAAAATTTTTCTGAAAATGCTTCCGAATAATCTAAAGATTGTGAATTCATTACTCCACCAATTTTATAAAAATAAATTAAGATTTTTCATGTAATTTACACAGCAATTTTTATACCATTTATACGCTTATTTTTCAGTCTCGCTATTTTTTTAAGAATTTAACGCTGCTTTCATAGAATTTCAAAAGCTTTAGTGCCCAAAATACGTTAAAATATTAGATTGCTTTTTTATTGTCTTTGGAAATGTTCATGAATTCGAAACCGCGTCTTTCTACATATTGGGTCACCTGTGCAGATGGGCTTGAAACCTTACTCCAAGAAGAAATAGAAGGTTTAGGTGTACAAAACATTGAACGCTTTCCAGGCCGTTTAGTTTTCAAAGGTAAGCTTGAAGATGCTTATCGTATTTGTATGTGGTCTCGTTTAGCATCTCGTGTGCTTACCCCTATTCACACGCATGAAATTGAGTTCAGTCATGATGCACGTGACGTTGCAGAAGAACTCTATGAAGGTGCAAATAACTTCGACTGGTCGCTCATTTTTGCACCACAAAGCACTTTTGCAGTTCGTTTACATATTGAACGTGAAATCAAAGTAAATAGCCAATTTGCCACCCTTCGTGTCAAAGATGGTGTAGTCGATTCATTTATGGAAGCAGTGGGTAAACGCCCAAGCATCGATATTAAACAACCAGAAATCACACTTTATGTACTTGCAGGTAAAAAAGAACATACATACTGCTTAGATTTATCGGGTGATTCACTGCATAAACGTGGTTATCGTCATTACATGACGGATGCACCCATCAAAGAAAACTTAGCTGCAGCCATTTTACAGCGCATTCAACTACAAAAGAAAAACCCAGACATTTTCCTCGATCCAATGTGTGGTTCTGGGACATTTATTATTGAAGCATTGATGATGTTGACAGATCGTGCGCCTGGTTTAGTGCGTCGTTTTGGTTTCAATGGTTGGAATGGCCACGATCATGACCTTTGGATGTCAATTAAAGGTGAAGCAGCTGAACGTCATAAAGAAGCTTTAGAAAAACCATTACCGAAGTTCTATGCTTTTGATGCAGATTGGGAAGCTGTGAAAGCGACGAAGCAAAACATTCGTGCTGCTGGTTTTGAAGCGTTGATGCATCACATCCAAGTTGAAGAGCGTACTCTTGCAGATTGGCCTGATTTCCAAGCTGAAGGTAAAACCTCAATTGTGGTGACCAACCCTCCTTATGGTGAGCGTTTAGGTGACAAAGCTTCAAGTAAAGCATTTTATCAAGGTCTATCTGCGTTATTGCAAAAGAACTTTCCAAACCAAACCACAGCGATTATTGCAGCGCAAATTGAACAAGCTGATGTGTTGGCCATTAAAGAACCTCAGACACTTCGTTTGATGAATGGTAAATTACCTATTTACATTCGTTCAGGTGAAATTAAACCAGCCACTGTGACACAGCCATTCTTAGCCGTTTGGCAACCACAGCAATTTGAAAAAATTGAAGGTGCTGAAGACTTCACCAACCGTTTGCAAAAAAACATGCAAAACTTAAAGAAATGGGCAGTCAAAGAGAATATCTACTGTCTACGCCTTTACGATGCTGATCTGCCAGATTTTAATATTGCAGTCGATTTATACGGCGATCGTTTGCACGTTCAAGAATATGCACCACCAAAAACCATTGATCCTGAAAAAGCGAAAAAACGTTTTAACTTAGCTTTAGCAGCAATCCGTGCAGTGACTGGTTTGAACCGTGATGCCATCTTTATCAAGACACGTGCTCGTCAAGAAGGCAAAACACAATATACCAAGCAAAGTACAGCGTCTAAACGTTTTGTTGTGCAAGAAGGCAAAGCGAAAATCTTAGTCAATCTTACAGACTATTTAGATACAGGTTTATTCTTAGATCATCGTCAAATTCGTCTCCGTATTGCTCAGGAAGCAAAAGGCAAACATTTCCTTAACTTGTACAGCTATACATCGACTGCAAGCTTACATGCAGCATTAGGCGGTGCGGCAAGTACCACGAGTGTCGATTTATCCAACACTTATTTAAACTGGTCCAAAGAAAACTTTGTATTAAATGGTTTGACGGTCGATCATGCAGATCAACAGCATCAGTTCTTTGCCAGTGATTGTTTTGAATGGCTTAAAGAAGGCCATGAGCAGTATGATTTGATTTTCATTGATCCTCCAACATTCTCTAACTCGAAAAAATTCTACGGTACATTTGACGTTCAACGTGACCATTTGTCTTTATTGAAACGTGCGATGAACCGTTTAACCACGGGCGGTACTTTGTATTTCTCAAACAACTATCGTGGGTTTGAATTGGATGATGAAATCAAAGCATTCTATGACGTTGAAGAATTGACCAGTGAAACCATTGGTCTAGACTATAAACGCAATACCAAAATTCATCGCTCATGGAAAATTAAGCATCTCGAGGCTTAATTTGATTCATTGCTGAATAATCAAAAAGGCTGAAATCATTGGATTTCAGCCTTTTTTAATGAATTAAAATCTTCAAAACAGCAACTAAATACGACCGACCTCAAAATATGAGATCTTATCTTGATCAAAATATTGGTATGCGTCTGTCTCGTAACTGTGCAAGCCGTGTGTCGCATGCATCACATGTGCTTTCACATCTTTCATCGCGGTAATTCTTGGGTCTTTATGTGCCAAAGTGGTACAGAATGCATTTTTATTTCTTTGCTTCATCTGTATGTACGCTTGATACAAAATATATTGATAAACCTCAACATTGGATGGCTTACACAACGCACTGTGCAACATTAAATAATCAAAACTGTCTTGCTCTTTCGGCAATAAAAGCTGTCCAGTTTGTTTGGCCCAAGCATTGTAAAATGGGCGCAATAATTTCAAAGACAGCGAATATTTTTTAACGCGCGTCTGTTTAAACGATTTTTGATTCCACAGTCCAAACAAACCGACAATTTCATTTTCAGGATTCAACACTACACTAAAATCACTCAGTTGCATGCCTTTCCAATAGTGATGGTTGCCCTCTTTAAGCTGGTTAAAATCATAAGTTGGTAAAAAATTGAAATCATCTTTTAATGCATCGACAAATTGATTGACGCGTTCGATCCAAGTTTCATCCATGGTTTGAATTCTTAAATTCAAATTCGATGCTGGTGGTTTAACTTTAGAAATCGTGTACGTGGTTATATCATCGTACATAAAGGGTACTGGAAATTTTTCTCTAGGTCTGTGTAGTACATGACGTGCCATAAGGTTGTCATTTAAAACCACACTCTCGTAGAAACTTTCGCGCGGTACATTTTGATATAGATATTCAACAATAATATCTAAAGTATTTTGTCCACGTGCCTTCGATCTAAGACGCAAATCTGCAACATAACGAATCGTTGAATGCTGACCATTAATATAACAATCTTTCCAGCCAAAATTCACCATACCAATTATACGATCTGGCTGATCATCCATCACCAAAACTTTAATTTCAGGCTGAGTATATAATGTTCGAGTCGCCTGAAAATAACTCGGCGCTCGATCGAATGATAAAATCATGCCATTACTTGGCATTGCCTCAGCAATCAGTGCGGTTAGCTGCTCATCATCCGTTAACAATGCATCACGCATTAAAAAGCCGGGTGCGCTCTCAGAGCGATATACAATATTGGGTAAAGTTGCTTCCATGACATCAATCCAACAATGAACGCATCTTTTTTAATGGTTCAGGTTTAATATTTCCTTCAATCATTCCATTGTGCATCGCCAATTTTTTATAATAATCCCATGCATCTTCTACATGGAGTATTGAAGGTTCGTCGAGTTGGCCTAAGTTTCTGGCTAACTCATAATGAAAATTTTGTTTTAATAATGCATCGATGTGTTCAGGTGTTGGAGCCAATTCAGCTTCCCCTTCACTGAGTAATACATAATGCGGTTTTTTTTCTTGATTAAGCTCAACACCCAATAAACTAATGGGTAAATATTGCTCGCTTTTCAGTTGTGCCAATATATGTTGTGCAACTGTTTGATCAATTTTTTCACCCACCAAATCTACCGTCATTTTTCTGCCTAAAAATTTAAAGCATGGAATTTGATGATAAAAAGCTGTGACTTCCAATTCATCATCAATGACATAGCGAG
This sequence comes from Acinetobacter shaoyimingii, assembly GCF_011578045.1. Classification (NCBI taxonomy): domain Bacteria; kingdom Pseudomonadati; phylum Pseudomonadota; class Gammaproteobacteria; order Moraxellales; family Moraxellaceae; genus Acinetobacter; species Acinetobacter shaoyimingii. The sequence goes on from NZ_CP049801.1 coordinate 2,292,460, forward strand.
TTAAACCTGAGCCAGTGGTCAAAATTGGACTGACAATTTGTCCAACTTTCAATTCCCACGACGGCACAATGCTTTGATCGGCTAAATTCAGAAACTCATAAAAGTGCGATTGATAAGTTAGTGGATAATGGCCATTCAACGGAATCGTCACTACACCTTCAGTTGCCCACAAGCCCTTACCTTCAAAGCTCACATTGGCAATTTTCTCTCTAAGATTCAAAGCCCAATGTCGAGCACTTGCCGTATCCCAGCTCGAAATGAGTTCCAATTTTGGCCAAAGTTTTTTCCAAGCATTTGCATGATTCAAATCAAGCTCTAAAAGTTTCTTACTTTGCTTAGCAGATTTGGGTACTTTTAAGAAATTTAAACTCGGTCTACTCCATTTACCATGCTTAAGTACCTTAGCAATTTCTTGTTGATTCTCCTGAATAATTTCAAATAATTGCAGAGCAAATGTTGGACTCCAAACAGAAATCATCCCTAAGTTTTCGTCTGCAACCAAATACACCACCGTTGCAAACATGGCATCTTCAGCTGATTCTGCCAAAGCAATATCTGCAGGTGCGGCTTGGGTAATTTTAGTCAAAAACCGTTTGGTAAAACTCAGTAAAGCACTATCATCATTTAAGTTATCTGAAAGTGTGAGTTTGCGCTGACTTTCAGGCAACCAAGAAACTGACCAATAATGCGTACTATGTTTCAAGTTTGGATATTCCAGATATAAGCTGGTCAGCCACAATCCAATAGCTTGATCGAGTTCATCAAGAAAACCTTGTGTATACGGGATAAATTTTAAGGCCTCACTCGAACCACTGGTCGGTTGAAAACGAATGATTTTATCGCCATTCAACAAATTAATACTCTGCTCTCTAGAGTTTTCAATTTTATCCTTCCAGTCTGAATAACGAGTCAGAGGAAATTTCGTACGAAATTCCTCATAACTCAATGTTTCATCTTTTAGAATTATTTTTAATTTTTCTCTTTGTACATTTTCTAATTGATTAATTTGCTGATGATATGTTTTGTAAGCCTTTTTACACGCCATCTCTAAGATTTGGTGTGCCCCAATCAATAAAGCCATTTAAGCCACCTTCGAATCCTCATGAATGATTTCTGGAGTCACCACAACATTGACGGGTTTATTCCGGTTTTTGCCTTTACTCACAGATTTAGATAAGAAACGCTGTACGTACATATACAAATCTTTCCAATGAATTTCCCCAATACAAGGAAGTTCTGTACCCTTAACCCATGTTGGATTGCATTTTTCAAAGAATTCAATCTTACTATTTTGTAAACGCATTTCTTCTGTAATTGGTGCAACATCTGGGCGTAGTGCTTGATAATCATCACCAAAATTTAATAAACCAGATTCTTTATCATAATATTTTGCATAATATTGCTGGCAATAAGCTTCTACATATTCTTGTAAGAATTGATGCTTATTTCCATAATGCGGATAATAGGTATAGTAGTTATTTGCTAAAAGTAAATAAGTCTTGAAGCCTTTAGAAATCAACATCCAATACACAGGTTTGGTGGGGTAACGTAGTTTATAAAGGATGACATATCGGTACATCGCTCTTTGCAGCGCACGACTGCCCCAATACGCCTCTTCAATAATCGTATCACCACTGAAAAATGCATGATGAACTTTACCATCTGCAATAAAATCTCGTTCCGTGATGGTTGAGAATCCAACAAGTTTGTCCGACTTAGGATCACGAACAATAAATACCCCTGTCTTCTCAGATAGATCTGATTCAAACAATTCAAGCGAGGTATTTAAGTAGTACTGTTCAAATATGGCATACATGCATTGAATATCAAGTTTTGATAATCCTTTAACGGGTTTGTATTCACTATATGGCTCTTTTTTTAACTTTCTGAGTAATTTTAATTCCAGCATAGTCATTCCTTGCTTCTACAATATTTACGCTCTATTTTTTTATTAAAAACACCGAATATCAGATTCCTTGATATTTCCAGTTATTTTAGTCAAGGGCGTATATTTTATGCAAACCAAATCACAATTTTATCTCAAAAAACATAAAAAACATAATAAAAAAGCCGACAATTGTCGGCTTTTTTATTCTAGAATAAAGATTGAATTTCAATCAAATTAAGTTAAAGTCTTTGGTTTTCTTGACTTAAATTCGCTTATCTTAAATTCAAATTTTAGCTAAGCAAGTTCACCTCAGATCAAAAGTTTGTTACATCCAATGTGAATAATATCCAGCCTCTAACCATCATTAACTCAATTTCAACTTTTCAAAACTTAATGCTCCAGCATCTCCTTTCACCAAGATCGTATCACCCGGAACAAAATCACCAGCTAGGATCTTTTGCGCCAAGCTATTTTCAACTTGTTGTTGGATTGCACGTTTCAATGGGCGCGCACCATATACAGGATCAAAACCTGCATTAATCAATATATCAAATGCAGTATCATCAACAGAAAGTTTCAATTCACGATCACCTAAACGGTTACGTAAACGCTCTAATTGGATATCTGCAATGCCACGTATTTGTGATTTTTTCAATGAATGGAAAATCACCAATTCATCAATACGGTTTATGAATTCAGGGCGGAAATGCTCCGATACTGCATTCATCACTGCTTGACGAACTTCGTCATCACTAGCATCTTGACCCAATTCACGCACATCACTTGAACCTAAGTTCGAAGTCATCACAATGACTGTGTTTTTAAAGTCGATCAGACGACCTTGTGAATCAGTTAAGCGTCCATCATCTAACACTTGCAGTAAGATGTTAAATACATCTGGATGTGCTTTTTCTACTTCATCAAATAACACTACACTGTAGGGTTTACGACGCACAGCTTCAGTGAGTAAACCACCTTCTTCATAACCGACATATCCTGGAGGCGCACCCACCAAACGGCTTACAGAGTGTTTCTCCATAAACTCAGACATGTCGATACGAATCATCGCATCATCACTATCAAACAAGAAGTTTGCCAAAGCTTTAGTCAATTCGGTTTTACCCACACCTGTTGGTCCAAGGAACAAGAATGATCCACTAGGACGGTTTGGATCGGATAGACCGGCACGTGAACGGCGTACTGCATTCGATACAGCCACCACAGCTTCGTCTTGACCTACAACACGGTTGTGTAAGAACTCTTCCATATGAAGCAGTTTTTCACGCTCACCTTGAAGCATTTTCGATACTGGAATACCCGTTGCCGCACTCACGACTTCAGCAATCTCATTTTCAGTGACTTTAGTACGAATGAGTTTTGGCTCTTCATTCACTTCAGCCACTTCTTCTTCGTTTAAGCGTTTTTGCAGTTCTGGAATCACGCCATATTGCAAACGACTTGCCTCTGCCAAATCACCTTCACGTTGTGCCTTTTCAAACGCTGTACGGGCTTTATCCAATTCAATTTGCGCTTGATTAGTTCCATCGACTAAGCGTTTTTCTGCAATCCACTGTTCTTCCAAATCACTGTATTCTTTCTGCACTTCAGCAATTTGATTTTCCAAATGGGTGACTTCCGCTTTGCTGACCGAATCCGCATCTTTTTTCACGGCTTCCAATTGCATTTTCAATTGAATTAAACGACGATCCAAACGGTCGAGTGGCTCTGGTTTAGAGTCAATTTCCATTTTGATACGTGAAGCCGCCTCATCAATCAAATCAATGGCTTTATCAGGCAATTGACGATCAGTGATATAACGATGCGACATTTTCGCAGCAGCGATGATTGCTGAGTCCAAAATTTGCACCCCGTGATGGGTAGCATATTTCTCTTTAAGTCCACGTAAAATGGCAATGGTATCTTCCACACTTGGTTCATCGACCAAGACTTTTTGGAAACGACGTTCTAGCGCAGCATCTTTTTCAATGAATTGACGATATTCATCTAAAGTGGTCGCACCTACACAGCGAAGCTCACCACGTGCCAATGCAGGTTTCAGCATATTGCCTGCATCCATTGCACCATCACCTTTACCTGCACCCACCAGTGTATGCAACTCATCGATGAATAAGATGATTTCACCATCAAATTTGGCTAAATCTTTAAGTACGGCTTTTAAACGCTCTTCAAATTCACCACGATATTTAGCACCTGCAAGCAACGAACCCAAATCTAAAGATAAAACACGTTTACCTTTTAAGCTCTCTGGCACTTCACCATTGACAATACGCTGCGCCAAACCTTCTACAATGGCAGTTTTACCCACCCCTGGTTCACCAATTAATACTGGGTTATTTTTGGTACGACGTGACAACACCTGAATGGTGCGACGAATTTCTTCATCACGACCAATCACAGGGTCTAACTTGCCTGCCATTGCACGCTCAGTTAAATCAATGGTGTATTTATTCAATGAATCACGTTGATCTTCATGATTATTTGCCATGACTTTGTCGCCACCTCGAATATTTTCAATTGCTTTACGTAATTTTTCTGTCGTTACACCAACACTTGTCAGTAAGTTTTTCGTCGCACCGGTCTCCGCAAGCGCCAAGATGACCCAATCTGTCGATAAAAACTCATCTCCCGCTTTTTGCGCATAGCTATCTGCCAAATTAAGGGCACGAACCGCCTCAGGGTTTAGATTGATATCCCCTGTAGGATTTGAAAGTTTCGCTGCATCATTTAACGCTTGATCAAGCTTAGTTTGTAGATCACGCAGGTTCGCACCAGCTTGCTGCAATAAGCTAATATTTGATGGCTCTTCCAATAAAGCCGATAAAATATGAATACCTTCAATTGCGGTATGATCTTTACCCATCGCTAAAGATTGTGCGTCAGATAAAGCTTGCTGCAAGCGATTTGTAAATTTTTCAAAACGCATTCTTATTTTCCTCACAACAAATTCTGTACTTGAGTAATAGATGGGAACACTTTGATCAATTTCAAGGGGATTTTTATATATTTTTCAAATACTTAATATATAAACAACAGGATGTAATGCAGTATTAATATTTGTGCTTAGACTTGATTTTTCAAGTGCTTACTTAGAAAAAACTATGGATGATTCAACCTCCGTATCTTTTTTAAGCATTTCATTTAAAATATACCGATATTGTGACTTCTAGAATAAAAACTATGTTGAATTTGAGTAAGCCTATCTTAATTATTCTTTTATCTGGTTTCCTAACTGCTTGTGGCTATCAAAGTAGCAATAGCAAAAAATATCCCCACAAACACATCCAAGTACTTTCACCAAAAGTACAAGACATTGAAATGACTTGGATCAACAAGGAACATTATGGTCAATACTCCTTTGATTTTAATGATCAAGACATGTTCTACAACTGTTCAAATAAAAATGATTCACTGTGTGTCTATAATTTTCAAAATAAAACTATTCAAAAATTCACACTGCCTGAAGCGAAGCTCGATTTAATCTACGATTCTTTAAACATCCAAGACATACAATTTATAGATCCCCATAACGTAATGATCATACAGACTGATCACGCACACACTCAGAAGAACGTCTATTTATTCAATACACAAACTCAACAATTCCAACAGTCAGATATCTTTGACCATCGGGAATTTACACAAAATGTTATTCATTTACTGGTACAACAAGGTATTTATCAAATTGATAATACAGATGGACATGTTTCATATCACTCCTCACAAGTTGTTGAAGACGTGAATGTCACAGCTGCTTCAACTGCAATAGAAGATTTCAAAATAACCGACATCAATTTGCAGGATCTTAAAGAGATTTGGTTGTGTCTAAAAAATATATTTAGTTTTTCTATCGAACTGCCTTCAAACGGATTAGCGCATGGTGATTTCTACATTTCACCTACTGATCAATTTGATGATCGATTTAAATTAGAGTTTTCTAGGTATTTAGAAGCACATCAAGTCCGCTGTTTTTTTGATGTAGACGGTCATGGTAATCTTTTGTTACAAACCACTCATCGGGCAATTTTCATCCCATATTTTATTGAGAAAGGACTTTTTCAGGAATTTTGGAAAATTCCCTCTTGTGGTGAAATAAAACAAATATCTCCTGTCACAACTCAATATTTAAAATATACCAGCATTGATAAAGTCAAAAGCTCAGGTAATCATTTTATGTTTTGGTTTGATCCAATCGGTTTTGATGTCTTTGAAATAGAGCAAAATGATAATACAAAACAGTTCAAAATGCCTATAAATGAAGCGATTTTATATAAAATTAACAATGAAATTATTGTAGTTGGAGATCAAAAAATTTACATAATCCATAATTAGTTTGGTTTTAGAACATACTTTTTGTAAAAAAAAGGCAACTATATAGTCACCTTTTTATCTTGACTTTTAAAATTAAATTTCTTCAATAATTTCAAAATCATGGGTGATTTCAACACCACCGTCAGAGAGCATCTTACTCGCTGAACAATATTTCTCAGCTGACAGCTCAACCGCTTTTGCGACTTGCTTCTCTTTTACAGCTTTTCCTGTGATAACGAAGTGTAAATGAATCTTGGTAAATACAGCTGGAATTGTGTCAGCACGATCAGCTTTGAGCTCACATACAACTCCTGTCACATCTTGTCGAGATTTCTTTAAAATGGTCACAATATCAAAGGAAGCACACCCACCAAGTCCCATTAATATAAGCTCCATAGGACGTGGACCACGGTTTTCTCCACCGTAAGCTTCAGCACCATCCATCACAATTTCGTGACCACTCTCAGATTTTGCTTCAAAAGCAACATTCTCTAACCAATGTACACTTGTATGCATTGCAACTACCTAAAAAAAGCTATAAATTTACTAAGTACTGTACACTAGCATAAATTGAGTTGATAAGGAATTTCAGCTCTTCTGCTTCGACGTGACGAGTTCAACTCAGATCATTGATCTAGTAATTATCCAATTCGGAATTTAAAAAGCATGACTTCTAATTTATCACAACTTAGTACAGACGCTTTGTCACCAGGACAACTGCCTGAATCTGTCAAAGCTTTGCTCAAACGTGCCCACATCAATCGCTTTCCAAAACGTACACCAATCATTGATGCAGGCACTGAGTCAAAATCTCTGTATTTAATTTTAAAAGGGTCCGTTTCAATTATTTTACGTGAAGATGATGATCGTGAAATCGTTGTTGCATATTTAAACCCAGGGGACTTTTTCGGGGAAATGGGATTGTTTGAAACAAACCCACAACGTACAGCGGAAGTAAGAACTCGCGATGTTTGTGAGATTGCTGAAATTTCGTATGCCAATTTCCACGAAGTAAGTAAACAATATCCAGACCTTAGCTATGCAGTATTTGCTCAGCTGGTTCGTCGATTAAAAAATACAACACGTAAAGTAACTGACCTTGCTTTTATTGATGTGTCAGGTCGTATTGCTCGTTGTTTAATTGACTTATCTTCACAGCCAGAAGCAATGATCTTACCTAATGGTCGCCAGATCCGCATTACACGCCAAGAAATTGGTCGTATTGTCGGTTGTTCTCGAGAAATGGTGGGCCGTGTGCTCAAAACACTCGAAGAACAAGGCATGATCGAAACGGATGGTAAAGCTATTTTGATTTTCGATGCATCTCTTGATGCAGCAAATGCAGTGACAGATTTTGAAGAGAATGATGACGAATAACTTGTCATAATTTTCCACCACTAAAGCAGATCACGGGATCTGCTTTTTTATTGTCCAAAATCAACCTTAAAAGTATTTACTTGTATTTTTTATACATAAGTTTTTTAGATTTTAGAATTAAGCAAATCCACAATCTCAGCTAAGATAATCATACTTTTATACAATATAGAGAATAAGGAAAATCCTGCATGCAATTTAAACCACTTGCCAATACGGGTATTTTAGTTCCAGAGATTTGTTTAGGCACCATGACATTTGGTGAGCAAAATACGCAGTCTGAGGCTTTTGAACAGCTCGAATATGCCCTCGATCGCGGACTCAATTTTTGGGATACCGCCGAGATGTACCCCGTCCCTCCCAAACCAGAAACACAAGGTGCAACAGAAAGCATTTTAGGCAACTGGATTACACAGCGTGGTGGACGTGACCAATTGTTTATTGCCTCTAAAATTGCAGGTCCTTCACAAGGCGGTAGCCATATCCGTGATGGTCAAACACGATTCAATAAAGCCGATATTGAAAGTGCGCTAGATGGTAATTTAAAGCGCCTACAAACAGATTATATCGACCTCTATCAATTGCACTGGCCACAACGCCCAACCACTTTCTTTGGTAAACTCGGCTATGGTAATCAAGATACCAATGAACAGCGTGAAGTGACCGCCTTAGAAGAAACGTTGTCAGCATTAAGTGATGAAGTAAAAAAAGGGCGTATTCGTTATATTGGCCTTTCCAACGAAACACCGTGGGGTACTTTAAAATTCTTACATTTGGCTGAAAAATTAGGTTTAGAAAAATTTGTCAGTGTGCAAAACCCATATAGCTTACTGAATCGCACTTATGAGACAGGTATGTCTGAAATTGCGCATTATGAAGGTGTTGGCTTATTGGCTTATTCACCACTTGCTTTCGGATACCTGACTGGAAAATTCCGCAATGGTGCTCGTCCTGCCAATGCACGTGTAACTTTATTCTCTCGTTTTAGTCGCTACAGCAACCCAGAAAGTGAATGGGCAACTGAACAGTACGCACAGCTCGCAGAAAAACATGGTTTAACTTTAACGCAGCTTGCTTTAGCTTTCATTAAACAGCAGTTCTTTGTCACCTCAACCATTATTGGCGCAACCAATCTAGATCAACTGAAGGAAAATATCGATGCTTTTGATATAGACTTATCAGATGAGATATTACAAGGCATTGAGGCTATTCACAAACAACAACCCAACCCTGCGCCATGAGCATAAAACAAAACACTGCTTTTTTTAATACAAAATTAAGGCAAGTTGTTACTCTGATTTTATGTAAATCGAATTCAAATTATTGATTTAATAATAGATAAATCATCAAAAAATACATTAAAAAAGGATGCCTCAGCATCCTTTTTTATCTTAAAGCGGTAAGACTATCGACGATTTTGATTATAAATCGCTTGAGCTGCAGGCAAATTCTTTTGCATGGCTTGAATACGTTGAGCGTTTGATGGGTGTGTAGATAAGAATGAAGGACTACCACCACTGCTCGCCTTAGCCATTTTTTCCCACAATGTAATTGCAGCCTGAGGATTATAACCAGCACGCGCCATTAACATTAAGCCACCTTCATCAGCACGGCTTTCTAAATTACGTGAATATGGTAGGCCAACCCCCAACTGTGATCCGATTTGAGCCAACGCAGCACCACCATCACCCACACCTGCAGCACTCAAACCAACGCCTAAGGCTAAGTTAGTAAGCGCCTGTGAACCCATTTTACTTTTTGCGTGTTCTTCTAAAGCATGCACCATCTCATGCCCCATGATGGCAGCAATTTCGGCATCCGTTAGATTTAAACGATCAACAATCCCTGTATAGAAAACAACTTTACCACCAGGCAACACAGAAGCATTAAGCTCATTGGATTTAATCACAGACACTTGCCACTGGAATGCTTGCCCAGTTTGATTCATCTGATCTGCATATGGACGTAAACGATTATAGACATTAGTAATACGTCGATACGTTGTTGAACTCGTATCTAACAACCCCTTGCTTCTCGCCTCACTGATAGCTTGGTTATAACTCTGTGCCGCAGATGCATTTAATGTCGCTGTATCTGCTCCAGCCATATCAGCAAAAGTCGCACAGCCTGAAATCGTAATTGTTGAAACAGCCAATATACTCATGAACACATTTTTGTTCGTGATTTTATTGATTATTGAGCTTTTCATTATTGTGAACTCCACCCATTAAAAAATTAATATCGTCAATCAATATTAAGCTGAATTATATTCGAGCTAACTTGTCTATAGAAATAGCATTCTCTTGATTTAAATATGATTTTTGTAATCAGCTATTTATTTAAAAATTGAATACCTAACCAGTAAATTAAACACAATATATTCAAGGCCAAATAAAAATGACCCACCGTAGCAATGTGATTTTCAACATTGATATTATTTCTTTTGATGATTAATAAAGTATTCTGTATCAAGATAATAGGCACCAATATACAGGCAATAACCACTGACAACCCAATCAAAGCTTGATAAATCAATTGTGGATCTGAAGTTTGCGCTCGAATGATGAGCATCGCTATGGTTGGTGCACCCCCCATAGCAAAAAGTAATGAATAAAAAATGGTTTTTGCTATATTGGGTTGTATTGTCATAAGCTTAGATTCATTTTATTTTAAACTGATTTTTAACCTAATTTTATCAGGTTCGAAACTACACTTTAGTCTGTAAAAAAGATGCCCTAAGGCATCTTTTGCTTAAAGACTTCAAAATCAGTGTTTATTTTCTTTTTTGACTTGCAGCATAAAGTTGTTTGGCTTCAGGCATACTTTTTTTCAAATCGGTAATACGATCATTGTTGGATGGATGTGTTGATGTGAATTTTTGCACACCATTGGTACTACCACCATCAGCTTTATTCATTTTTTCCCAAACGGTAATGGCAGCCTCAGGGTTATATCCTGCTTTTGCCATCAGCATTAAACCACCACGGTCAGCTTTCGACTCAAGGCTGCGTGAATACGGCAAACCAACACCATATTTACTGCCTATATCGACTGCTTTTGTCCCCATATCTCCAAGTTTTTGACCTGCATAATCTTTACCGAATTTGACAGCCAAGTTGGTGATTTTTGTTGCACCCGCACTGCGCTTAGAATGCTCTTCCAATGCATGGGTCATTTCATGCCCCATGATGGCAGCAATTTCAGCATCGGTGAGTTTCAGTTTATTTACAATCCCTGTAAAGAATACAACCTTTCCACCTGGCATCACAAAGGCATTTAAATCATCAGATTTGAATACACTCAATTTCCAATCAAAGGCTTGTCCTGTTTGATTAGCTTGATCTGCATAAGGTTTCATTTTTAGAAAAACAGCGTTTACACGTTTATATGTAGATGATGTGGTGTCTAAAGCTTTTTGCGATTTAGCACTATCGACCAAAAGTTGATAATCCTGAGCAGCATTCATATTCAGCGTAGCCGAATCATTTCCTGTTAACTCTGCGACCGTGGTACAACCACTTAAACCAACAACAACTCCAAATGTTAATACTAAGTTTTTATTCAACATGAATTTCACCTTTATTTTTTGATTTTTAAGTCTTAATTTTTTTATAAAGCCGAAGGCTTAATTTACTATTATATATGATTAAGTCAGATTAATTAACGATCTAATTTATTATTTAATTTATTATTTAATATAGAAAAAAAGCTCCCGAAGGAGCTTTTTTCTATTTATAAGTCTTAAGCGTCAAATGGATGACGTAAAACAATTGTTTCTTCACGGTCTGGACCCGTTGAAATGATGTCAATTGGACATTCAATCAATTGCTCAAGACGTTTCACATAGTTAATTGCCGCTTGTGGCAATTGATCCAGTGATTTAGCGCCGAAAGTAGACTCAGACCAACCAGGCATTGTTTCATAGATTGGTTTTAAAGTTTCGAACGCAAGTGCATCAGAAGAACCGACACAACCAGAATCTGCAGCTTCATAACCTACACAGATTTTAACTTCTTCTAAACCATCAAGAACGTCAAGTTTAGTTAAGCAAATACCAGAAAGTGAGTTTACTTCTACTGAACGACGAAGAATTTCAGCATCGAACCAACCGCAACGACGTTGACGACCAGTAGACGCACCAAATTCAGAACCCACAGTACCTAAATGTTTACCAATTGCATCACCAACATCGTTAGCAGCATCATAAACAAGTTCAGTTGGGAATGGACCAGCGCCTACACGTGTTGTGTATGCCTTCGTGATACCAAGCACATAGTCTAGGTGTAATGGACCAAGGCCTGAACCTGAGCTTACGCCACCAGCAGTTGTGTTTGAAGAAGTGACATATGGGTATGTACCGTGGTCAACATCAAGAAGCGAGCCTTGTGCACCTTCAAACATGATTTTCTTGCCCGCTTTACGGAAAGCGTGCAATTCGCCAGTAACATCAATCACCATTGGTTTGATGACTTTGCGCCATTCATCACAAAGTGCAAGAACATCTTCAACTTTAACTGCTTCAACACCGAAGAATTGAGTCAATTGGAAGTTATGGTATTCAAGCAGTTCTTCAAGTTGCGCCTTAAGATGCTCACCACCACGAACCAAGTCAGCAACACGTACTGCACGGCGTGCAACTTTATCTTCGTACGCAGGACCAATACCACGGCCTGTTGTACCAATTTTTGCATTACCACGTTTTTTCTCACGCGCTTGGTCAAGCGCAATGTGATGTGGAAGAATAAGCGGACAGTTTGGAGAAATACGTAAACGCTCACGTACAGGCACGCCTTCTTTCTCTAAAATGTCCATTTCTTTAATTAAAGCTTCAGGCGAAAGAACAACACCATTACCAATTAAGCACAATACGTTTTCACGTAAGATACCAGATGGAATGAGGTGAAGAACTGTTTTCTTACCACCTACGACAAGTGTATGACCTGCATTGTGTCCACCTTGATAGCGAACAACCGCAGCCGCTTGATCAGTGAGCAGGTCAACGATTTTACCTTTACCTTCGTCGCCCCATTGGGTACCAAGTACCACAACATTCTTGCCCATAATAGCCTCATTGCATCATGCTGTTGAAATTAGAGAACTTATCTATTAACCAAAATAGATAAGCGATTAAATCTGTTTAACTGTCCACTCACCCGATGCTTTCACCAATTGGTGTGTTGCATGTGGAATGGACTGAATATCATCATTGCCTAACAATTGCACCACGCTGAAACCGAGTTCACGTGTTTGCTGAATCGCTTGAATTAAATCTGCTTGTGTGCCTTTAGGGGCAACAACCACTGCAATCGTTTCAAATTGACCTGCGCTTAAAGCATATAAGTCACAAGAGAAACCTGTTGCTGGACGCGCACGTCCAAAGTGTTCGCCAATACCATCATAACGTCCACCCTGAGCCAATGGGGCTGCACGGTTTGGCGCATATACGGCATACATTAAACCTGTGTGATAGTGATAAGAACGCAGTTCTACAACATCAATACCAATATGCAGGTTTGGCCAACGTGCTTGAATTTCAGCTTTGGTGGTTTTTAATGCATCAAATGCTTGTTTAAACGCAATATCTGTAAAAATTTCAGCACTGAGTTTGCTTTCAAGCGTATCCAAATCACTTGCATAACGACCAAGCACATAAAAGTCTTGACCATTATTTAAAGTTGCAGTGAATTCTGCCAATTCTGGCAAAGCTTTACGTTGATACAAATCAGAAAGATGACGCTCGATTGCTTTACTTAAACCAGCATGCTTCACCAAACTACGGAACAAACCTACATGACCCAAGTCAAGATGGATTCCTTCACTGTAATTTACTGTATTCAGCAAATTCAACATCACGTCGATCATCTCAACGTCTGCATCAATACTGTCTGAACCAAACAACTCTGCACCTAACTGAAGTGGTGCACGAGTGGTATTAAAACCTTGTGGTTTGGTATGTAAAACTGTACCTGCATAGCAGTAACGAGCCACACCCTCTTGTGGATGTACATGCGCATCGATACGTGCCACTTGTGGTGTCATATCGGCACGCACACCCAGTAAACGACCTGATAATTGGTCGATCACTTTAAAAGTGGCTAAGTCTAAATCTTGATTCGATTCTGAAAGAGAAGAGAGAGATTCGATGTATTCGATAAATGGCGTGTACACCAACTGATAACCTCGTGAAGCGAGGAAATCTAATGCTTCGCGACGTAAAGTCTCAATGACTTGCGCCTGCTCTGGTAACACATCAGCTACACCATCAGGTAATAACCATGTCTCTGAAATGGGCATGTTGTAAACCTAAATCCTGTCAGTGCGGAACAAATCCGCATAAAAAAATCGGGAACACACCCGATTTCTCCTAGTCTACCACGTTCGTTTTCGCTGTGCACCTGACTTTTGAGAAAACAAACATAAAATTTGAATCAATTTTACCGTATTTGGTGCACAGGACATAAGAAAACAGAATGGCTTTGTTTTACTCATTACACTTGATTTCACGTAATATGAAATCATCATCATTTAAACTGAACAAAACGACTCACACAAATCCAATAAACGATTTGCGTAGCCCCATTCATTATCATACCAAGCAAACACTTTGGCTTGTCTACCAACGACCATGGTCTGTGTCAAATCAACAATAAGCGAAAATGGCGAATGATTAAAATCGGATGATACCAATGGTTCATCCGTTACATCCATAATTTCACGATAATCAAACCGAGCAGCTTTAATCATGACTTCATTTACAAGGTGTGAAGTCATTGGTGATGGTGAGGTAAAGGTTAAATCAATCGCTGCAACATTGACCGTAGGCACACGTATTGAGTAACCGTCAATACGATCTTCCATTTTCGGCATGACACGTTTTAAAGCACCTAAAGCTGAGGATGTGGTCGGAATAATATTTTGACTTGATGCACGGGCACGTCGTAAATCACGATGAGCATGATCTAAAACCGATTGATCTGCGGTTAATGCATGAATTTCTGTCATCAGCGCTGTATCTATTCCAAAAGCATCATCCAGAATCTTGACCAAAGGTACTAAAGCTTGAGTCGTACAGGACACACTGGAAATAATTCGGTCTGTTGGTTTTACTTCGTCGTGATTAACACCATAAACAATTGCAGCATCCACAGTATCAAAAGGTGCAGCGCCAATAATCACGCGTTTCGCACCTGCTTTTAAATGTTGACTCGCTGCATCTCTAGAACGAAACAGTCCTGTACATTCGAGCACAACATCGACATTCATCTTGTCCCAAGGTAATTTTTCAGGATCAGCAATAGAATGCACTTGCACTTTAAGTTGTTGCTCTCCACAAACAATATGCAAATACACTTGCTCATCTTCATAACTTAAATCCACTTGCCCCTGAAAACGACCATGTGTCGTGTCGTATTTAAACAAATGCATTAAGGTTTCAACGTCTGCAACATCATTAATCGCAACAATATCAAAGTGAAACTGTTTTGGATTTTCAAACCAAGCACGCAAAACATTACGACCAATTCGTCCAAATCCATTGATTGCTATTCGTTGCATCAGTGACCCTTAAAAGATTAAAAAGAAGACTCTATGGCTATAGTAATAGATTTCAGAGGATTACAGATATAAAATCTAAGTTTAAGCGTTTTCAGCAATTCTGATGAGTCTTTACCACCATCCTCATGATTTAACCTTTTATTAAAAAATAAGATCTGAAAATAGCAATCCTTGAATCAGCAGTGAATTGTTGATTGGTTATAGTTCGATGTATTTTAGCAAAATTATCATCAAAATTTAGAATGAATGGTTTAAAAAAAACTTATAAAAAGCAATGTTTTGCCTCAAAGCTAATTCAATGAAAAAAGATTTAGGGTTTTGTGCTTAAAAAAACAACATATACACACCACCTTGACCATTGTTATCACTTCTAGGCTTTATCATTTTAGATAAACACTGTATAAAAATTCTCTTTAAAGAGAATTGTCACCAAAACACTTTAAAATCATTGGTGCATATTTCTTTTTCCGTTATAATTTGGCGTTTAAAAATTTTAAGCCCGTGTGCTGTGGCAAATCATCATTTATGAATATGCACAGTTACACTATTAGCCAATTTGAAAATTATGGAGTGACTTGGTTGTGAGTACTCGTTTTATGACATCCGCTGAAATTCGTGAAGCATTTTTGCGTTATTTTGAATCGCAAGGGCATACACGTGTCGCGTCGAGTTCTCTGGTACCGGCCAATGACCCGACCCTTTTATTTACTAATGCAGGGATGAACCAGTTTAAAGACTGCTTCCTTGGCTTAGAAAAACGTGATTATGTTCGTGCAACGACATCACAAAAATGTGTTCGTGCTGGTGGTAAACATAACGATTTAGACAACGTCGGTTATACCGCACGTCACCATACATTCTTTGAAATGTTAGGTAACTTCTCGTTTGGTGATTACTTCAAACGTGATGCCATCAAATTCGCATGGGAATTCCTCACTGGCGATGCATGGTTAGCTCTTCCTAAAGATAAACTTTATGTGACCGTTTATCATACTGATGATGAAGCATTCGACATCTGGAACAAAGAAGTTGGTCTAGATGCAAGCCGTATTATCCGTATTGGTGATAACAAAGGCGAAAAATACGCATCTGATAACTTCTGGGCAATGGGTGATACAGGTCCTTGCGGTCCATGTTCAGAAATTTTCTTTGACCATGGTAATCATATCTGGGGTGGCTTACCAGGTACTCCTGAAGAAGATGGCGACCGTTTCATCGAAATCTGGAATAACGTATTCATGCAGTTCAACCGTACTGCTGATGGCGTATTGCACCCTCTTCCAGCACCTTCTGTTGATACAGGTATGGGCTTAGAGCGTATTTCAGCAGTTCTTCAACACGTGAACTCAAACTATGAAATCGATCTATTCCAAAACTTATTAAAAGCTGCTGCTGAAATCATTGGTCTAGATACCACTGAACTTGAAGCAAAAGCGCAAGCAGAAAACAAACCTGTTGATTATCCTGCCTCTTTAAAAGTGGTTGCTGACCATGCACGTTCTTGCTGCTTCCTCATCGCTGATGGTGTAAACCCATCGAATGAAGGTCGTGGTTATGTATTACGTCGTATTATCCGTCGTGCAGTTCGTCACGGCAACAAACTTGGTGCGACTGGTACATTCTTCTACAAAATGCTTCAACCGTTAATTGAGGTAATGGGTGCAGCATATCCAGAACTTGAAGCTCAAAAAGCTCGTATTGAAGCAGCTCTAATTAAAGAAGAAGAACAATTCGCAAAAACACTTGAACAAGGTTTGAAATTGCTCGAAGGTGAATTATCAAATCTTAAAGGCAATGTCATTCCAGGCGAAACTGTATTTAAACTTTACGATACTTACGGCTTCCCGACTGACTTAACTGCTGATATCGCACGTGAACGTGAGTTGACGATTGACGAAGCTGGCTTTGAAGTTGAAATGGCTGCTCAACGTCAACGTGCACGTGATGCAGGTAAATTCGCGATCGACTACAACAGTGTTGTGAAAGTTGATGGCGAAACTCAGTTTGATGGCTATGACGCAACTCAAGGTCAAGGTCAAATTGTTGCGATCTATAAAGATGGCGAACAAGTAGATGAAGTGGTTGAAGGTGACGAAGCGCTCATCGTATTAAACCAAACACCGTTCTATGCAGAAAGCGGTGGTCAAATTGGTGACACAGGTATCTTCAAAAACGATACAGGTATTTTTGAAGTTCAAGATACCAAAAAATCGGGTGGCGCATTTGTACACCAAGGTATCGTGACCATGGGTAGCTTAAAAGCAACTCAATCTGTTGAAGCTGTTGTGAAAGCCGATATCCGTGCTGCAACTGCACGTAACCACTCTGCGACTCACTTGTTACATGCTGCCCTTCGTCAAATCTTGGGCACGCACGTACAGCAAAAAGGTTCATTGGTTGCTTCAGACATTTTACGTTTTGACTTTGCCAATGACCAACCTGTGACATTTGAACAGTTGCAAGAAATTGAACGTCTTGTCAATGCTGAAGTGATTGCAAACACAGCTGTAACAACCGAACTGCTCGACATCGAATCTGCGAAAGCAAAAGGTGCAATGATGTTGTTCGGTGAAAAATATGGTGACGAAGTTCGTGTACTTTCTATGGGTTCAGTGATTGATGAGAAAAATTTCTCAATCGAACTTTGTGGTGGTATCCATGTAAAACGCACTGGCGATATCGGTCTGTTCAAAATCACTTCTGAAGGTGGTGTAGCAGCAGGTGTACGTCGTATTGAAGCAGTGACAGGTACTAAAGCAGTTGAAGTTGCTCAAAAAGCTGATCGTGATATTCATACCATCAACGGTATTTTGAAAGCACAAAAAGATCAAACTTTAGAGAAAGTTGAAGCGGTTGTTGACACAGCATCTAGCTTACAAAAGCAAATCGAACAATTGAATCAAAAATTAGCGCACTTCCAAGCAGCTGAACTTTTAAGTCAAGTTCAAACGATTGCTGGTCGTGAAACGTTAATCACCACTGTTCAAAACATGGATGCGAAATCACTTCGTAACCTACATGACGGTGTGAAATCAAAATTAGAAAATGCAGTCATTGTACTTGCTGGTGTCGAGGGTGATAAAGTCAGTCTCATTGCATCTGTAGCGAAAGACTTTACTGCTTCTATTAAAGCAGGTGACATCATCAAACACTTGGCAACTGAGCTTGGTGGTAAAGGTGGTGGTAAACCTGACTTGGCACAAGGTGGCGCGCCACTTAACGAGAAGTTTGCAACTGTTATGGCAGAATTACCTGCTTGGCTTGCAGCAAAATAAGACTTCACTTTTTGTGTAACGGACCCTGATGAAGGTTCAGTCAGGGTCATGGCTTTTATGGAACAACTATGGCATTAATCGTTCAAAAATATGGCGGTACCTCTATGGGTACTCCCGAGCGCATTTTAAATGTTGCTCGTCGTGTAAAGCGCTGGCATGACCATGGCCACAAGGTAGTGGTTGTCGTATCAGCAATGAGTGGCGAAACCAATCGTTTACTTGCTTTAGCGAAGGCCATTACCGAAACCCCCGACCCGCGTGAACTTGACCAAATGGTTTCTACCGGTGAACAGGTTACGATTTCTATGTTAGCGATGGCGCTTAACTCGATTGGAGTTGAAGCAAAATCACTGACTGGTCGCCAGGTTGGTATTAAAACCGACAGCGCATTTACCAAAGCTCGTATTGAATCGATTGATACAGATGTATTGACTGAGAATTTAGATGCTGGCCGTGTACTTGTTGTTGCTGGTTTCCAAGGCTTTGATGAAAATGGCAACACCACAACTTTAGGGCGTGGTGGTTCTGATACTTCTGGTGTTGCACTTGCTGCAGCATTAAAAGCAGATGAATGTCAAATTTATACAGACGTGGACGGTGTTTATACTACCGACCCACGCGTTGCACCAAAAGCAAAAAAAGTTGATCGTATTTCTTTTGAAGAAATGCTAGAAATGGCATCACTTGGTTCTAAAGTTTTACAAATTCGCTCTGTAGAATTTGCAGGTAAATACCAAGTGCCTCTACGCGTATTATCAAGTTTTGATAATGACAATGATGGCGCATTCGACGAAGATTTTAAACAAAATGTCGGGACACTAATCACCACTGAAGCGGAAGACAAAATGGAACAACCAATTATCTCAGGTATCGCGTTTAACCGCGATGAAGCAAAGTTAACGATTTTAGGCGTGCCTGATAAACCTGGTATTGCTTCTAATATCTTAAGCCCTATTGGTGAAGCAAACGTTGAAGTGGATATGATTATCCAAAACGTTGAAGAAGATGGTACAACTGATTTTACATTTACTGTAAATCGTGGTGAATTACCAAAAGCGAAAGCAATTTTAGAAGCGACTGCTAAAGAAATTGGTGCACGCGAAGTAGCGACACGTTCAGACATCGTTAAAGTGTCAATCGTTGGTGTGGGTATGCGTTCTCACGCTGGTGTTGCAAGTAAAATGTTCACTGCTCTTGCAAAAGAAGGCATTAACATTTTAATGATATCAACATCAGAAATTAAGATTTCAGTGATTATCGATGAAAAGTATTTAGAGCTTGCTGTACGTGCACTTCACACTGCATTTGGTTTAGATCGTGAAAGTGGCGAATCTAGCGTTCGTGCTTAATCGTTTATAAATTAACAATTCCTAGCAAAATAATAGGAATAAATATTCAGAGCCACTGTAGTTTTTTTTATAGTGGCTCTGTTATATTAGGGGCATAGCAAATTAGATAAAGTTCAATAGAGATGAAATTTTGCGTATTTCATCACATAATCTGTTAAAATTTACTATAATGCTGAGGTTGTATTTTAGCTTTTGAAAAAACTATCGCAGGTTTAGCGTTTGCAAGGAGATAAACATGCTGATTCTGACGCGTCGTGTCGGAGAAACATTAATGATTGGGGATCAAGTCAGTGTTACTGTACTTGGCGTTAAAGGCAACCAAGTTCGTATTGGTGTAAATGCGCCAAAAGAAGTGTCTGTACACCGTGAAGAAATCTATCAACGAATTCAACACGAGCGTGCAATGCATGAACACCTTCAACATATTGATCAAGAATATCAACCTAATTTCGAAGAAGAGAATTTTACAGATAAAGATTTTAATCGCTAAGATTAAAGTCTTTATCGTCTAAAGCGGCTCAATAGCCGCTTTAAATATGTGCTTTATAGATGATTCAGATATATAAATTAAATACATTTGTTTAAATCAGAATAATAAATCATTCTAAATTCAAAGCTTTCTTCACAGGACCGAAACTCCGACGATGCTCATCAATAATACCGTACTGCGCTATGGCTTCAAAATGAGCTTTCGTCGGATACCCTTTATGTTGAGCAAAGCCAAATTGTGGATAGAACCGATCGAGTTCCACCATTTGTCGATCTCGGGTCACTTTTGCCAAGATACTGGCTGCGGAAATTTCAGCATGTAATGCATCTCCTCCAATAATCGCATCACAGCTCATCGCTAAGCCTTGCGGGATTTTATTACCATCGACCAAGACATGCTCAGGCTGAATATTAAGCTTTTCCACCGCTCTACGCATAGCCAACAATGATGCTTGCAAAATATTATATTCATCAATTTCGGGTGCAGAAGCTTCTGCAATGGCCCAAGCCAATGCTTTTTCTTGAATTTCCACAAAAAGCTTTTCACGTTTCTTTTCAGTCAATTTTTTTGAGTCATTCAACCCTTCAATTGGACAATTCGGGTCTAAAATTACCGCAGCAGCAACCACTGAACCAACTAAAGGTCCACGACCTGCTTCATCTACTCCTGCAATGAGCATACAAACTCCTCAAAAAAGAAAACGACCCATTTTCCCCTGATTTAAGGTCTAAATCAAAGAAAATTGAGTCGTTTAATGGTGTGTAATTAGTTTTTCAAAGTTTCAATAACACATGCATTCAATGATGATGTTACAACTCGAGTAATCAAACTTGCTTGTGATGTTTTATCTAATGCAGCGGTAACCATATCAGCAGCCGTTACAGTCGTTGTGGCTTTATCTGCTACACATGAACATACTTCTGTTTGTAATTCAGATGCCTGTGTTTCTGTAAGAAGTTTTGAACCAGTTTTCCAATACGTATTGTTGTTCAATTCTGTCGCACATTTCGCTTGTACGCCCACTTTAATCGCCATTGTTGCAAGACCACCACCTAACGATGAAGCTGTACCAGTGCCTGAAGTTGTACCTGTTGTGTCTGTTACGCAAGCAGTTAATGCCAATGTTAGCGGTACAAGTGCAGCGATCAATTTTTTCACAATGAATCCTTAATGTTACGTGAATTTAGTAGCGGTATTGTGCCCGATTACAAAGAAAATGTGAAAAGTATTAAAATAAGTTTTTATAGATTATATTGATCATGAATTAACAATAATTTAAAAACCCTATATAGTTAAAAAACAAAGCATTATTAAACAAATAAACACCGTTGCATAAATAGATCAAGCCGTTTCAAATTCAGCATTTCATTTGTAGCTCATTTTTTGTTTAAATGCTTGATTAATTTATAAACGAACGACCATGGATATACACCATGCAAAATAATTCAGCGTATTACACAAGAACAGCTCAATGGCTCCACTGGATCATGGCAATCATTTTTATTGCTGCTTGGGTGATTGGTTTTTATAGTGGTAACTTTCTAAGTTATGATGTCGATGGTAGCTTTAAAGGCCAAGTTATCACCTTGCACAAAAATATCGCAACTGTAATTTTATTTTTAGTGGTTGTCCGTATTTTCTGGCGCTACACCCACCCTGCTCCTGAATTACCCAATACCATGTCACCTGCGATGAAATTCGCAGCGCATGCAGGACATTTACTGCTGTATATCATGCTGATTGCTATGCCTGTCACTGGCTGCTTATATAGCTGGAGCGCAGGTCATCCTGCACCTGTTTTGTATTTATTTGAAATTCCACGTTTGGTTCAAGAAAACCCTGAGCTGGTAGAAATTGTTAAACCACTACATGTTTATTTATCTTGGGGCGTTGGTTTATTGATAGTCGGACATGCCGCAGCTGCTTTAAAACATCACTTTATCGATAAGGATAATGTATTACGCAGCATGACACGTCAAAAAGACTGATCTTAGAATGATTCCATATCGTGGAAACACATATGGAATCATTCAATATTGATACGCCCATAATGTACGCTTAACACCACCTCTACACTTTGCTATAGCTCAATATTCTTAATCACATAGGATATGATGTGGGATAGTCTAAATGCAGTTCATCAGCAATTTAAGGCGTGCTGATCACCTCAGAGACACAACCTTTTACGCTATTTAATACCGCTTGTCGAACAAGCTGATTTTTTGCATCTTCGCTTATCGAGGCTTTTAGAACATCTGTAGCTTTAACATCATCAACTGCGTGCTTTCCAACACATTGACATACATTCGATTGCATTTTTTCCTTACTTACATCCGACATTAAGAATGTTGCAACTTTCCAAGTTTTGGATTGCTTGAGCTCTTGCTTGCATTGATATTCAATCACGGGACTTAACATTTTTTGGGTTAAGTTTGCTTGCGCTTGATGGCCACTCCCTAACATTAAGCCAGTGCTTAATACCAGTGCCGTTTTAAATTTTGACATTTTCCAATACCAACAATAAAGAAAAGCAGTGTAATAACACTGCTTCCGTCATTTTAAACCATTGCGTTTTACAATGCCTGAATTTTAGTAATCCAAGATTGTTTTATCTCACTAGAGATAAATGAAGCCTCAAATGAATTGATCGCCAATTGCTTTAATTCATCTTCACTTAAATCCAATGCTTCAGTAATCGCAATAAAATTATCATTCATATATCCACCAAAATAAGATGGATCATCTGAATTTACCGTTACATGTACGCCTTGTTGCAACAAACGACGAATATTATGATCTGCCATATCATCAACAACACGTAGCTTTAAATTGCTCAATGGGCAAACTGTCAAAGGCATTTTGTCTTGAACCAAACGCTGCATGAGTTGCGCATCTTCTTCTGAACGTACACCATGGTCAATTCGATTCACTTTGAGCAAGTCCAATGCTTCCCAAACATATTCAGCAGGGCCTTCTTCGCCAGCATGCGCCACGATCAAGAAACCTTCTTCACGCGCTTTAGCAAATACTCGTTCAAATTTCGATGGTGGATGACCTACTTCACTCGAATCTAAACCCACCCCAATAATGTCATTCTTATAAGGTAAAGCTTGCGCTAAAGTTTGAAATGCAGCTTCTTCGCTCAAATGACGTAGAAAACACATAATCAAATGTGAACTGATCCCAAGCTTCGTTTGAGCATCATCGCAGGCACGTTTTAACCCCTGAATCACAGTTGCAAAAGGCACACCACGATCTGTATGCGTTTGCGGATCAAAGAACATTTCGGTATGCACCACATGATCTTCAGCGCATTTTTCAAAATATGCCCAAGCTAAATCATAAAAGTCTTGTTCATAGACCAGTACATTTGCACCTGCATAATAAATATCTAAAAATGACTGCAAATTATGAAAATCATAAGCCTGTCTCACATCCTCAACAGATTGATAAGGGATGTCGATTTTATTGCGTTGTGCGATTTCAAACATGAGCTCAGGCTCAAATGTTCCTTCAATATGGACGTGCAACTCTGCTTTTGGCAAAGCCTTAATAAGCTCAATTTGATTCATGCTGAAACCTCATCTTTCGAATTTTAATAACACTATGCAAAACATAAACCACATTAAACAAAAAAAGGATGTGAACGTTCTGCCCACATCCCTTTTTAGCTTTAATATATTAACCACCGAAGGCGAAAAATTTAATCACCCAAAGTACTGCAATAATCCAAACCATATACGGCACAGTCGATGCCTTGCCTGTAAATAATTTGACCAGTGCATAGCTAATGAAGCCCATCGCAATACCGTCTGCAATTGAATAGGCAAATGGCATAAATACTATGGTTAAGAACGCAGGCACTGCTTCTGTAATATCATCCCAATCGATATGCGTGATACCTTGAATCATCAGCACACCCACAAACAACAACGCAGGTGCCGTCGCAAAACCAGGAACAGATTGAGCAAGTGGTGCTAAAAATAAGCACAGCAAAAACATCACGCCCACGACCACAGCAGTTAAGCCTGTACGACCACCTGCAGCAACACCAGCGGATGATTCAATATACGGTGTTGTCGATGATGTACCCAATGCCGCACCAGCGACAATGGCTGTAGAGTCAGCAAAGAGCGCTTTTTTCAAACGGGGTAATTTACCATCTTTCAATAACCCAGCACGATGCGAAACACCAACTAAAGTTCCAGTTGAGTCAAACAAATCAACCAAGAAAAAGACAAAAATCACACCAACCAAGCTCGCTTCAAACAAACCTGTAAAATCCATTTGCATAAATGTTGGTGCAATAGATGGGATAGAACCCACTACACCTTGCATTTGATTGATACCGAGCAATGTCGCCAATACAGTAATAACCAAAATACTGATGATAATGGCACCACGAACTTTGAAATGGTGCATTACAACCACCATAAAAAAGCCCAACAAAGCCAACAGCACTTTAGGATCTTTAATATCCCCTAAACCTACCAGAGTTGCTTTATTATCAACAATAATGCCTGCATTCTTTAACGCAACGAGCGCTAAGAACAGACCAATACCACCACCAATAGCAAACTTTAATGACATTGGGATTGCGTTGACAATCGCCTCTCGGATCTTAAACATACTGATGGCGATGAAAATAAATCCAGACACAAACACTGCAGCCAATGCGGTTTGCCAAGGCACCCCCATTCCAATACAAACCGAATAGGTAAAATATGCATTTAGCCCCATACCTGGTGCCAGTGCAATTGGATAGTTCGCTACAATACCCATCACAAAACAGCCGATTGCCGCTGCCAAACAGGTCGCAACAAATACTGCACCATGGTCCATCCCTGTTTCAGAAAGAATCAAAGGATTTACAATGATGATGTAACACATGGTTAAAAATGTGGTTACACCTGCAATAACTTCTGTCTTGAAGGTTGTGTTGTTATCGCTTAGTTTAAATAAGCGTTCGAGCAAACCCGCTGAAGGATTTGGATTTGTCATTGTTGAGCCCCTGTTAAGTTCGAGCTATGTGTAAAGAAATCTTAGATCATTTAAAAATGCCATAGGCTGGCATACCGCCCGATGCATAAAAAAACGTACCCAAATGACATTTCCGATAAATAACTTTTAACTAAAAAAGCTGCATTTCAGCAGCTTTTAAAACTTACACTTAGCAGGAGAACCAAGTATTACTTACGGATTTGATTTTACAAATTATAACATACTGTTTTATTTTTTTTATATGCTAAGTTGAATGATTATTCACCAGCACCCCTACTTGATTACAATTTATAAAATTAAAGGACCTTAAGTTTCATTCAACCGTTAGATCTAAATATGAAAACAACCATCTCCACAAGAAGCATGTCTAACAGGCTAAAGCCTTAAATATACGCTCAAATAATATAGATAAAATTTTAAGTCATGTATAAGCAATGACATAAAGCGGTATTTAACTAAACCATTAGATATGGCATCTATGGTGTATCGAATATATAAGAATATTCACGTAACTCTAAAAATCGTTTGAATGAACATATTGAATGAAAATATAAACTTAACTTCTAAAATACAGAGCCACATCAAGCTGGACAATTAAAATTGCCCAGCATGGCTAAACCATTGCTATTGACTTCTCGCTGTAGTGTCAATAAGTTGATCCATTTTTTGTATTTTTTGATGTTCGGAATTTTGGAAGTTCGCATAACCAACCCAAACAACACACAAACATACGATCAACATGAATATTGTTTTCATTTTTTAACATATTTTATTCACTGTATAACCCAATGTTACACAAATGTGCATTAATTATCAATTTTAATTTTATTATATACTTAGTTATCATTAACTATAAATCTTTATCAATACCTTGATATCCAACAAATGTTAAATATACATGCGTATACATTTAAATATAATGTTACAAAAAGCCGATGCTATTGCATCGGCTTTTTTACCATAAGTTCAAAAAGAACTGATGTTTTCAGATTAGTTTAAAGTTGCAATAGCTGCATTCAAAGTCGCACTTGGACGCATAACAGCATCTACTTTCGCAGTATCAACTGCATAGTAACCACCGATATCTACAGCTTTACCTTGTACTTCAGCAAGTTCTGCAAGGATCTTGTCTTCGTTTTCAGCAAGTGCTTTTGCAAGTGGTGTAAATTTCGCTTTTAACTCAGCATCTTCATCTTGTGCAACAAGTGCTTCAGCCCAGAATTTAGCAAGGTAGAAATGGCTACCACGGTTATCCAACTCGCCAGTACGACGTGATGGAGACTTGTTGTTATCCAACAATTGACCTGTTGCTTGATCTAAAGTTTTAGCAAGAAGTTTTGCTTTCGCATTGTTTTCTTTAATGCCCATCTCTTCTAGAGATACAGCAAGTGCCAAGAACTCACCTAAAGAATCCCAACGTAAGTGGTTTTCTTCAACAAGTTGCTGTACATGTTTAGGCGCAGAACCACCAGCACCTGTTTCGTACATACCACCGCCCGCCATTAACGGAACGATAGACAACATTTTCGCTGAAGTACCCAATTCCATGATTGGGAACAAATCTGTAAGGTAGTCACGTAAGATGTTACCTGTCACAGAAATTGTATCTAGACCACGAGCTACACGTTCAAGTGTATAACGCATTGCACGCACTTGAGACATGATTTGAATGTCCAGACCATCAGTGTCATGATCTTTCAAGTATTTTTCAACTTTCTTGATCAATTCATTTTCATGTGGACGGTACGGGTCAAGCCAGAAGATTGCAGGCATACCAGAGTTACGTGC
Source organism: Acinetobacter shaoyimingii (assembly GCF_011578045.1). Taxonomy (NCBI): domain Bacteria; kingdom Pseudomonadati; phylum Pseudomonadota; class Gammaproteobacteria; order Moraxellales; family Moraxellaceae; genus Acinetobacter; species Acinetobacter shaoyimingii. Next base: position 2,319,508 of record NZ_CP049801.1, read on the forward strand.
ACGTGTTACTGCAAGTTTCACCCAGTCACGAATCGGAGCATCTTTTACCTGACACATACGCCAGATATCGCCTTCCTCAACGTTTTGAGACATCAACACTTCACCTGTTTCAAGATCTGTGATGTTCGCAACACCCGCTTCAGTGATCTCAAAAGTTTTGTCGTGTGAACCGTATTCTTCAGCTTTTTGCGCCATCAAACCAACGTTTGGCACTGTACCCATAGTACGTGGGTCGAAGTTACCATTCCATTTACAGAAATTGATCATTTCTTGGTAAATACGTGCGAAAGTAGACTCTGGCATTACTGCTTTACAGTCATACTGCTTACCATCAGAACCCCACATTTTACCGCCAGAACGGATCATTGCAGGCATAGAAGCATCTACAATCACGTCGTTTGGAGAATGGAAGTTAGTGATGCCTTTTGCAGAATCAACCATTGCAAGTGCAGGACGGTGTTCTTGACAAGCATGTAAATCACGGATGATTTCTTCACGTTGAGAAGTTGGTAAAGTTTCGATCTTTTCGTAAAGACCAGCCATACCGTTGTTGACGTTAATACCAAGCTCATCAAACAATTTCGCGTGTTTTTCAAAAGCTTCTTTATAGTAAATTTTCACACAGTGACCGAATACGATCGGATGTGAAACTTTCATCATGGTTGCTTTAACGTGTAAAGAGAACAAAATGCCTGCTTCACGACAATCTTCAAGTTCTTTCTCGTAGAAATCGCAAAGTGCTTTTTTGCTCATAAACATTGAGTCAATGATTTCGCCATCTTGAAGCGCAACTTTTGGCTTAAGAACAATGCTTTCACCGCTCTTGGTGATGAGTTCCATTTTCACATTACGCGCACGGTCTAAAGTCATCGACTTTTCGCCATGGTAAAAGTCACCTTCGTCCATGTGTGAAACGTGAGTTTGTGACCATTGCTTCCACTCGCTCATAGAGTGCGGGTGTTTTTTCGCAAAATTTTTAACAGCCGCTGGAGCACGACGGTCTGAGTTACCTTCACGCAATACAGGGTTTACAGCAGAACCCAAGCATTTGCCAAAACGTACTTTAAGTGCTTTTTCTTCTTCAGTCGCTGGATTTTCTGGATAGTCAGGGATTGCATAACCCTTAGACTGAAGCTCTTTAACGCAAGCTGTCAACTGAGCAACAGAAGCACTAATATTTGGAAGTTTGATAATATTAGTATCTGGATCTTGAGTTAGACGACCTAGCTCTGCAAGGTTGTCGGTTACCTTTTGTTCATCGCTAAGGTATTCAGAGAATTCTGCGAGTACACGTGCAGCTACAGAGATGTCACTTTTAACGATCTCTACGCCAGCAGGCTTAGTAAAGGTCTCAATGATCGGCAGTAGCGAGTAAGTCGCCAATAATGGCGCCTCATCGGTCAGTGTGTAAATGATTTTTGACTTTCCACCAGCCATATATAGCCCCTTGCTTTGAATTGAGTTTTAAGAGCCGAGCTTTTGGCCCAGATCTTACGAACCGATTGCTAAAAAAAACAATGAGAGTATCGACCTTCATCGCATCTCAGTCAACAATGATGTACCGTATTGTCATATTCCTAGCTAAATTTCGACATTTCTAAAAATGATAGTGATTCAAATCGCTTAAAATACCGACACTCAGAACCATCAGATCATCCAGATTTCATGCTTAAAGAATGTCCACTATTTTAAGATCCAGTTACTCAACTCATCTTGTCGAATCAATGCGAATATAATCTTTTAAATAGAGTCATCGGTTTGAGCTAAAGCATCAATTTTGTCTGTTGATTTTTTTGCTCATCTAGTACATCTATACTATATATGTGGCATCTTGATTAATATTCAACCAAGGTCTGTATAAATACAGATCAATCGCATCATGTGATGGACTGTTTATCGCATCGAATAACCAACTCGCCTTTACAGTGTATTGTTATAAAATATATAAAAACCATAGCTTAATTATTGGGTCTGTTGATATTTCAGAAATGCGTTCTAGCACTCATACCACAATCCGTCTTTTTTATGTTTTCATTTGAAAGCATTGTATCTGTTCTTAGTATAAATTAGCACATTTCACCTATTAAAAAAAACGCTTTGATTTTGTGCATAAAAGTATGAAAATGCGCCTACATTCATGATTAAAATATTTTTAAATTAAAATAAAAGGACAAATAAGTGCGTAATTCAAATACTTTTTTTATGGGCAGTTTTCTGCTCATGGTTGTGATAGCTGTTTTCGTTATTTTGCTTTTTAGTTTCACTCGCATTACTGATGCTGACGTTGGTATTCGTCAAACATTTAGCGGTGAAATCGAAGATGTGATTTTGGGTCAAGGTTTACATCAAACTTTAATTGGCGATGTCATTAAAGTGTCTAAGCGTAATCTGGTTTTAAATGTCGACTCTCAACCGATTGTGATTGAAAAGATTCCTATGCAAGATTTTCAGCTTAAGGTCAATTATGGGATCGTTCCTGAAAATGCAGCTATCGCATATAAGACTGAAAAATCACAACATATTATTACCGATGATGGTGATGTTTATCTTTTAGGGCAATATGTTCAATATGTTGCTAATTCTGCGATTAATGATGTGGTGAGTAAATATAGAGCTTTAGAAGTGAATGATAACCGTGCAAAAATTGAAACTGAAATAAAAAACAGTATCAATTCAAAACTAAAGTCTCAAAATAAAGATCGCTTTGTTAAAGTCAATGAAATTAACATTTTAAAGGTATCTCCGCCTCAGTCTATTTTGAACTCATCACTGGCAATTGTGAACTCTCAAAATGCATTAAAAACCAAGCAAAATGAGCTTGAAACTGCTCGTGTTGAAACAGAAATTAAAAAAGTTTTGGCAGAAAATGCATCTGATAAATATGTGGATTTACTGCGGGCTGAAGCTGAAAAAACTAAAGCAGAAGCTTTGCTGAAAGCTGCTGAAAAAGGCACTTTAAATACGATGGTGATTGTACCTGATAAATTTACCAGTTTGGGACAAAACAAATAATTTTAGCTCTTGGAAAAAATGATCAAGTTTGAATAATGTCAGATATTGAGATTGGTCATCTATATCAGCAAAAAAAAAGGAAGAGCAATTGCTCTTCCTTTTTCTTAAATTAATGTCTATTCATCATACACATGAAAAACAATATACAGAATAAGTGACTAAGCTGCCGACATGGCAGTGAACTAGGTAATGTAACCACGCCACCTGTGACTGTTTTTCTAAGCTGCCTATATGGCAGTGAACTTTGGAAAGAAAGCGAGCTGGTATCGCATAACTTTCTAAGCTGCCTATATGGCAGTGAACAATCGAGGGTTTTGTCAAAAAAAGTGTAGGTAATTTCTAAGCTGCCTATATGGCAGTGAACCTGTACTGTATAAAACCAATGACTATGAGGTATTTCTAAGCTGCCTATATGGCAGTGAACTAAATGAAAACCATAGTATTAGCGTCTAGAAATTTCTAAGCTGCCTATATGGCAGTGAACGGAATGGCGTGTCGTTCGGGAATTTATCAACTTTTCTAAGCTGCCTATATGGCAGTGAACGGATTTTGCAACGGTGGAATACCGTTTGTATTTTTCTAAGCTGCCTATATGGCAGTGAACCAAAAGTTACTAATGCGCCTGACTTTATATCTTTTCTAAGCTGCCTATATGGCAGTGAACCACAAGGCTATATCACTGCTTGCAATGATCTTTTTCTAAGCTGCCTATATGGCAGTGAACCTATAATTTTATAGTAATAGATTTCTCCTTTTTTTCTAAGCTGCCTATATGGCAGTGAACTGACAGAAATGATCGATTTTAAAATTTTATTTTTTTCTAAGCTGCCTATATGGCAGTGAACATTGTTTATTCACTATAGCTTGAGCTGACTTCTTTCTAAGCTGCCTATATGGCAGTGAACAAATCCACCGTTGATTATCAATGGATTACGTTGTTTCTAAGCTGCCTATATGGCAGTGAACACAGAAGTTACGAATAAAGCAAATGTGAGTAATTTCTAAGCTGCCTATATAGCAGTGAACGTGTTAATTCTGTTGATACAACGGTAACAACTTTTCTAAGCTGCCTATATGGCAGTGAACAATAAAGATATATTTAAATAAGTGAGGGTTATTTTCTAAGCTGCCTATATGGCAGTGAACAGTAACAGCGTAAGGTACTAAGTGTAATAAATTTTCTAAGCTGCCTATATGGCAGTGAACTAATGTCACCATCAATATAGCCCACACGTAGCTTTCTAAGCTGCCTATATGGCAGTGAACAAATGCTTGCTGAATATTCTCATCATCTGGTGTTTCTAAGCTGCCTATATGGCAGTGAACATATACATTCAGAGAATATTGAATGGTTTAAATTTCTAAGCTGCCTATATGGCAGTGAACCTGTTGCAACAATGGTACGTCTAGGTGTTCATTTTCTAAGCTGCCTATATGGCAGTGAACGAAGATTCTTACGGTGAATATATATGGTCAATTTTCTAAGCTGCCTATATGGCAGTGAACTCATAGCGTGTATGATTTCGCTATCTTTCATATTTCTAAGCTGCCTATATGGCAGTGAACGAGTCACACGAGAAATTTAAACCTTCTTTAAATTTCTAAGCTGCCTATATGGCAGTGAACTAAGTAAAAAAAGCATAAATCCCCCTACAATATTTCTAAGCTGCCTATATGGCAGTGAACCTTTCTTCTTCACACCTTGATCAGACTTATTTTTTCTAAGCTGCCTATATGGCAGTGAACGTTTTCAACACGATTTTGCGCTGAAGCACGCTTTTCTAAGCTGCCTATATGGCAGTGAACCTGGTAGCATTGAAGCTCAAACAGCGGACGAATTTCTAAGCTGCCTATATGGCAGTGAACTCACGTTTCATCTGCATTCAACTTTCGAGTGTTTTCTAAGCTGCCTATATGGCAGTGAACATAGTGCTGATAGTGCATTAAAATCATTGGCTTTTCTAAGCTGCCTATATGGCAGTGAACTGCATGTGATTGGTTCCCTGTTATCTGCGAATTTTCTAAGCTGCCTATATGGCAGTGAACTCAATTAATGTTTCTTCGTCAGCATACTTTAATTTCTAAGCTGCCTATATGGCAGTGAACTTGCCCTTGCGAACATTCCAATTCTTTCAAGATTTCTAAGCTGCCTATATGGCAGTGAACCATTTATTTATTTATTTATATTTATCCCAAAATTTCTAAGCTGCCTATATGGCAGTGAACCGGCACACTATGGATTCATTGAAGGCACTGTGTTTCTAAGCTGCCTATATGGCAGTGAACGTTTATCGCAACCAGGATAGATCAAAATCCAATTTCTAAGCTGCCTATATGGCAGTGAACTTGTTTTGCCTGCCGCTATTTTTGCAATTATTTTTCTAAGCTGCCTATATGGCAGTGAACATATGATTTCGATTTTGATGGAATTTGCTGATTTTCTAAGCTGCCTATATGGCAGTGAACTTCAAAATAATCGTTCATTCTTGGATGGCTATTTTCTAAGCTGCCTATATGGCAGTGAACGTTTTACCCATTGCGACAGCCATGCAACATATTTTCTAAGCTGCCTATATGGCAGTGAACCGTTTAAACGAAATTATTGAGTTATTGGGTGGTTTCTAAGCTGCCTATATGGCAGTGAACGTATTGACAGCATTTGCACCTTTTCGAATCTTTTTCTAAGCTGCCTATATGGCAGTGAACTACCTGAAATTTATAATCCAAATAGTCCTTACTTTCTAAGCTGCCTATATGGCAGTGAACTTTAAGTATAGTGATGTTTGGGAAGCAATGATATTTCTAAGCTGCCTATATGGCAGTGAACAAATGGAACAGCTGTGGAGCGTGTAGCATGAATTTCTAAGCTGCCTATATGGCAGTGAACAAGGAGTTTGCCAATTAATTTGATAATCAGCATTTCTAAGCTGCCTATATGGCAGTGAACTTGTTGTTGCTGATATAGATCCAGATTATGACTTTCTAAGCTGCCTATATGGCAGTGAACGTTTAGTTTGATGAAGTCTTGTAGGAATTGGCTTTCTAAGCTGCCTATATGGCAGTGAACGGATTCACAAATTCTAATGCCGTAGTGTGTAATTTCTAAGCTGCCTATATGGCAGTGAACTTATTAAGGGTGAGTGGCATTTTAGTTATAAATTTCTAAGCTGCCTATATGGCAGTGAACATTAAGATTGAGGGATTCAATCAAGGCATTGCTTTCTAAGCTGCCTATATGGCAGTGAACGCTTGTCACAACCTGGATATATCCAAATCCAATTTCTAAGCTGCCTATATGGCAGTGAACTTATTTTTTGCTAAAACGTAATTGGATAACCATTTCTAAGCTGCCTATATGGCAGTGAACATAGAGGATATGATGAAACTCAATACTTTGCATTTCTAAGCTGCCTATATGGCAGTGAACCAAAATTAGCGAATTAAGAAATGCACCGCCTTTTTCTAAGCTGCCTATATGGCAGTGAACCAATGATTGTATTGAGAGAAAATCACGATGATTTTCTAAGCTGCCTATATGGCAGTGAACAGGGTTAAAGAATCGGAGCTAAAATTTTGTAGTTTCTAAGCTGCCTATATGGCAGTGAACGTGGTATATCTGGAAACATGCAGTTTATGTTTTTTCTAAGCTGCCTATATGGCAGTGAACGTCTTGACATGTGGCTTGCATGGTCATCGCTTTTTCTAAGCTGCCTATATGGCAGTGAACATAATTCCAATATCTCCAATTTTAAACGGGCATTTCTAAGCTGCCTATATGGCAGTGAACTCAAACTACAAAATTTGAAAATAATAGCTCATTTTCTAAGCTGCCTATATGGCAGTGAACTGACACGCTTGACGAGTTGCCATTGAATCAAGTTTCTAAGCTGCCTATATGGCAGTGAACTGATTTTACCGACCTTTGGTGTTGCTTCATTATTTCTAAGCTGCCTATATGGCAGTGAACATCTACGTTGGCGAGAAAGAACACGACGAAGTTTTCTAAGCTGCCTATATGGCAGTGAACAGTGGCGAACAACTACAAGCGCAACTGCTGCATTTCTAAGCTGCCTATATGGCAGTGAACCCGAAAGCAATTAAAACCATTCAGGATGGTAATTTCTAAGCTGCCTATATGGCAGTGAACTCCCGAAGAAGCGGAAGTTACTGCGTCTAACTTTTCTAAGCTGCCTATATGGCAGTGAACCATGAGTACGAGTCATGATTGCAAGTGTTTATTTTCTAAGCTGCCTATATGGCAGTGAACCAAGCTTAGCAATCAATTGTGTTGCAGTCTCATTTCTAAGCTGCCTATATGGCAGTGAACCTCCAGTGGTTTTGTTGATGTATTCACGAGATTTTCTAAGCTGCCTATATGGCAGTGAACAGTAATTTTAAAGCAAAAAATAAAGCTATAACAATGACTTAAACCTTAAATCTACTATAAGACCCAAGTTTCAAACCACTATTATAACCTATTGATTTTATTAAATTGTTAAAGAGTATAAAAATATTGGGTTAAAATTCGGGTACAGATGACACTGAACTTAATCCGTAAGTGCTAAAAACCTGAGTTTCAGATTTTTCAGCATTTTGTTTTTTAATAAACAACTTAAAAGGCTGATCAGACGTTAAGCTTTTCATTTGGATATAAGGCAAATCCGTTGTTGTTACAACTTGGCTATAACGTGCTAATGCCTCATCAAAACCTATATCTCCACGTTTTACACGGTGACGTGCTAAACGCTGAGCATTTGTTTTAACTTGTTGACGTTTAAATATGGCATAACTTTTGATTTCACTAGGCACTTCACGAATAGAAGTAATATGCACATAATCTTCTAAACGCTCAAGCCAGCGTCGAATGTCCAATTTCTTCAAATCAGCTTCAGACTCTGCAAATAAACGAAGCTTTTTACCTAAATTAATCTTAGCTTTCTGGTTTCCTGCTTTTCCCTCAAAAATATACTGAGGAAAAGAAACACCAATACTCACCTTATCTGACTCATCTTTTATTTCTGCCAATGCAATATGCAACTGTGTATATATTTTTGACCAAATAAAATAGGGTGAGATTTCAGCTTGATCAATCAGGGTAATTTCCTGATAAAACTTCATATTAAGCGTCCTTTCCGCTTTGACCAAACACACCACCACGCACAAGTACAGCCATTACATAATGCTCTTGTTCTGCACTTTCTAAAGATTCACCTAATGCATATTTATCAAATAAGCTAAAGAAATCCTGTTTTGCTTTAGGTGTACGATAAGCCTTACCTAAATTGGTCACTGCACCATACGGCTCAATTGCAATGGCTGATTTTTGTTCTTCAAATTCGGGATACCATGTATCAATGGTACGTAAAGCATTCCCCACTTTTTGTGAATGCATCGCAGCGACGCCATTCACTTGATATAAGATTTTACTTTTATCTCCTTTGCCTTTATCAAGTACGAGTTCTTCACTTGGATAAACTTCCTGAGATTTTCCGACCAAAGCATAGGCTTCAATTTTAATCAGTAAATAAGATATTTCACCTTTTAACGTCTGTGCAATTTGATCTGCTAAATTCTGTACTTTTTCATCAACTGTATCAAAATCATGTAGCTTATAATCAAAGGCGTTGAATGTTAACGATTCTTGATCATTAACTGTAGCCACAACTTCAATTTTTTCTGCACCAACACGGTTACGCCATAAAAAACGTGCATTGGCAATATTTAGCGCATAACGTTTGGCGAGTTCAGCAAATCCATAAGTGTGAATATAGTTTTTAGCGACTTCTTTATATGAATTTAGAAATGCTTCATTATTACATGCGGATGGTTGTTCGATGCCCCCTAAAACTTTTAAAGTAAAAGCCACTTTTAATGTATCTTGATGCTCTGCTAAAGCACATGCATCTACTTTTTGTAAATTGGCTTTTTCAACTTCAGCATTCAGTTTTAATGGGTCACTTGCAACCGCAGGTTTTAAACGGTTTGAAATTGTGCCACGTACAGATTTTTCAATTAATTTTAATGGCGTTGCAGAAACTAATACCTCTTGGTCTTCTTTGGCTTTTTTCTTCTGAGTTTCATTAAATTCTTTTAATTGAATAGGATTACGGCGAATAGCATCTGCTTGTCTTAGTTCTTCCCAATTACCACCATAAAAATAACCATCTGACGGCACAAGTTTTTTTTCAAATGCAAGTACGCTAGCAACCGCTTTTTCATTTTTAGCCATGAATGAATCTCCTTTTTTATAAAGTTAAATAGATTGTGTTAAGTTTTGGCAAAGGTATAAATTATTTTCTAAATCAACATGATATTGCCAAAACAGTTGATCAATATTTTCAATCCGATACGGCATAACAAATTCGCCTAAAGTCAGCACGCTTTCAGCAAATCGGTGTGGGGTATTGGCATCTCGTTGGTTTTTTGCTTGTCCAAGTTCAGAAATTCCTTGAAAACCAACTGCAATCGGCACAAGCCAACCTTGAGCTTTACGCTTAGATGTCCATGTCACTTTTTCATTTTCATCTTGGGTTGAGCTATATGTCACTTTGAGATAATCCAACACCGCATCTAATGCATCTAAGCCTTCATTCATGCTTTGTAGTACTAAATCACGGCGCTCAATCAACACATGTCCTAACATTAATTGATTTAAAATTGGGCGAAGTTGTTTTGCTTGATCTTCTTCATCATCAAAATTTAAAATCTTACAAGGTTTAACCGATAACACATCGCCACTAGCAAATTTCATGCTTGTAACCAATTGCTGTACAAGCTCTAAAAATTCAGCTTTTTCATCAGGATCAATATTGTCACATTCAATCAGCAAAGACACGTCTAAGTGACAACGTGCTTCTTCAATGAAGGCAGGTCGATTGCCATCTTTATCCAAAGGATTTGCTGTTCCTACAATCGAATGGACAAAGTCACCACGTCCCTTATAGGTTTGTAAATTAAAATCATGACAACTCACCGCAATTTTTGTCAGTTCAACCTCAGTATTTTTGCTGTTTAGCTTGCGTTGTAACGCATGTACAGCACCTAACCAAGCCGTCATTGCAGGAAAACCAATGGTATATGGACTGCTCATTGCATTGGCATTATGGATTTTTAAATGTGGGATCAATAAAAATTGACGCATTAAAAGAACTCCTTAGCTTTTTGCAATGAATTTTCTACCTGTTGTTGTACATCTAATAATTCTCCCGCCCCCAAGGTATAAGAATCACTAATTGCTTTTTCATAACTGCGTAAAATCCAACGGGCAATATTTTGGCTAATCTCATCGCGCCATTCAGCATCGTTTTCTCGTTCATTCTGATACTGTTGATCTAGCCAAATGCGCTGTAATTTAGGTAATCCAGCGTAATACTCTTGATCTGACCAAGTTTCAGGATAAGTCTCACGAATTGTAAATGCCTGTAATATAATTTGATCGATCACAAACCCAATGATGTTGCGTATTGCAGTTCGAATATCGATATTGTTTAAATCTAATTGCATAAATTTATGCAATTGCATAAAACTGTCTTGATAGTTTTTGCGATATAAACACTGTGCAAAGAAGTCAGTTTTAGGCAGTGGGATAGCACGTTTTTCTAACGTTGGTGGGCAACTTGATAAAAGATATGATCGTCCTGCATTTTGACTATTTAATACACTGACATTTTGTGGTTGTGTCCCACCATAAGCTGTTACAGTTAGATCAAAAATATCAGCATAGCCTTCTCCATCATGCTCATTTTTTTTACGTTTTTCTTTGGCTAGTTTAGTTGGCTCAGAAAAACGTATATGATCAACTTTCTGCTTTAATCGGGTGATTAATCCTGATGGTGTCAAAATTGACAATAAGTGATATTCCTTTTGTGCAACAGGGAAATACACCTGTTTAATCAAATGATCCGTTTTATTAGTCCTATCATTTTGTTTAATCATTAAAAAATTAGTTTTCAATGTTTCAAAATCTAACGAAGATTGTTGAATCAAATTTTTTAGATTTTGATCATCTTGCTCAAAACCATCTAAAACAGAAAGGTCATTGCTTAATGACAAACATAAAAATTTATACACATCCATTGCAGCCGCATTACCAAATACATCTAATGGATAGTCCACATTACCTGTACGTAAATAACCATCTTTGCTGCCAGATATAGGGGCAATAATGCTTGAAGTTTTTGCACTTGGATGACTAAATTTACTTGGATGACTCACCATCGACAGTTGTACTACTCGTTTTGCTGCATCAGGTAACCATTCTTTTAAATGAAATTTATCGTCTGCTTGTTGCTGTAACTCTGCAATTTCTGCATCATCTTTTGCTTTTTTTAATCGATCTTTTAACCATAGGTCTTTACGTTCGTTTAAAAAAGTATGAATACTTGCTGTCATATCCCCCTCCTTTATCTTTTAATTTTTGACAATCAGCCCAAATTGATCTGAATATAACAACGCTTTATCTTCATCATATTCAGGCAACATGATTTCCCCATAACGTTCTGATAATATTTCCATCTTTGTTTCAATATCCTCATTTTCCTGTAAAGAATCAACCGCCATACGACGCAAAATGTCGCTGTAATTTCGATCTAACCATAAGCGTGATTTTTCACATTCATTAAGCTCTAAATGTGTGATCTGATAAAAACCGTTGCGGTTAATATAATTGCCAAGATCATCTTTAATACAAAACGTAAACTTACGGTCTTGCCACACTGAAAATAACTGAATACTGGGTGAGCTCTGTCTAAATTGCGCAAATCGTTGTGGTAAAGCAGTTAAAAACCATGTTTGCGTCAGCCAAGCATTTAATGGTTTTGCACCTGCCTTTTGGTAGCTTGTCAAACTGTCTGCTAAAACCGCATGTTCCAAATCTGCCAATTTTTGCGTAGCCTGTAATGGATTTTTCGCTTGAATACGAGGAATCGCATTAATGCCTAAACTCACATCATCATCTAAAAGTTCTGATAAGTTTTTCGTGCTTAATTTAAATTTATCGTTATTGATTTCAAAACCAGGTTTTTCAAAAGAGACCTGTGCCCCTCTTAAACCCTTTAAGTTATATTGCATTAACGCAATATTCGGCTGAGTAATCTCCTGGCTGATTTTCCGATGACGTAAAACACGCCCTGCCAATTGAATAATGGAACGATAAGAAGACGGTTCAACAATAGCCCAATCAAAATCGTGATCTCGCCCTACTTCTTCCACAGGTGTTGCCACTAAAATAAAGATCACATTTTCGGCATTCGTGTGATCTAAATGCTGACGAATCACGCAGTCATTCCCTGTATCTAAAAATGCTTGCGGTTGTTCACCTTGTTTTTCTTTACGCTTTAACGCTTGATCTAAATGCCGTTCTTGTTCACTACGTAATAGCATGACTTGTCGGCTATGATATGCCATTACACGAGGTGCAAAATTCCCTGACCATTCTGCATTGAGTAAAAATCGAGTTAATGCCACGCATGGTGGAATATTGGCAACGCGAATCACACCAAAAGACACTTTTTTTCCAGTTTTTTGATCAATTGTATGATGTGCTAAATGTAGTTTTTCAGCATGTTGCTTAATCCGTTCAAAATACTGCTGTTGTATGCTTTCATCTAATTTCGCTTGTTCTTTAGAAACCACTAAATCTGAACAATCAACAATATATGCTTTATGTTTAATAATTTGTTGTTGCAATTGTTCTGTACGAATGTGTACAAATTTTTCATGGGCATGTTGATATTCTTTAATATATTCAACATCTTCAACCATCGTAATTTGGGTTTTAAATTCATCCACCCACATGGCCACAGCATGCGTTTTTTTTATTTTTTTAAAGGCACAATAGAGTTGCCAACCTTGCTGATAAGCATTAAAAAAGCCCTCCGCCAATGCAGGCGGAATCGTTGCCGATGAAATCATCACTTTACGTCCAAGCATCGCGGTTAAATATACTAAACGCGCAATCGCAATTAAATCTTGTCCATTGAAATCATCAACTTCATCAATCACTAAATCAGAAGATGATAAGCGCAAACTCGGTAAAATATATTTCCCACCTCGTTTGGTCTCCGTCGCAGCAATAATATGATCAATGGTACAGGCTAAAACAGGTTTATATAAAAAGGCTTTATTTTTTTCGGCTTGATTCTGTGGAAATAAAACATTCATAAAATCTGCTTGTGGTAGAACATCATAATCTAGCTCATTGTCTAATAAAGTTTCGAGTGATTCTGAACCTATTTCTTCTACATTGATCTCATTTTTATCTGCTTTTGCTCTGTTTCTTTGATGTAATTCTTGAACAGCTTTCGAGCCAATTAATATCGCAAGTTCATCATTTTGCAAGCCAATATCATTGCGATAAGAATCACCCGTTTGTAAGGTTAAAGTTCTTAATCCTAAAGCTAGGATATAACGTAATGAATCTGCATTTGGCGACAGTGCCTGCATAATTTTGGCATTGGCAATGGTTTTTCCCTTGCCCGTACTTGCCATATTGACAATAAACCAACCTTGTTTTTGAGCATCTTCATTTTTTTGGATAAAACTTTGAATCACTTTCACTGCTTGATCTTGCCATTCAAACCCATCAGGACTTTTCTTTTTTAATTTTGCAATATCATAAGCAGGTTCCATGTCATCGGCTAAGCGACTTAATGATTGCGCCACTTTCATGGCATGATCACTGACATGTACCAAATGCTCATCTAAATATTGCTTTGGTGCTTTTGTTTTTCGATCTGTATTTGCTATTAATTTCAGTGATGTTGTCCAATTTGTATCGGCATCACAAGATGAATAATAATGATCACCTAACATTAAACATAAACGCGCATGATGCAAAATGACACGCCAACTGCCATCATCAAAAATAATGGTGTGATGCTGAATTTCTTGTAATAAGCGTGCTGACCATTTTTTAATTTGCTTCGTCCAATGGTTTGATTGGCTTAATAAGCCCTGCTCAAATTCAAAACATTTTAAAACGCGCTGTTGATATTCATCATCAAACTTATTTTGATAGCCCCAATCTGCTTTAATGCTTTTCAGCATTGCAGATAATGTTTCTCGCTTTGTACTGGCATAATCTTTACGACGTTCTTCTTCTTTTAAATCAGGCAAACGATGATGTGAAACGATCAGCCATGCCACCAATTGTGCAAAAGGTGGTAACTGATCTAAGGCTTTCGTATGATCTAAACCTGTTAAAACCTTTTGTTTTAAATCATCTTCATGCCAATTTTGCTCAATCAGTAGTTTTAACCATGCTTCATCCGTTGTGGTATTTCCTGATGATTGCACCAGCGCATGAAGTAATAGACAAGAAATCCATTCATGTCTTAAAGGATCACCTTTCTTAGTATTTTTACTTTTTGGTTGGAGTTTTTCTTGAAATAAAACAGAAGCTTTGCCCCAGTCATGTAATAATGCAGAAATTGCAACTAATGCTTTAATTAAAGGTAAATAATACCAATCATTTTCCCATTTATTTTGGTCTAGCTTTTTCTTAGTCGTATTAACAGGTACAATTCCCTCACGATTAAACTTATTCCGATTCCCCACAATCCATAGCAACTCACTGCGACGTCTCCCCCGAATCCAATGGCAACTCACCGCTGTACTTTTGGTCACAGTCTTACGGAGTAACTTTTTAACGGCAATTAGACCTTCCTCTGTAATCACTGTTTGCCACGTGTTATCCCCAATCCGATCAGCAAAAGCATCCAGTACACGCCGAGTACGAGGGATCGCTTTCTTTTCACATTGACTGATAAAGGTCACGATCATAATGCTTCCCCATCTACATCATGATTTTTGCAAGCTTGTGCTTTGACTTGATCAAACATAAAGTCCAAACACTTATGCTCAGTAAATTTCTGTAAAATCTGCTGACGAAAGTCTTGTTCTGTTATTTTCTCTTTTGCACAAATAAAGGCATACGGTAAAACCACTGCATCCTTAATTAAATCCGCCACATCAAAGACCAATGCCCCACGACGGGTTTTCCCATGCATCACTGCAAAACCGTGAGGAATACCCAACACCCAAAGTGTGGTTGCGGCTAAACCGTAGGCCAAATAATTGCCATGATTTAAAAAATCATTAGCCAAATCACCCTGTTCTGGATTTCGACTAAAATCTTTCAAACCCGTACGGGTAGCTGCTATCTTATAAAGTTGCTTGGTGGTTGCTGCTTCGGCAAGTAAAAGATCACCAACTTTAGTTGGGTGTGGAATTTTCTTAGCAAAACCATCCAAGGCTTGTTGAATATCCAAATCATCAACATAAAAACCATGATCTTTTAAATCACGGTCTTTAGCCCAAATTTTTTCTATAAACTGAACTCGCGCCAATTGAAATTGTTTTGCGACTTCTAAGCGTTTTTCTTCATCAAACCAAAATTGCATCCAGCCTTGCATATACTCCGTTGGACGGTATTCACTTTGCGGCGTCATCCATTCGATTTCACAGCCCATAAATAATGGCGTACCACCACCACCTGTAAAACCCACTAACACCCCTGCACTAGCAAGCATCCGCATTGCAGCTTGTGTAATTGATGTGCCTGTACCCAGCATAATGACGGTCGTATTTGCAATCGGAATGTTCCAATATTGATTTTCATTTTTCGCTTCGGTCAAATACAACACTCGTCCATCTTTTTGCATGACACGACAATGTTCCAAGTAATACAAATTGGCTCTTTTTGAATGTAATATTGCCTTTAAATCACTGGGATTGAGTTGATCCATTTTAATATTTCTTTTTTATTTCATAAATTTAATATAAATATTTAAAAAATAATTACCACCTCAAAATTTAATTTATTTAAAAGATTTATTATAAAATTTAATTGAATTAAGACATATTTCGAAATTTATAAATGATTGGGCAATAAAAAACCCCAAACATTCGTTTGAGGTTTCATCAATATTATTTCAAAATCTTGGTAGGTATATCCAGACTCGAACTGGAGACCTCTACGATGTCAACGTAGCGCTCTAACCAACTGAGCTATACACCTAGAATGCAAAGAATCATATTCATTTTCATAGCTTAAGACAAGTCATTTTCATGGCTTTTTAACACACTCGAACATTCTTTAAGCAATTGCGAAAAAAGTTTCAACGTTTCAGGATCATTTTGATTTAAATATACAATCTGTTGGAAAACGTGGTTTGCATCCTCAAAACATTTTTCATTATCAGCACACAAAGCCAACCTTTTCATCCAATGTTGGAAGGTTTCACTCAGTTGTTTATGATACTCAGCACTTAAGCTTTTACTAAATTTATCGATGATTTGCTTCTCGGCAGTGCATCCATGTTGACGGTGCAAATGACCTAAACCCAAATACAGAAGAGTCAATAACACAATGCCCAATATAATGAGTAATCCATAGGCATAACTAGAGTTTAAGCCGAGTCGACTCATCCATTTTTTCTGCGAATCTGTGTTATACCCCAAGACTTTACTTTGCCATTGAAAACTGACGTAATCACTCCACACACGCATATTTTTCAATAGCGTAAATTGCTGATAACGCCAATTTGACTGCCCTTCGTCGCCAAATGCGGTTTGATCATTGGACAAATAATCTTGCATTCCCAAATCGATGCGTTCAGGTGCGATCATTGCAGTTGGATCTATACGTATCCATCTTCCTTCTAAATAAACCTCTGTCCATGCATGGGCATCGAGCTGGCGCACTTCCCAACTCTTTTCATCAGGTGAGTATTGACCGCCTTGATAACCTGTGACAACACGAGCAGGAATCCCCACATACCTCAACAACAGCACAAAGCTTGATGCATAGTGTTCGCAAAAACCTTTTTTACGTTTAAATAAAAATTCATCCACACGATTTTCACCCATAACGCCAGGCTTCAAGGTGTAAGCAAAATGATTGGATTTATACCATGCTAATAAATTTTGAATATATTGTTTGGGATCATTCTGACTTGTGGCAAACAAGCTACGAGCAAATTTCTGCGCTTCTGGATCATAATGCTTAGGGTAATCTAATAACATTCTATGTTGAATATCACTCAGCTGATTTGTCTGAAGCTCACCGCCAGCGCCAATCCATAACAAATCTACAGGTTTATTCGGTTTAATCGCTCGATTTGGCGTGATTGCGCCATCTAAATGTAGGGAAAATTGGCTATCAAGTGGTATCGAATGTTCTAAACCCGTAATCCATTTAAGATTAGACTCTGTGGTTAAGTATTGGTAATGCAAACGATGCTGATTTTGTGATGGCAAAGTCACTGGCTTGGTCTGTAAATGAATAAAACTGCCAGTCCATGTTGTGCCATCATAACGATCCAATGCCATGGCACGCCAATACATTTCATTTCGATTGGGTAGTTTTTGAATGTCCCCCAATACCCGAAAAGCCAATTCAGATGATTGTGATAATTCTGCTATATCACCAGGCGCCATTCGATCACTCAGTCCTGTCACACTCTCATCGGTTTTAATTGGAACTTGCCACAGCGGTGGGAATCTTGGAAAAAATAAAAACAGCACCATAAAAAATGGCACGGCCAAACCAATAAATTTGGACACATGTCCTGCGTCTTTTTTAAGTGCAAGTAATATCGGTCTTGCTTGTTCAAATTCAGCCGTTTGAACTCGATATAAACCGACCAAGCAGCTCATCAGCGCACATAAAACCAAAATTGCCATCCAAATGCTTTGGCTATGTAAAAACAAACTTGCTGCCACAAAAAGTGCATAATTAAACAGTACAATTAAGTCACGTTTGGAGTCCGCTTCTATTCGTGTTTCTAAAGCCTTCGCAAATAAAAATACACTTAAAACACAGGTACCTGCACTCACCCCAATAAAGCTTCGATAAGCCACAAAAATGGTTAAAAGACAAAAGAGGACAAAAATGCCTTTCACCCATTTTGGAAACT
Organism: Acinetobacter shaoyimingii; assembly: GCF_011578045.1. Classification (NCBI taxonomy): domain Bacteria; kingdom Pseudomonadati; phylum Pseudomonadota; class Gammaproteobacteria; order Moraxellales; family Moraxellaceae; genus Acinetobacter; species Acinetobacter shaoyimingii. The sequence goes on from NZ_CP049801.1 coordinate 2,337,438, forward strand.
CACGATCGGGTTGATGCTTTTGTTTTCGATAAAAAACAATCAATGCAATGATATTCAACAGAAAGGCGAGACTTAAAAGCCAAGGAGAAAATAGCACTTGCCCAAGCCAAATGAATGCAAGCATCAATATAATCGCAATCTGAATCGACGTTTTCATCTCTAGGCCTGCGCAAGCAACAATTTTGCGTCCAGATACTGTTTTTCACCACAGCCTTGTTCCAGCAAAATATCTTTAATTTTTAGAATATAGGGCGTTTGCTGACGTTCACATTGATCCACCAGCCCCATCATCAATTTTAGTTTTTCTTCATGCAGCGCAGATGGCATATGCGCATAATCAATCGTGACAATATTCAAATCCACCTGATTTTCAAATTGCTTGATATATAGCCCCTGACCCCGTGCAGCTTGTTTCCATGACACCAACTGCAATGCATCCCCCAGCTGATAATTCTTTAAATCTCGATATTCATCTAAATCAGGTAGCCCTGCATCCGAGGCCACCTCATGTTCTTGTTGAAAGTCTTGAGGCTGTGGTGCAATCCAAATTTTACTTTGTACATAAAAATAGGTCCAAGTTCGCACCAAACCTAAAGGATAAGTCGAATACAATTGAATATCAGGCAAAATGAACTGCCCTCTTTGTTCTGGCTTAAAGGTGAACACCAATTTTTTTTCTGATTCTGATACTAAAACTCGATGCGTTTCATCTGCCACTTTGACACGCAAATATCGAGTGGCAATCTCCGATTGTTTGAAATACATCTGAACATGTAGCGCATCACCCACCCGCCCAACTTCAGGCACAACAATCTCAATCTCTAATTGATGTAACTGCTTAAAGGTCAGATAGAAACTAATACATAAAATGGCGCTAATTAAAAAACAAAATCCCAATATCAAGTTATTGGCGTAATTAATCCCTGCAATGAACGTGATCAAGATCAGCACCAGATAGATATAACCTTGCTGATAGATAAAGATCAAAATATCGCGTTGAGTCAGCTTTTTTTGCTGTTCAAATTTAAAACGTTGTCCTAACCATTGTCGAAATTTGCGCTTCAACATATCAATGCAACCTAAGCATGTACAGTCACACGTTGCATCAATTGCAAAGCATCGTGATCAGACAAACCTATTCGATGCGCGACCACTGCCACAAATACACTTTGAACATCATCTAAAGTGACAAAAGCACGTTGATCGATCAATGCATAGGCCTGTGCTGCTTTCTTTAATGCTAAAATTCCACGGGTAGATAAGCCATGTCGCCCTTTTCTGGTTTCTTGAGCAAGATCCAATAGATACTCCAGTACCACGTCATGGATTTGGACTTGATCGACCAAAGACTGTAGTTCTAAGATGTCTTCTGCATTAAACACATGTGCTAGTGTTGAAATCAGTGCCTGCCGCGAATTTTGTTGTAAGAGTAATTTTTCAGCACTTCGAGATGGATAACCCAGCGATAATCGCATTAAGAAACGGTCAAGTTGTGACTCAGGTAATGCATATGTACCACTTTGAAATAAAGGGTTTTGTGTCGCAATGACCCAAAATGGCTGTGGCAATGTATAACGCACGGCATCGACCGTAACTAAGCCTTCTTCCATTGCTTCAAGCAATGCACTTTGCGTTTTAGGACTACAGCGGTTGATTTCATCAGCCAATAAAATTTGAGTGAAAATGGGTCCATGCTTAAACTCAAATTGATGCTCTTTTTGATTGAACATATTGATGCCAATCACATCACTTGCGAGCATATCATTGGTAAATTGAATGCGTTGAAATTGTAGTCCTGCCAAATGTGCCAAACTACTGGCCAACGTGGTTTTCCCTAAGCCAGGTAAATCTTCAAACAATACATGCCCTCTGGCCAATAATGAACATAATGCCAGTTTTGTTTGATGATCTTTATCTAAAATAATCTGATTAATCTGATCTAAAAAAGTTGTAATTTTAGCTGCATAAACTTGTATATTTTTATAAATCTCATCTTTTTTATGGTTTGTATTTTGCTCTATATTTTTACTCATACCCCAAATCACAAACGTATATCCTAAATAAAAAACGGTGCATGATTAACATACACCGTTTTTGTCAATTTCCAAAGAAATCAATCTATTCTATACACATCAGCATGGACATTTTTTCATACCATTGGTTGCACTTGGATAACGCGCATCGACACAATAGCGGTGAAATGTCTTTTCATCCATTGGTACTAAATCTGGGTGATGCTCAGCCATATGCGTCAAATAGGTTTGATAATCTGGAACACCAACCATCAGACGAAAACTTTGCTGTAAACGTTTCCAAATCACTTGTATAGTTTTAAGCCCTTGCAACATTAAAAACTTTTTCGGCTGTGCCAATACAGTAAATTTAATGATTTTTCCCAAAGCCAATGATTGGCGAAGATGATCTTTTAAACTCATTTCACCTCTCCTTGAATCACTTCATCACGATAAACCGCTTCTGATTCATTGACTGTTGGTGTTGGGCTTGCTAAAGCACGGCGAATCACACCAATCGCTGCAAACAACATCACGAAAGCCACAATCATAAAGAAAGCACAAAGTACTGCATTGATTTGATTCGCCATCACAATCGTTTGCATCTCAGCAATATCTTTTGCAGGTTTGAGCACTTCACCTTTTGCAATCGCGTCAGAGAAACGATTCGCTTGCGCCAAGAAACCAATTTTTGGATTCTCATGGAAAATCTTTTGCCAACCTGCTGTCATAGAAGTAATGAAGAGGAAAATGGTCGGCACAATGGTGACCCAAACATATTTCTCTTTCTTCATTTTGAATAAAATGACTGTACCTAAGATCAGCGCCATAGCAGCAAGGATTTGGTTACCAATACCAAATAGAGGCCACAAGCTGTTAATCCCACCCAGCGGATCGACGACACCTTGATAAACAAAGAATCCCCACCCTGCAACAGCAACCGCAGTACCAATTAAGTTACCAAAGAAATTGTGAGAGTTCTTGATGGCTGGAATCACAATACCTACGGTATCTTGAACCATAAAACGACAAGCACGTGTGCCTGCATCTACCGCAGTTAAAATAAACAATGCTTCGAAAAGAATGGCAAAGTGATACCAGAAAGACATCATTTGACGACTATTGAAAATCTCAGAAATAATATGCGCCATACCAATTGCAAATGTTGGCGCACCACCTGTACGAGACAAGATTGAGCTTTCACCTACTTCATGTGCAAGCACTGTCAGCATTTCAGGAGTGACCACAAAACCTAAGTTTCGCACTGCTTCAGAGGCACTCTCAACTGTTGTGCCCAGTACTGCTGCTGGCGCATTAATCGCAAAATAAACGCCTGGCTCAAGCACAGTCGCACAAATCATTGCCATAATTGCAACAAATGATTCCATCAGCATACCGCCATAACCAATGACACGAATATCACGTTCGTTATCAACCAGTTTAGGCGTGGTTCCTGATGACACTAAAGCATGGAAACCTGAGATTGCACCACAAGCAATTGTGATGAACAAGAATGGGAACATAGAGCCTGCAAATACAGGACCCGTACCATCAATAAAGTGTGTGACTGCTGGCATTTTCAGATCTGGCAATGCCACCATAATACCGATGGCTAAACCTGCAATAACACCAATTTTTAAGAAAGTTGATAAATAATCACGTGGTGCAAGCAATAACCATACAGGTAATACCGAAGCAACAAAACCGTAGGCGATTAAGCACCAAGTCAATTCAGTACCTGTTAAAGTAAAGAATGGTCCCCAGTACGGGTGTTGTGCCACATCGCCACCGTAGATAATTCCCAACATCATCAAAACAAAACCGATGATCGATACTTCAGCAATTTTTCCTGGACGGATATAACGCATATATACGCCCATAAATAAAGCAATGGGGATAGTTGCAGCAATACTAAATACGCCCCAAGGACTATTGGTCAGTGCTTTTACAACAACCAAGGCAAGCACAGCAAGGATAATGATCATCACGCCCAAAGCACCAAGCATGACTACCACACCTGCAAATGAGCCAAGTTCTTGCTTCGCCATTTCACCTAATGAACGACCATCTCGACGTGTTGAAATAAACAGAACTAAGAAATCCTGTACAGCACCTGCTAACACCACACCCACCAGCAACCAAATTGTCCCTGGTAAATATCCCATTTGCGCTGCGAGGATCGGACCAACCAAAGGACCTGCACCTGCAATCGCAGCAAAATGGTGACCAAACAAGACGCTTTTATTGGTGGGTACGTAATCTAAACCATCGGCTAAACGATGCGCAGGTGTTAATCGTCTAGAATTCAGTTCAAATACTTTGTTGGCAATAAATAAACTATAAAATCGATAAGCGATGCTGTAGACACAAATTGCAGCCAGTACTAACCAAACTGCATTGACGTGTTCTCCACGACTCACAGCCAGTATTCCAAATGATACTGCACCTAGAATTGCCACCAATAGCCAAATAATTTTAGCCGTAGGAGACAGTTTTGTTTGAACTTGATCCATAATTCCCTCGTATCTCATGCACTCAATCAGCAAAAATTTTTATTTTTCTACAGCCGGTATATCCTTTGCGACTGTACTCTTCCATGCCCAATAATGATCTAATACTTTGGCATAAAAAAAGGAGATGATTTTCATCACCTCCTCCTGATAATAGTCTATTTATAAACCATTATGCACGTTCTAAATAGTCACCAGTACGGGTATCTACACGAACGCTTTCTTCTTGCTGTACGAATAATGGAACACGTACAACTGCACCAGTTTCAAGCTTAGCAGGTTTACCGCCACCGCCAGAAGTATCACCACGAACACCTGGATCAGTTTCAACGATTTTTAAAACAACAAAGTTAGGTGCTGTAACGTTCAAAGGAACGCCATTCCATAACATAATTGTGCATTTTTCGTTAGAATCGTCTTTTAACCATTTTGCAGCATCGCTCATTGCTGTTTTATCAGCTGCGATCTGTTCAAATGTAACAGGATCCATAAAGTTCCAAAGTTCGCCGTCGTTGTACAAATATTCCATTTCTACTTCAACGATATCAGCCGCTTCTAAATTCTCGCCCGATTTGAAAGTTTTCTCTAAAACTTTACCACTGCGAAGGTTACGCAATTTAACACGGTTGAAGGCCTGACCTTTACCTGGTTTTACGTATTCGTTTTCCATGATTGAACATGGGTTGCCATCAAGCATAACCTTAAGGCCTGACTTGAAATCATTCGTAGAATAATAGGCCATGACTGGCACACTCCAAACTATCTAACTTAAGTATTGATGATGTTGAATGAAAGCAATAAAGCCCTTCAGAACTTTCTCAATTTGCACACAACATCTTTTTTCATGCTCCGTATTGTAAATGACCAAGCTATTATGAAGCAATGAAAATCCTCTGACTTACACTGGAAGATATTGATAAAATACATTTCTTAACCGTGTTTCTAAGTTCTTCTTAAGCTTTTTAGACCACATCTCTCCCTCTTGGAGCAAAAGAGCCGTATCATTAGCTCATTGCTCTATTGAGTTTTTCTCTTGCATTTTATAAGTTTGTGGCATGAATAATCTCCTGTATCAAGAACAAAATTGGCAAACTCAACTCAGTGATCTGGTCACAGACCCGGCTGAGCTTTTAGCACTACTCAAATTATCACCACAGGATTTGCTTTCAGGTGCAATTTTAGCCTCCGAGCAATTCAAGCTCAGAGTTCCTCGTGATTTTGTCAATAAAATGCAAGTGGGCAATCCTTTAGACCCTCTTTTATTGCAAGTCTTACCTCATCATTTAGAACTGGAAGAACATGAAGGTTTTGTTACTGATCCTTTAGATGAAGAAGCAGCCAATCAAATTCCTGGGGTTTTACACAAATATAAATCACGATTTTTACTGACACTGACGGGTGCTTGTGCGGTACATTGCCGTTACTGCTTTCGTCGCCACTTTCCCTATCAGGAAAATTTGCCTAAAAATGACGATTGGATCAATATCCAAAATTATTTGGCCACCCAACCTCAAATTAATGAAGTGATTCTTAGTGGAGGTGACCCACTTACCCTGACCAACCGAAAATTGGCCTTATGGATCGAGCGATTAGAATCCATTTCACATATTAAAATTCTAAGAATTCATTCAAGAGTTCCCATTGTTATCCCGAATCGAATTGATGATGAATTTATTTCTATATTAAAAAACAGTAGGCTACGCATTATTCTAGTGGTACACTCAAACCATGCTTTAGAATTAGATGATTACACCTGTCAGAAATTATTAACGTTAGTGAATAACAACATATTGGTACTCAACCAATCCGTTTTACTCAAAGGTGTTAATGATGATGCGGATACACTAGTTGAACTGAGTCATCGTTTGTTTGAAGCTCAAGTTCTACCCTATTACTTACATGTACTTGATAAAGTTAAAGGTGCACAACATTTTGATTTAAATAAAAATAAAATTGAAGACATCTATAAAAATGTGTTAGCAGATTTACCAGGTTATCTGGTGCCAAAATTGGTTAGAGAAATTGCTGGGGAGCAAAATAAAACACCACTTTTTGGAGTAGCTGCCTTTTAGTTCGAGACTCAAAATGATTCAAGAAAGAATTTTAGAAATTTTTCATTTTCCAACAGTTTTAACAAGAGAGAATCTAACTTTCTCTGAAATGAATGTAGATGCCCTCTCTGAATGGGTATCTACACTTTCTATTATGCAATTGGGAGACACTGCTCAATTTGTACTGACTGCTTTGTATGAAATTTCTGAACTTCAATGTAGTGAAACATTACGTTTTGATCTGATTCAAACGCTACACCCAATTACTGAAAGTGTTTTAGCCAGTCTTGAAAAAAACTTCCTGAATCAAGGTTTATTTCATTCGGACCGCAATGAACATATTATTGAATTAACCACAAGATTGCGGATTTATTTCACCGTGATCTACATTGATATTGCGCGGCGTAGTCAACAACAAATCACTGAACAAAAAATTTCTTTTTTTAAATTTTCTCAAAAACGAAATCTAAAAACGGCACGTATTCTGTCAACTTATTATGCTTTTGAGCAGCTTGCACGCTTATTGGCTCAACAACAAATGTTGTATAGCTCTGCATTGTCCAATCAATGGCTCATGACGCATTATCTGTATGCTATGGCATTTAGAAATCAAGAGCATTCAATCAATATCAATCAATTACAAGGCACCAACCATATTGTAAAAAATATTGATCAAGCGTATGCCCAAGTCCTGTTATTAGAAATTCTCAATACACACCAAATTCGACCTACTGAAATCTATTCTTTATATCAATGTAGTTATGATTGGGCACATCTGGTCCAAATTTTACCGAGAGAAACATCTATTTCTCGTTATATTGTAGACAGCACAAAAGATCATCCGCCTGTCTATAATCGCAAGCAGCATGAGAGTTTTAAACCCAATATTTATATTGGCACTCAAGCATTACTGGAACATATCAATCTTACAATTCAAAAAGATAATGCCTATCTTTCCAACAGTGAAAAAATACATCTTTCCACTTCATTGAAATTACATTTGCAAAATGTGCTCGGAACATCGAGTGAACGTCGACAAGAACGATTTGAATATTCAGCACAATTACAAATCAGTTTTACCTTACAGACTGCACATTTTTACTTGTCAAAAGCGAAAAACCTATATGAAACTGTGGGCATGGACAATCATTTAGATTTCCAAACAGAAGCAACCATTCAATCTGAAATTGCCAGCAAAGATCATTCGTATTTACAGCAACAACTGCATGTACTGGATCGTCAGTCAAAACAGCTGTATACCTGCGCTGTATTAGATATCAGTACACAAGGTTATCGTGTCAATTGGTCAGATCAGGAAGCACCTCCTCATTTACGTACAGGTGAATTCATTTTAATGAATGAAACACTACAAAATAAATGGAAAGGTGGTGTGATTAGATGGATGAAACAAACCAGTCATCGCACCTATGAGCTTGGCTTAGAAGTATTGGCTCAAGTGTTGTGTCCTTGTGCCGTTATTATTGGCAATGATCGGGCAAAAAACCATCTCAATCCTGCCTTAATTATTGAATCATTAAACACAGATAAAAAAACCTACACACTCATTCTGCCGAATTTACCGACATTCCATGAACAACAAGGTATTCATTTAGTTATTGCAGAACATGACATTAAGGTGTATTTACTTAAAACAATATTAATGACTCAAAGTTTTATTCAATTCGATTTTGAGTTATTAAACAATGAACAACAAACCATCATTGATCAATTAATTCATCAGCAATCAATTGAATCCAATAGTCATCAAGATCTATGGGAAGCCTTGAAGTGAGAAATCTATTTTTATCAAAAAAACTTAAACGTTCGGAAATTCGTATTTTGATTATTGATGATAATCAAATCCGATATAACGAAATTTTAGAGATTTTTCAAAATAACAATCATCTTGTTTCAGCCGTGTTATTGGATGATTTAAAGAGCTTTGAAAAGCAACTCAACACTTCATGGGATCTGATTATTTTCGGAAGAGCTTATGATATTAAAATTGAGCAGGCTGTTGCACTGATCCAAGCAACCAGTCAAATTGATATTCCCCTGTTATATCTGGCTTCTGAAGACTATAGCCCTAATGACTATCAAGGGTTTATTCATAAAGGCATATACGACGTTATTCACCTCAATGATAAAAATCATTTCTATATTAATATCATTCGTGCATTGTCATATAGCCGTTCCATTCAAATTCAACAAAACTTATCGAATGACTTGGAAAATGCCAAACTTCACACTCAAGTCTTGGTTGAGGAACAAAATAAAGCCGTTGCAACCATTCAAGAAGGTATTCACGGGGAAGCCAATGCAGAATATCTGTCTTTATTTGGTATTGAAAGTGAAGACGATCTGGTTGGTTTGCCATTATTAGATATTATTCAACCCGTCAAAGTTTCTGAATTTAAAAATCGCTTCAAAAAAGTCTCTCAAGGGCAATTTGAACTGGGTCGTTTCGAGATTGATACGCTGAATACTCATGCGAAAATCAAAAATCCTTTAAAGATTGAATTTATTCCTTCGGAAGAACCCGATACGATTCAAATTGCGATTGAAACTGTCGATTCAAATAAAAGTACTGGATCTAAAGGTGATTCTGGCTCAGCAAAACAAGAACTTTTCTTAAATATTCAACGTTTTGTTAAAAACAATCCTGCTAAAGAAAATGCGCTAGTGGTGTTTAGTTTAGCGAATTGTGCTGAAGCCATTTTAAATGCTGATTGGGGAACGTTTACTACTTTCTTTAGCAGAATTCCTGAGTTTATTAAAGAACAGACCAATGCAACTTTATTTAGAATTGAAGGTGCTTTATATGCCATTGTGCTGCAAGCAGAATCGGCTGAAATTTTAGACTCACGCCTCAGAGGTTTAACTTCTTTAGAAAAACCACAACTGATTACCATTGGTGATAAAGCATTTACCCAAAAAATTAAATTGGGATATTCAACATTTAAAGCGGATCAATTCGAAGATGAAATTAAACTCTTTAGCCTCATTGAGAGTGCATTTAATACGCCTCTTCCTAAAGATCAAAGTGCATCTGATTTAGAACTTTCAGCGACACTTGCTGAAGCTGAAATTTCGCTTACACCGACCGTAGAAGAAGCAAAAGTTGCACCATCTGAAATCAAACCATCATTAAAACTTGATGATTTGGAATTGGCGCCAATTGCTGAAACACCAACAGCTCCGACTATTGCTGAAACAGTACCAGCGGTAGAAGCACCTGTTGAACAACCAATTACACTGACTCAGGACGAGATTGCACCTCCAATAGAAACGAAGGCCATCGATCAGCCATCACTATTGTCTGAACTGAGTAAAATTTTAGATCGTGGTGAAATTCAGCTTAAATATCAACAATTTTATGATAAGAATGATGCCGATTTACATATCTACGAAGTGACCAGTGGTTTTATTCATGAAAATGAATGGAAAAATATCAATAAGTTGGTTGAGTTAACTGAAGATCCAGAATTGTCTTCTAAAATTGATCGCTGGATATTAGTGGAAGCATGTAAGAAATTACATAATTTCATTACCCAATACCCTGATGCTAAAATTGTAGTGAACTTGAATGCACAAAGTTTAGTTCGTGACAAACACCTTACCACATTGATTTCTAAACTTATTTCGATTGTGGGCAGCAAACTTCCAAATCCATTGATTTTGCAGTTTAATGAAGAAGATTTTGCCAAAAATATGGCTGAATCAGCACAAGCTGTTGCAGCCTTGCGTCAAAGTGGTGCTGAAATCTCTATCCGTCACTTTGGATCAACCAGTTCAAGTGAAGCTATCCTCAAAGAAAGTGAGATTTCTTACATCAAACTAGACAAGGATTTCACTGATAAGTTAAGTGATGATAATTTCTTAGAAGAGTTAAATGAGAAAATTGCACATTATCAAGAGCTACGTCCTGTCGAAATGATTCTTTCTCATTTAGATGATATGGGTAGTTTCGCAAATGCTTGGAATATTGAACCTCGCTTCTTGCAAGGCGACTATTTCCAGAAGAAACTGGATCATTTAACGGATGTACAAGACCAATAACAAGGTCTTGTTCAGTGCTTAAAATTGTCGCAATGGCAATTTTAGGCACAAAAAAAACAGGCTTAAAGCCTGTTTTTTCGTTTTCAGTATTAACGTTTGATAGAACGTGACATACCAGAAAAACGTTGTTTGAACTTGTCGATACGACCGCCAGTGTCCACATTCTTTTGTTTACCAGTATAGAATGGGTGGCAAGCTGAACATACGTCAAGGTAAACAGTTTCTTTACCGATCGCAGAACGAGTTTCGATAACGTTACCACATGAACAAGTAGCAACTAATTTTTCATATTTTGGGTGAATATCGGCGCGCATGGTCGATGACTCCAGTTAATTAAAGAAGGTTTAGCTGTATCGCAATTGATCACTCTCGGTAAAACCGAGGAAAGCTCCGTAAAACAAAGCAGATCAACACCATAACAGACCATTCTTTTGGCCCACCGAGACGGATACCGTCAGAGCTAAGCACAACAAGTGGACGGTATTATACGCAAAAAATTTGTATATAGCGAGTGATTCCTTTCACTCAGTTGTTGATTGTTTCGACCAGCGATTGGCGATCATGCCACACACCATCAATTGGATTTGATGGAAAATCATAATAGGCAATACAATCATTCCCAAGGGCTGTCCAATAAATAAAATTTGCGCCATCGGGACACCGCTCGCTAAGGTTTTCTTTGATCCACAGAAAAATATCGCCACTTGATCTGCACGTTTAAATCCAAGCCATTTTGGAATATACAGTGCCAATAGCATGACCATAGTGAGTAGTACAGAACACGCCAAAATTAAAATAAGCAATGTTTGCCCTTCAATCTGATGCCAAAGCCCTGCAACCACTGCCCCACTAAATGCACCGTAAACCACCATCAATATTGAGCCTTGATCGAAAGCTTTGACAATACTCGGTTTTTTTTGCATTTTTGGATAAACATACGGTCGTAAAATTTGACCTAAAATAAAGGGAACAAGAAGTAATAAGGTAATTTTAATAATTGAAGCTGTTGGGTCAAATCCATGTTCAGACTGCCCTAAAATGAAAAAACTTACCAAAATTGGGGTAATGAACATACCAATAATGTTGGAAAATGAAGCACTACACACCGCACTTGCGACATTACCATTAGCAATAGAGGTAAAAGCAATAGATGATTGAACTGTTGACGGCAAAAAGCAGAGAAATAGAAAGCCCCAATATAATTGCTGACCTAACAATGGCAATAAAATTGGTTTTGCTAAAAGCCCTAAAATGGGAAATAGAATAAAGGTGAAACTAAAGACCAATCCGTGTAATTTCCAATCCATCATGCCTTGCACAACAGCTTCACGTGAAAGCTTAGCCCCGTGTAAAAAAAATAAAATGGCAATGGCAATGGTTGTAATCACTGCAAAGATATCCGCAGCCTGTCCTGAAATGGGTACGATACTTGCCAATACCACCATCAACACCAACAACAGTGTAAAACGATCTATAGCCAATAATTTCAACATAATGACACCCTATATTCCATTGCATATTTTATTTTTCAACATAAAAAACCCAGTAAGCTGAGTTTAACTTTTGCCAAGTCTCATCTTACTGGGTCAAATAAATAATGCTATCTATTCAAATGAATAATCATTATTTATTTCAGTCCTTATGCCGTTTTTAAATGGCACTCATTCAAATATTGAGCGTTAAGTCCATTTTTAACCAGGTTTTAAACTTAGTTATTACGAGCATTATGATCTTGTTGAATCAATTCAATTTTATAGCCATCTGGATCTTCAACAAATGCAATCACCGTTACACCACCCTTCATAGGTCCAGCTTCACGTACAACATTGCCACCGCGTGCTTTAATTTCTTCACACGCTTTGTAGGCATCATCAACGGCAATGGCAATATGACCATAAGCATTGCCCAATTCATAGCTTGATGTGTCCCAGTTGTGAGTCAATTCTAAAACTGTATTACTGTCTTCTGGACCATAACCCACAAAAGCTAAAGTAAATCGACCTTCTTCATAATCACGCTTACGGAGTAAAGTCATACCGAGTACTTCAGTATAAAACGCCAATGAACGTTCTAAATTGCCTACACGTAACATGGTATGTAACATACGCATCTGAATCACCTATTTATTCAATTAAGATTTTTTCAACTGATTTAATAACTTCGCCACCCACACCACTAATAGCAGTATTGGCAGTCCCATTAAAAAAGTCATAAAGAAAAATGTGGAATATCCAAAATTTGTCACTATTGTACCCGAATATCCGCCAATCATTTTCGGTAAAAGCAACATAAGTGAACTAAAAATCGCATATTGCATTGCAGTAAACGATACACTTGTCAGGCTCGACAAGAATGCGATAAACACCGCACCAGCTAAACCAGAAGCCATATTGTCAAAAATAATCCCCATAACTAACCACACTTTGCTATAAGGCACAATCACTTTACCTTTAAGCTCAATGTCATTGTTCTGATCAACCTGTACGGCACCTAACTCTGCGAAACTCATTCGAGATTTCGGTTGTATCGAATCAACTGTATTGAACTGATGTGCTGTACTCAATGATGTGATGTGTTGATTTTTCTCAATGTCAGCAGAAACTTGAACACTGTTATGTCCATTCAATTGTCGTGCAGGAATCACTATACTCCACGTATTGCCATCAATTTTTGCATCTGAAAGTATTGAATCGCCAACTTTAACTTTTAATAATTTGATTTTTGCATCTTTCGCTAAGTTTTCAATTGAACCGCGAATGATGACATCTTTTTTGCGTTCATCAGTATAAAGTTGATTATCTCCACCGATGGCTTGAACAAAGATTTTTGCTTCATTTGAAGTGTGAAAGGTTTGTACTGGAATGGCTAATTTTAAAGCTTGATCGAAACCATTGGGTTGCGATTGAACCTCAATGTTCTTCGCATCGTTAAATGTATCCGCAGGAACTTTTAAGCTCCAATTCCCCACTTCATCAGGCTGAACTTTTAAATTTTGTTGTCCAATATTAACTGACACTTCATTCATAGAAGGTCCAGATTTTACCAAACCCACAAAGATCAAATTGGTGGTGCTGGCAACAATAGCGCCTACAAACATCATTTTCATAATGTTAAAGCGCTGCGCCATTAAACCACCAATAAAGCCCCCTAAAATGACAAAGAAAATGGCAAAAAATTTGTTAAACCATGCGATTTCTTCTTTATCGAAATTTAAGTCAAGATAAAACAGATTGGCAACAACTCCTGCCACAATATCTGAAATACGATAAAAACCAATCAAAAGTAAAATCGCTAAAGCCACTTTTAAACCGTAGCGTTTAAAGAAGTCTAGAATTGGAGAAAGCCAAGTATCAACGACAATTTTTTGGTCAATCATCTTGGTGCTTGTTAAAATAAATACCACCAAGACAGCCGCTGCAATACTTGAAATAAAACGTAAAACTTGAGCGATAAAACTTAAGAATGCATCTTCAATCGCCCAACCTGATATGAGTGTACCAATATAAATAAAACTCAGTGCAAAAATGATGGTCGATACAACAAACACCACAAACAACTGTAAATAGTCTTTGGCATGGTATTGGTTTTTTTCTATTTTAACTTCAGGTTCATGAATGACAAATGTGGTGATCACACCAACAATCATCAGTGCAGCCATGAGTAAATATGTCGCTTTCCAAGCTTCATATATGTAGTTGCCCATGGCAGTGCCTAAAGATGCCGCAAATAACAAAGCGCCCAGTTGCGTAATAATCGTTGCAATACGATAGCCAGCATTGTAGGTCGAGGCTAAAACAGTTTGCACTCCAGCATCTTGCGTCAGCTCAATACGGTAGGCATCGACAATAATGTCTTGAGTCGCTGAAGTAAAACCAAGAAACACAGCAGACATTGCCATGAATGTTAAACTTGGTATGCTAAAAATCGTTCCACCATGAGGACTCGGATCAGTAAATGCCATCGCGCAAATCGCAATGGTGACTAATATCTGTGACACCAGCAACCAACTTCTACGCTTACCCATTTTTTGGGTCAAATAAGGTAATGGCAATTTATCGATGAGTGGCGCCCAGATAAATTTAAATGCATAAGCCAACGCCGCCCAAGAAAACATGGTAATGGTACTACGCTGAATACCTGCTTCAGTGAGCCAAAATGATAAGGTTGAAAAAATCAAGAATATTGGAATTCCTGAAGAAAAACCCAAGAACAGCATGATCAATGCACGACGATCGAGAAAAGCTCGAAAGGCCGTTTTCCATCCAGTTGTTTGTGTTGTCATTGCGTTGTTATTTTCTGCAAGATTAATTAATGCTATTCAAACCTTTAATGCTCTACGTTTCAATATTTTTTCTTTAATGTTTGTCTGGTTTTTGCAGATTTTTACTTCAACTACGCTTGATCTTTTCGCTTAAACCTGTATACCTTTAAGTTTTCAACTGTATATATTAGTTTTGGATTTCACCTGTGACGAAAAGACACGATCAAATTAACTCAAATGCTTTATCCAATATTACGACTACCACAAATATAGAAGAAATTGTAAATACCTTACCCTCAGTATTTGAACAAACGGAAATTCAAAACACATTGACACAAACAGCATTAAAACCAGAACAACTGACTCATATACCCAATACAGCAAAAATTCCTGCTTCCACAAAGCGAATTAAGCCGTTAAATAATTTCTTGGGTCAAGACCGTGCCAAAGCATCTGTAGAGGCAGGGATTTCGTTGCCTTATTCGGGATATAACATCTTTGCTGTGGGGACAGCAGGCTTAGGTAAACGTACCATGATCAAACGTTTGCTTCAGCAACATGCCAAGGATATGCCGACGCCTGACGACTGGGTCTATGTCAATAACTTCAAATACGCACGCAACCCCATTGTTTTAAGATTCCCTGCGGGTCAAGGCGTTAAATTTCAAAATCTACTCCATCAAACTTGGCAAAACAATTTAAAACAATTGGAACGTCGCTTCAGCGCTGAAACCTATCACAATCGAATTGAAAAAATTCGCTTGATTACAGGTAATGAACAGCAACAAGCATTGATTGAACTGACCAAAGAGGGTGAAGAACTCGACCTTAAACTGATCAATCGCAATGATGAGCATGTCTTTATTCCAGTACATTTTAAAGATGATCAAGTGCAAGAAATGTCACAAGAAGACATTAATGCATTAAGCACTAAAGAGCGCTCAGAAATTGCTTCCAATATCCGCTATATGGATAAAAAGCTTGAACGCTTAGGATTACAGTTAGGTGATCTTGAAGATGAAGCTCGAGATTTAGTTTCAGAGCTGAATCGTGAAATTGGAAAACAAGTGATCATTCCACGTATGGAAGTCATCTTAAATAAATTTCCCGATATTGAAGGTTTACAACAATATCTGAAACTCTATGCTGATGACATTATTGAAAATATTGAAACCATTTTAGAGCAAGAGGAAACTGAGTTTTCACCTGCAATATTTAATCATGTACCGTCACGCTACCAAGCCAATGTCGTGATTAGTAATCGACCGAACTCTGGTGCACCCGTCATTTTTGAAGATTTTCCAACACATTATAATTTGCTCGGTCATGTTGAACAGCTCACTCAAAATGGCACCATTAGCTCAGATTTCACTTTAATACGTCCAGGGGCCCTACACCGTGCCAATGGCGGTTTCTTAATGCTAGAAGCTGAACAGCTCTTAGAACAGCCATATGCATGGCAAGGGCTTAAACGTGCTTTAAAATCTGGCAAACTCAAACTTTCATCACTTGAACATATGATTACCCTCACAGGTAGTATTTCAATTGAGCCACAAGCAATCCCACTTGATTTAAAAGTCATTTTACTGGCTGAGCCTGAGATTTATTACGAAATACTTGAAGTAGAACCAGAGCTTGGTAGTGTATTTAAAATTCGTGCTGACTTTACAGATACATTACAACGTAATGACGAAAACGAACAAGCATACATGCAATTGATTGCAGACTATGTGCAAGCTGACAAGTTGCTACCTTTTGATCGCTCTGCCCTTGCTGCACTTTTAACAGATTCCAGCCGTCAAGCAGAAGACCAAAGTTCATTGTCATTGCATGCGTTAACCTTGGGTGACCTGATTCGTGAGTCGCATCATCATGCTTTTAAAGCAGGCGACAAAATGGTCACCGCAGCCCATATCAGTACTGCATTAAAACATCGTCAGTATCGCTTAGGCTATTTGCGTGAATTGTATTGGCAAGACTTGTCACGTGGCACACAGCTGATTGAAACCCGTGGGCATCGATTAGGTCAAATTAATGCCCTATCCGTTATTCATTATGCAGATGTCGAGTTTGGTTTACCTTCACGCTTAACCGCTTCGGTTTATCAAGGTGGCGGTGATATTCTCGATATTGAGCGAAGTGTTGAGCTTGGTGGCTCACTGCATGCCAAGGGTGTGCTCCTCATGTCGAGTTTCTTAAAAGCACACTTTGGTCGTGAACAAATTTTACATTTTTCTGCTGCCCTCGCCTTCGAACAAAGTTACGGTCAAGTTGATGGTGACAGTGCCACTGTTGCTGAGCTTTCTGCATTAATTTCTGCAATCAGCCAATTGCCAATTGATCAGTCTTGGGCGATTACAGGTTCGATGAACCAGTTGGGTCAAGTGCAACCCATTGGTGGTGTGAATGCCAAAATTGAAGGTTTCTTCGATGCGTGTAAACTTCAAGGGTTAACAGGCAAACAAGGTGTGATTATTCCCCGTCAAAATATGGAACACCTCATGATTCGTCAGGATGTCATTGATGCTGTTAAAGCAGGTGAATTCCATATCCATGCCATTGATAATATCGCACAAGCTTTAGAAATTTTGATGGCACGTCCAGTCGGCAACATGGACAAAAAAGGTCGCTATACGAAAGGTTCTATTTTTGCTGCGGTGATGGAACAGCTCGAATACTGGCAAGCCATTGAAGATGGTGCTGAGATTGAAGAGGAAAAGCCAAAGAAAAAGAAAAAAAAGAAGAAAAAAGAAAAGTTGGAGCAACCTCTCGACAGCGTTGAAAACAATGCGAAATAGAGTTACCAACAATCTCTGAATAATGTCTTATCAAACTTGTGGGTAAAATACAATTTTACCCACAAGAACTTTAAAAATACTTCTATAAACTCAATTTCCAAGCTAAAATTCAATCTAATTACATAAGACAAAACAATAAAATGACAGAAAATTTAGACTCTTTTATTTTAAAAAACGAAATTTACAAACTACCGACTTCAATCATCGCTAATTATATTGACTTCGAAAATGCGTCTGTCGAGTTTCAATCAAAATATGCTCAAGCATACTTTCCAGTCATCAACCATCATGATTTGAAAACCCTCTTCTATTCACAGATGGGATTCTTTAAACAGATTGAGGATGCCCAACTTGCTGAAATGGATGCCACTAAAATCAATATCTCAACGTTGTTCAAGCTTTATTTGATTTTAGAAATCAGTAATAAAGTTGGAAAATCAACACCAGAATTACATTCTATTTTTGAAAAATTGAACAATTTCTTTCATTGGGATACCACAAATTTTCCTTCACTTAAAACAACACTAAATAAGACGTATATCAAATATTGTGCCGCAATCAATATGCTCGTATTGTTCATCTTTCAATTTTGGCAAATGAATACAACCCTGTTTGAAGCAGGGAGATCCAGCTTTCCCTATTACTGTTTGCTTGTTATTGCAGTGACTTTTATCGTTTGGCTTTACTGTTATATTAAAAATAAAAACATCCCTGATGATGAAAAGACCTACCCTTTAGAAGAAATTGAAAAATTATTTCGCAGTAAAATCAGTGATCAAAAGATTTAAAGTACACACATTAAAAAAGCGCCCTCAAGGCGCTTTTTTAATCTGTCACTGAATTAAGCTTCAGGAGCTGGGCTGTATTGTTCAACCAATGTTTTTAATTCACCAGTTTGGAACATTTCAAGCATAATATCGCTACCACCAATGAGTTCGCCATTGATCCACAATTGTGGGAATGTAGGCCAATTCGCAATTTGTGGCAAAGTTGCACGAATATCTTGATTTTCCAAAATATTGACATAAGCAAATGGACGACCGATTTGGCTTAATGCTTCTACTGCACGCGCAGAGAAACCACATTGTGGAAATTGTGGAGTACCCTTCATATAAAGAAGTACAGCATGTTTAGCTATTTGATCGCGAATTAACGCTTCTGTATCACGCGCTTGTTCAGTCATTGATTAAATCCTCAACTCATCTGGATGCATTATACCTAAATCCACATTAAAGAATACGTCTTGCTGAATATTTCCAATTTTATTTGTATTTGCACTTTTAATCTGCGCTGGTTTTTGATTAGATAAACTTTTCTTTTTCACCTTATAGATAAGAGTTTGTCATGAACAACATTACCCTCGCTCCGGTGCAACCTGATCAACCTTCACATTTGATGCCTGTATTTAGCCGTCAACCGATCAGCTTTGTCCGAGGAAGCGGTTCTTATCTATATACTGAAGATGGTTCAGAGTATCTAGATGCTTTAACCGGTATTGCTGTGTGTGGTTTAGGTCATGCTCATCCTGTATTGGCTGAAGCCATTGCAGATCAAGCTGCAACGCTTATTCATACCAGCAACATCTATGAAGTGCCTTGGCAAACGGCTGCTGCACAAAAACTCGCTGAAGTTTCTGGCATGGAAGAAATTTTCTTCTCAAATAGTGGCGCTGAATCAAATGAAGGTGCGATCAAAATTGCACGTAAATATGGTCATATGCAAGGTATTGCCCTACCTAAAATCATTGTTGCAGATCATTCTTTCCATGGTCGTACCATGGCAACCCTTTCTGCAACGGGCAATAAAAAAGTACAGGAAGGTTTTGGACCACTGGTAGAAGGCTTTATTCGTGTGCCATTTGGCGATATTGAAGCGATTGAAGAAGCGGCGATCAATCATCCTGACATCGTAGCCATTTTGGTTGAACCAATTCAAGGTGAAGGTGGTGTAAATACTGCACCTCAAGGCTTTAGTTACTTAGAAGAAATTCGCCATATCTGTAATCAGCATAACTGGCTCATGATGCTTGATGAAGTGCAAACAGGTAATGGTCGTACAGGTAAATACTTTGCTTATCAACACACCAGCATCATCCCTGATGTCTTAACGACTGCAAAAGGTTTAGGCAATGGCTTCCCGATTGGTGCTGTAATGACACAAGGTAAAGGTGTCGGCATTCTCACTGCAGGTAATCATGGTTCTACTTATAGTGGTACGGCGCTTGGTTCACGTATTGTCTATACCATTATTGACTTAATGCAAAAAGAAAATATTGTTGCCAATGCTGCTGAAATTGGTACTTATTTGGTCGATCAATTCCGTACACAACTTGCAGATCAAAATGTGATTGTGCGTGGTTTCGGTATGATGATTGGCATTGAATTACCAAAAGCATGTGCAGAATTGGTGAATATCGCACGTGACGAGCACAATTTGATTATTAATGTCACTGCAGGCAATGTCGTGCGCTTACTTCCTGCTCTGAATATGAACCATCAACAAGCGGATGATTTGCTCAATCGCCTTGTGCCTGCCATTAAAAACTTTTTGAAATAAGTCGCTAGGTCGAACTGAGGCATACTCAGTTCGACGCACAAGTTACACTCTTTTTAAAAACAAAAAAGCCGCAAATGCGGCTTTTCACAGATTTTAATATTTTAAATTATGTCAAAATTTTATTTATAAAAAGAATAAAACATTCACAATATCATTTTAATATAAAAATCTTAAGATGCTTCTTGGTAAATACGACCACCAGGAAGTTGACTGAAATATTGCTTTAACGCATCTAAACAACGATGAATCTTCATTGGTTGCTGTTCACGTTTGAGCATCATCGCATTCAACGTATACGCCGGTAACTTCCATTCTGGTAAAACTTCTACCAAAGTACCGTTCATCAATTCTTTTTGAACATCAAGGTAAAGAACACGAGCAATACCGTGACCACTTTGACAAAGCGATTTAGCAATAAAAACATTGTTTGATTGCAAACGATGCTTCATTTCCATGTTCACAACTTCACTTGTACCAGCATGCTGGAATACAAAAGATTGGTTATTTTTCATGATCGTGACTGGGATCAAATCATGATTTGACAAATCTTCTGGACGTGAAATTGGCGTATTTTGATTTAAATAACTTGGCGAAGCGACAAGCACTTGATCTACACGAGCAAGCGGTACAGAGCTTAAGTTATTCGTATCTTCTACTTTAGGACACATGCGAATCGCAATATCAATTCTTTCTTGAATTAAATCAATAGATTGATTTTCTGCTTCAAAATGAACTGTAAGTCCACGGTGCGCTGAAATCCAATGTGACAATGCTGGAACTAAGTGGGTTGCACCCAGTTCTGGCGTTGCCGCAATACGTAAATCTCCAACTAAATCATCTCGCAACTCATTAATTCGAATTTTACCGCGTTCAGCAGCGGCAAGCATTTCTTGACAACTATGAAAAAATGCCTGACCAGCTTCCGTTAAACTTAATCTTCTTGTAGAACGGTGTAGAAGCGTGACTTCCATTTCTTGTTCTAATGACCGTATTTGCTGACTCACAGCACTTGTAGTGATCCCCAAATCACGAGCAGCACCACTAAATGAGCTCTTCTCAACAACACAGGCAAATACACCCATTGATCTAAGTTGATCTAACATAAATTTCCCTCTGAAATTATGAGATGCTTCATCCTTTTTAGATAAAAGCAACTCTTTGTATTATACGAAGAAATTTTCAGTTTGCACCAACTAAATTCAATTGATTGGTAAAATATTTTCTGGATTGATCGGCTTACCGTCTAATCGCACCTGAAACTCCAGCATCGTGCGTGTAGTCCCGCTTGAACCCATTGCTGCAATCTGTTGTCCTGCAGTCACATTTTGTCCACTTTTCACCAAAATTTTACTGTTGTGCGCATAGGCTGAGATATAACCAGAGACGTGTTTAATGAGAACCAAATTACCATATTCTTTTAATCCATCTGCTGCATAAACCACTTGTCCATCTGCAGCAGCAACTACAGGATCCCCTACATTTCCACCAAAACGCACACCTTTAATATTGGCATTTGGACTAAATCTTTCTAAAACAGGTCCATTTGAAGGTTTAATCCACTTTAAAGCTGTAGTACCCACTTGAGTCGGTGGAGCTGTTGGTACCGTTTGTTGAACCATTGGTGTACGTTGTACCGTTGGTTGCTGTACGTTGGTATTTGCTTGATAGCTTGGAAGTGGAACTGTTTGGCGTTGAATTGGTTTATCCACTGTAGAAGACGTTAATGGACGTGTTGCTGGGCGTTGTTGTGGACGACTTCCACTTTTCAAACGAATCGATTGATTGACATAAATTCGATACGGCGGTGCAATATCGTTCATATCTGCGATACTTTGATAACTCAAACCATAACGTGTTGCAATACTACTCAATGTATCTCCTGATCGAACAGTATAATAATCAGGTGCATTGGCATAACGTGTAGGGTTATTAATTTGTGGCTTAGATGCACACCCTGTTATCGCCACAGCAGAAACCACTGCCACCGACATGAGTAGTGAATTTATCCATATTTTTGGTAATTGAAAAAATTGCGCTGTTCGAGCCAAAAGCATGCTCTCCCTCTCTACGGATATATGTAAAAATGATCATTGAAATAAGATAGCAAAATAAATCATTTTTTGATGAAATTAATATGCTTTTTCACAAACATATAACACTTATTGAAGCTCAATATTCTTACAGCCCATCTGGATTTTCAAGGTCTCCAATATCGAATAATTGGTCGCGTCCATTTGAATTGGGGTAATACTGACATATCCATGCGCAACCGCAAAAAAATCCGATTGAATATCAATACAGCTTTTTTTCGGATCTGTCACCGCCTCACCTGCCAACCCAATCCATAACACTTGACGACCACGCGGATCGACCTGAGTGGTAATCGGTTTGGACTGAATCCGTTGACCTTGATAAGTAATCTGTGCGCCTTTGATGCATGGAATATCTGGAATATTAATATTGAAAATATGCCGTGGTGGTAGTTGCGGCAATCCATCAGCAATAAAGTCATGTACCCACTGGGCTGCCTGCGCATAATCTTCAGGTTGTTGGTAAGATCGTACATTACTGCCTGCCAAAGACACCGCAATGGCAGGTTGTTTCATTAAGCGACCTTCAAATGCTGCACCCACCGTTCCGGAATAAAGCACATCATCACCAAGGTTTGCACCACTGTTGATACCACTGACCACAAGATCAAATTCAAAATCGAACATGCCGTTCATGGATAAATAAACGCAATCTGCCGGTGTACCATTAATAGCCCAAACATCGGGTGCAATTTGAATCGGTCGCAATGGTCGATCTAAAGTTAAAGCACTTGAAAATCCACTTCTTTCACTTTCTGGCGCAACAATGACAACTCGACCTAAAGGTTTCAATGCTTTTGCTAAAGCTTGAATACCAGGCGCAAAAACACCATCGTCATTGGAAATTAATATATTCACTGAAAATCTCTAAAAAAAACGCATTATGCAGATTACACAATTGGAAAATTTGTAACAAGACTATATATTGGAGTCCTATATTAACTTAACATAAGGATAAATAATGATATTTAACTCACTTAAAAGAACGTTTATGATTGGGTCTATCACATTTTTGTCTATAAATGCAGTCCACGCAGATAGCTCCGAACAAGCTGAATTAAATCAAACGATCAAAGAAGATATCATTGCTTCACAAATTTTGTTAGAAGTTTGCCCAGCAGTTGTGAGTAATAAAGCGCTTTTGCAAGAAAATATTACAAACTTTACTCAAGATGCATTAAAACGCATAGTTCCAGCACCTTCATCACTCGCTGAATTACAGAAAGATGCTGAATATCAAGCCCTTTACCAAAGTGCAAAAAAAGATTCTGCAACACTTTCTGCTGGCGACATCAAAGCGGAATGTGAAAATGCTTTGACATCAAATGAAGAATCATTTTTTTAATTGAATCCTTCACACGGTGTGTCATAAAGGAAATGTGTCAAAGTTCTGCGGAACATACATCATCTATCCTATTTTCTGCATAGATGATGTATAAATCCAACAGCTTTGATACATTTTCTTTATTTTATTCAGATCAAATCTGTTTATCCTATATCAATCATTTTGTTATAAATTCTGAGTTGTTGTATGAATAATCAATTAAGTAAAACACTGGCATTTCTTACACTCACATCATCCATGATGTTGTCTACTTGGGGTTTTGCCAAGGACAATACTGAAAAGGATAAAGCGGAAAATATTGATGTAACCCAACAACAAGTGACCAAAGAAGAACTTGCTGCCATCTATGTATTGTCAGAAATTTGCCCAAAATTAATTAAAGTTGATGACGAATTTAAAACGGGTTATACGCATCTACTCAAAGATTATTTACCGAACGAAAAATCACCTCAAACCACTTTAAATTCTTTGGCAAAACAGAAAGATTTTAAAGCTGCGCTTAAACAAGCGCGTGACGATGCTAAACACGCAACTGAGAAAGAAAACCAACAAATTTGTGAAGATGTGAAAAAATACCAGTCTTAAGCAAATACTCGATAAAATAGTTACATTTAGTTCAAAATTACCCTTATTTCCCTGTAGAAGTCAGCTTTGCTTTATCCTAGAATGCAAAGCTGATTTTGCATTCATATAAGATTGGAACTACTCAGAATGACCCTAAAAAGCGCCATCGCTGCATTCGTACTTTTACCTTCATTTTCATATGCAGCAACTGTTTTATCTACCCCACCTGAATTGAATAATAAATCATATGTTCTGATGGATTATGAAACAGGGCAAATTCTTGCTAGCAAAAATGAAAATGAAAAGCTTGCACCAGCCTCTATGACAAAAATGATGACCAGTTTCATCATTGAACAAAAGCTTTTGAATGGACAACTGACTGAAAATGAAAAAGTTCGCATGAACGAGTCAGCTTGGTGTCGTGGGAGTAGTTCTGAATCGTGTATGTATGTTCCTTTGAATGGCACTGCGACTGTCCTTGAGATGTTGCGCGGTATCATCATCCAGTCAGGTAATGATGCTTCTAAAGCGATGGCTGAGCATATTTCTGGAAATGAAGGTACTTTTGCTCATGCGATGAATCAAGAAGCGAAGAAAATTGGCATGACCAATACCAATTTCATCAACGCAACGGGTATGCCTGCTGAGGGTCATTATTCAACAGCCAAAGATATGGCAACTTTGGCA
Organism: Acinetobacter shaoyimingii; assembly: GCF_011578045.1. NCBI lineage: Bacteria > Pseudomonadati > Pseudomonadota > Gammaproteobacteria > Moraxellales > Moraxellaceae > Acinetobacter > Acinetobacter shaoyimingii. Next base: position 2,362,371 of record NZ_CP049801.1, read on the forward strand.
AAACATATCATTCACGATAGTTCTAAATATTACCCAATTTATTCTGAAAAAGAGTTTACTTTTAATGGCATTAAACAAGGTAACCGCAATGCCTTGCTCTATACAGACCCAAGTGTAGATGGTTTAAAAACAGGTCATACTGAAGAAGCAGGTTATTGTTTAACGACTTCTGCAAAACGTGGTCCAATGCGTTTGATTTCTGTGATTTTTGGTGCGCCATCGATGAATGATCGTGCATCTCAAACACGTGAATTGTTGTCTTGGGGTTATGCAAACTTTGAAACAGTCAATGTTCAACCTGCAAACAAAGAAATTACCAAGTCTAAAGTTTGGTTTGGTAAAGAAAATGAAGTGAGCGTAGGTCTGGTTGAAATGTTCAATGTGACCATGCCTAAAGGTCAAGCAGATGCCATTAAAACGCAAGTTTCTGTTCAACCGAATGTGAATGCTCCACTGCAAAAAGGTCAAGTGATTGGTAAATTAACTGCAACCTTAAATGGTAAAGTCATTGCAGAAAAACCTCTCGTTGCCCTTCAAGCAGTTGAAGAAGCTGGTTTCTTCTCACGTATGATCGATCATATCAAACAGTTCTTTAGCAACTTGTTTTAAGCCTGACGTTCTAGATATGATTTTATATAAGTCATCTTAGACTGAAGTTAAAGCATCTATATTTCGATATAGGTGCTTTTTTATTTATACTGATTTTAATCTTTGAAAACTAAATGTGACTCATGACTAAGAATATTCGTCCCTATCTTGATTCCCATCCTAAAATTGATGCAACTTGTTATATCGATGAAATGTCGCTGGTGATTGGTGAAGTCTCTTTGGCTGAGAATGTTTCTGTATGGCCGTTTGCGGTGATCCGTGGCGATGTGAATTTTATTAAAATTGGTAAAAATTCCAATGTTCAAGATCATTCGATGTTGCATGTGAGTCATAAGAAAGCCGATAAACCTGAAGGTTCACCACTCATTATTGGTGAAGATGTCACCATTGGTCATCATGTGAAATTACATGGTTGTACCATTGGTAATCGTGTGCTTGTGGGTATTGGAACGATTATTTTGGATGATGTGATTGTTGAAGATGATGTGATGATTGGTGCAGGCTCACTTGTTCCACCCAACAAGCGTTTAGAAAGTGGTTATTTGTATGTCGGAAGTCCAGTCAAACAAGTACGCAAACTGACTGAAAAAGAGTTGGCTTTCCTACCTTACTCTGCTCAGAATTACGTGAAGGTTGCGGAGAATTACTTAGGAAATAACGAATAACAAATCTAATTTTATCGTGCTTATTTCTTAAAAGAAGACATAAGCACAATTTGTGATTTTTCAAAATTGAAATCTTATTTTTATTTATAAGAAATAAAAACTTAAAATTCTTTTAATCATTTTGTAGGACATCGAGTCAGCTTTGCATAACGATTATTATAAAATTTATGCTAATAATTTAAGTAATTCATCATGAGAAAATGAATATGAATAGTGAGCTTCATCCAAGTTTGAAATTAGATGCTAAACAACAATGGTATGATCACAGCATTGACCAGATCATGGTGTATTTATTTAAATATCAGTGTTCAACAATTAAAGCTCAACTTTATGCTGAAACTTTAGAACGTTTCAATGCACTGGATATGGCAGCCAACTATTTTTTATTCGATTTAATTGAAGAACGTTTGCCACACAGAGCTAAAATGTTTTTTGCAGGCGAAAATTATCGAGGTAAACGAGAAACTATTTTGGAAGTGATGGCGCATATTGGTGAAGTGTAAAATTTCTATGACTTATTTAAGTATGAATTTTACTCAGTAAACTCTAACTCGGCACATCGCTTCGCATTTGAGTGCTTATTGTAATGCGAAAAAGGCATAAATTAAATTCATAGATTCAAATAAAATAATAAAATCAATTATTTAAAAACCATTAGAGAACTTTCACAGAATCAGCGATGAAATTTATTTTGTATAAGAAAGTCTTGATAAATAAAGAAAAAATTAAAATAATAATGTAGTATTGAATAAATATTTTAAGCTTTTGATTGAAATAAATATTTTTAAAAAATTGACCATCAAATTAGTAAAGAAATTTACTAAATTTTATGAAACCATTCAAACTTTTCGTAATAAAAATGATCCTTCTCTTTGGTTATCTTTGGGAGAAAACTGTCTAAGTGATTCTATTTTACAAAGATCTAATCTAAAAAGTTATAGTTCTTTGTACGGATCCGCTCGTTCGAATATTGACTATAACATTGAAATACAAAATAAAAATTTTAAAGATTTATTAAATAAAGACCAAACTGTATATGGCTATGTAAACTGGAAAGAGGTTCTCAGAAGTCGTTTGTATAATCGCTCAGATAATATATTCCATGATTTACATTGTAATGGTTTTGAGTTTACTCATCATGATTGGGTCAAGAACGAAAAATTTGTGCAAACTTTTGAAAGAAGAATCTTAAGAACTCAGAAAAGTATTGGTCATAAAAATTTTATTTTTCTTTATCATCATCGCTATACAGAAAAAAGTAATATCGATTTATTACGTCAGAAGTTAAATACTTTTAGAGAAATTTTCGAAAAAAATAATAAACATTGTCATATCATTTTGTTTTATCAGCACAAAATTTCAAACATCGATGAAAGAAATTTAGTACTGAAGAATGTAGATCATAAAATTATTGAGTTTGTATTCCATACTCAATATATATGGGAAGGTGATGATCAAGATATTTTTTGGGCTAGAAATGATAATGATTTAATTGAAGACATGATTCAAAAAAGTAAAGACATTATTTTTAATCAATAATTTAATGCTACCATAAATCATAGTGTAGACCTGATGTTAAATTCTAATTTTATTATTTATAAAATATAGTATTAGCAACTTTTTTAAAACAGCCTCAATAACATAAGTAGGCTGTTTTAATTTTATTATGTTATGCGCTTGCCATCTAGTGAATACTCTAAATATGATTTATTTCAAGAAAATAAGTCACCTTCGCTAAACAAATATCTACTCAACATAGCCACACACGCCTAAATTTTGTAGAATAGCCTTTTCTCTCCTTGGTGCTGTTCTATGACCGCTTGGGCTGCTCACGTCACTGTTGCAACTGTCGTTGAAAAAGACGGAAAATTTCTTTTTGTAGAAGAACATACAGAAGGTGTCACACATACTGTGTTCAACCAACCTGCGGGTCACGTTGAAGCGAATGAAACCATTGTTCAAGCTGCCATTCGTGAAACCATGGAAGAAACGGGACATGCGGTCGAAATTGATGGGTTATTAGGAATCTATACCTACACCCCACCCATGTTTCCAGATCGTACCTATTACAGATTTTGCTTTTTAGCCCATGTGCTCGAATACTTTCCAGAAGCACCTTTAGATACAGGTATTGTCGGTCCAAAATGGATGACACTCGATGAGTTGCAAGAATCAGCTCGTGCTCGTAGTCCATTGGTGATCAAAGCCGTGAAAGATGCATTATCTGGTCAAAAATTCCCTTTATCGCTCGTTTATGAGCATCAAAACTCTCCTTTTAATTCAAATTTGGATGCCTAATCCTATGCAACAACGTGTCATCGTCGGTATGTCGGGTGGTGTAGACTCTTCTGTTTCTGCGGCACTTTTACTTCAACAAGGATATCAAGTTGAAGGGCTTTTCATGAAAAACTGGGAAGAAGATGACGGCACAGAATACTGCACGGCAATGGAAGACCTTGCCGATGCGCAAGCCGTATGTGACAAAATTGGGATCAAACTTCACACTGCCAACTTTGCCATGGAATATTGGGATCGTGTCTTTGAACATTTCCTTGCCGAATATGCTGCAGGTCGTACGCCAAACCCAGATATTCTCTGCAATAAAGAAATTAAATTCCGTGCCTTTTTAGATCATGCGATTAACTTAGGTGCAGACTTTATTGCGACTGGTCACTACTGCCGTCGTGGTGAAACTTTAAAAAATTCACGTGATGAAGAATATGCGCCACTACTTCGTGGCTATGATCAAAACAAAGATCAAACCTATTTCCTACATGCAGTGCATGGTCGTGAAATCAATAAGACCTTGTTCCCTGTCGGTGAAATTGAAAAACCTGAAGTTCGTCGTATAGCAGAAGAACTTGGACTTGCAACGGCGAAGAAAAAAGATTCGACCGGTATTTGTTTTATTGGTGAGCGTCGTTTCAATGACTTTTTAAAACAATACCTCCCTGCGCAAGCTGGAAAAATTGTACTCGATAACGGTAAAGAGGTTGGTGAACATCACGGCTTAATGTACTATACGCTCGGTCAGCGTGGTGGCATCGGTTTAGGTGGTTTAAAAGGTGCTGCTGAAGGCGCATGGTTTGTTTTATATAAAGATATTGAAAACAATCGTCTGGTGATTGGCCAAGGTCATGAACATCCACTCATGCAAAGTACCATTCTTTGGAGTGAAGCCATTGACTGGGTTGCAGGTGAACAAGAGATTCCTGAAACAGGTTTCCGATGCACGGCGAAAACACGTTATCGCCAACCTGACCAAGGTTGTGTGATTTTCAAAGATGCGACCATGCCAAATGGTGTTCGTGTTGAATTCGATGAACCACAACGTGCCGTTACACCAGGACAAAGTGTCGTTTTCTATACAGATGAAGTTTGTTTAGGTGGCGGTGTGATTCATCATACCAATGCACCAAAACCTGATTTTATTTAAAGGATTTTTTCGCATGACAGAGTTACCGTTTCAACAGTTACAAACTCTGAATGTACGTCAAAATAGAGCTTTGGCGTTGGCGGCAGTGTTTCAATCTGCTCAGCTCACCCATATGACTGCTTTAACAGGACGACAGAGTATTGGTGAATACGGTAACTTCTATCTCGAACAGTTGGTGAAAGCCAGTTTAAACATTCGACCACAGTCGATTCAAAACTGCCAAACCTTAGATTACTTTAATCAGCTGTCCGACATTTCCTTAGGTTTAAAATCACTAGAAAGCAGTATTACCCAACCTTTTAATACCGCGCCAAAATCTAAAATTCCTAAATTTTCCAGTGCAAAACTTCCGATGAGCTATGCCATGGCATTGCTCCATTTAGAAAAGAAAGTCTATAGTAATCCGAAATTTGTCGAAATTATTGAACAATCTCAACAGAAAATTTTAAGACAACTTTCATTTTTTGATAATAATTATTTACATCCAAGCATTCTTGCCAATTTAGCTCAAACCTATGTCGATACAGCAGGACAAATCAACCCTCGTATTATGGTTCGTGGCAATGCAGAAGCATTTAAGGACAGCGCACATACCAATCGTATTCGTGCAGCATTATTTACAGGATTACAATTGGCGCACTTATGGCGTCAATCTGGAGGAAGTTCATGGTCAATGATCTTCTCCAAACGCAAATTATTGAAAGATATTCAAGATCTTGCTCGATTACAATACGAGGTTCTTTAACCATGTATACACATCGAGTTTTTGTTTTACGTTTAATTCCAAAATTTAAGGAATCGCTATGAACGCTTTAACTGCACTTTCACCATTAGATGGACGCTATGCGAGCAAATGTGATGCTCTACGTCCTTTCCTGTCTGAGTTTGGTCTAATCCATGCTCGTGTGACTGTTGAAGTACGTTGGTTACAAGCGCTTGCTAACCGCCCAGAAATTACTGAAGTTCCAGCATTTTCAGCTGTAACCAACGCTGCACTTGATGCGATTGTTGCCGATTTCTCTGAAGAAGATGCAAACCGCATTAAAGAAATTGAACGTACAACCAACCATGACGTGAAAGCAGTTGAGTATTTCCTTAAAGAAAAAATTGCACACATTGATGAATTGAAAGATGCAGGCGAATTTATTCACTTTGCATGTACGTCTGAAGACATCAACAACTTGTCTCATGCACTCATGTTGAAAAGCGGTCGTGAAGTTTTGGTTGTCGCAATGCAACAAATCATTGATGCAATTGCTGAACTTGCAGAAAAACATGCTGACCAACCGATGTTGTCTCGTACACATGGTCAAACAGCTAGCCCAACCACTTTGGGTAAAGAAATGGCAAACGTGGCTTACCGTCTTGCACGCCAAATCAAACAATTCAAAAATGTTGAACTTCTAGGCAAAATCAATGGTGCTGTAGGTAACTATAATGCGCACTACTCTGCTTATCCAGAGATCAACTGGCCTGCACATTCACAAGCCTTTGTAGAATCTTTAGGCTTAGAATTCAACCCGTACACGACTCAAATTGAACCGCACGACTACATGGCGGAATTGTTTGATGCATTACGTCGTTTCAATACCATCTTAATCGACTTTAACCGTGATGTTTGGGGCTATATCTCGCTTGGCTTCTTCAAACAACGTTTGAAAGAAGGCGAAGTAGGTTCTTCAACCATGCCACATAAAGTCAATCCAATCGATTTCGAAAACTCTGAAGGTAACTTGGGTATTGCCAATGCAATCTTGGGTCACTTAGGTGAGAAACTTCCTGTATCTCGCTGGCAGCGTGACTTAACGGACTCAACGGTTCTTCGTAACATGGGTGTTGGTTTCGCACAAAGCTTGATCGCTTTTGAAGCATGTTCAAAAGGTATTGGTAAACTTGAATTAAATGCACAACGTATTCTTGAAGATTTAGACAATGCTCAAGAAGTATTGGCTGAACCTATTCAAACTGTAATGCGTCGTTATGCAGTTGAAAAACCATATGAAAAACTAAAAGCGTTGACACGTGGTCAAGCAATGACACGTGACATGATGGTGAGCTTCGTGAACGGTAATGAACTTGAAGCTGTTCCTGCTGCCGACCGTGCGCGTTTAGCGGAAATGACACCAGCAACTTACACAGGTAATGCTGCTGATCAAGCAAAACAAATTAAAGAGCTTATCTCTAAAATCTAAGTCTAAAATCTCATTTTAGATAAAAGCAAAAAAAGCGAAGCTTAGGCTTCGCTTTTTTATTTGAATATATAAGCTCACTCTTGCGCTTCGCTTTAAAGCAGTGCTTTAAAACTTGCTCAGGAGAGGGAACTTTTATTCAACAGGACAGTATCGCAACCAATCTGCTTTCATTTTTTCCAGTTCAGCACCAGTCAAAACATCACAATAGTAAATATAGTAGTTTGCATGGGGATATTCAATTTCATGTCGATATAATACACCACGTAAGGAAACAGCTAATTCTTTTGGAAATTCATCAACTAAATTGAGTTCTTCAAAATCATAATTAAAGTAACAGTTTTGCTTCGCTTCAAATGCTTCTATAACAGCCATGCTCTACCCTATAACTCTAAATCTAATGAAAATATTTTAATGGATTAAAGCGATAAAAGCTTTGAGAGGTCGGTTTTATTCATAAAAAAAATAGACAGATAAAAATTGATTTTTAGATTTAAAAGTAAGCCAAGATCTCGCTTTTTTTATATACTACGGCAAACTCAATGCTTAAAATAAGAATTTATTCAATGATTTATTATAAATTAACCAGAAAACATTGGCTTAGTCTAGCTGTTCTTGCAATCTGCATCATTATTGCTTCGATCCAACCACTTGAATATCCATCATATATGTTGCATCAAATCGGTACATTGCTGATGCTGATTGCGCTGTTTGTTTGTCTCAAAAAAATTGGGCTGACTTTATCTAGTTTTGTGCTTTACTTAGGTTTCTTAGTCATTCATGTCCTCGGTGCGCATTATCTTTACTCTTATGTGCCTTATAACGAGTGGTTCATTGAATATCTCAGTTTCGATCTCAATCAAGCGATGGGATGGACACGTAATATGTACGATCGTTTAGTACATTTGGCTTATGGCTTACTGCTCTACCCATTCTTTTTAAGATTATTTCAAGTCTGGCTACCTACTTTAAAACCTTACGTGTTATTTCTTCTCACGGTTCAATTTGTCATGGCGACCAGCCTCATTTATGAATGGATTGAATGGCTGATTGCAATTGGATTATCACCTGAAGAAGCAGAGAATTATAATGGACAGCAAGGCGACGCTTGGGATGCACATAAAGATATGCTGATTGCGACCTTTGGGGCAATCGTGACGGGAATTTTGATGCTTATTAAACAAAAACCGAATGCCTGATCCAATAAAAAAGCCAATCATCAGATTGGCTTTTTCCACTTCATTTAAACTTAGAAATTTAAATTAAAGTTTAGGATCACGCATTTGAACCAGATTTGAATTGGCTTTTACTAAGCTATCCAATACCTTACTCATTACCGCAGGAATTAAGCTATCTGCCATTTGCGCAGCTTGCAAACCTAATTTTTCACCTAAAGTTGGCTTACTACGGGTTTGAATCAAATACACATCGTTTTGGCTCAATAAATTCAACAAATATTCATCCGATGTTTGCAGTTTATCGACCAAGTTTAAATCAAGCGCATCTTGACCATACCAATGCTCACCTGTTGCAACTTTCTCAACATTCAGCTGTGGACGGTATTTTTCAACAAAGTGTTTAAACAACGCATGCGTTTGTTGCAACTCTTCTTCGAATTTTGCTTTACCTTCATCCGTATTTTCACCAAACATGGTCACCGTACGTTTGTACTGACCTGCTGTGTACAATTCGAAGTCGACATTGTGTTCTTTCAACAAGCGATTAAAGTTCGGTACTTGTGCAACAACACCAATTGAACCTAATACAGCAAACGGCGCAGAAACAATTTCATTGGCAATACATGCCATCATATAACCGCCACTGGCAGCAACTTTATCGACGCAAATCGTAAGGTTAAATCCTGCATCTCGTAAACGAACCAGTTGTGCAGCAGCGAGACCATAGCCATGAACCATGCCCCCTGGACTTTCCAGACGAAGCACCACACGGTCACGACCTGCTTTCGCTGTTGCTAAAATTAAAGTAATTTCTTCACGCAGATGTTCAACCGCAGATGCAGCGACATCGCCTTTAAAATCGATCACATAGACTTTATTGTTATTCTTTTTACGTGCACGTGCTTCTTTGGATAATTGCTGTGCCAATTGTAAAAGCTCAAACTTAGATGCTGTCGTCTGCGCAATTTTTTTTCGTTGTTCATTAATTCGTGCATTTAAATGCGTGACACGAATTTCGGCGGGCAATTTAGGCAAATGAAATAACATAGATTTCGCATCTCTTGGATATTTAATTTATTTCTCCTAACATGAGGTCTATCTCATCAAATTTCAATGTTTTTCTGATGTGCTTATCCGATTATTTTGTTCATACTCTGTTTTAATGAACTAAAAATCTCATTTCAATTGAATCACTATTATTTCAAACGAATTACGATCATTTCAAACAAAGTATGACAACTTATGTCGCACGACCCTAGTCCTATACTCATTTTTTTGGCATGATGCCATTAAAACATAAGTGAATAATGATAAATGACTCAAATGCGCTGGTTAGAACTCCTCTCCACAATTCGTATTGGCAGTAAAAAACAAAGCTCAGAACAAGCTCGTAGTCCATTTCATAAAGATTATGATCGTATTATTTTTTCGCAAAGTTTTCGTCAACTGAATCGTAAAACCCAAGTGCATCCGCTTACACAACACGATGCCATTCATACCCGTCTTACGCATTCTCTTGAAGTTTCTTGTATTGGTCGATCATTGGGCATGTTAGCAGCTGAAAAAATCAAAGATGAACTTCCTGTGTGGATTTCACCTGCCGATGTCGGCGCCATTATTCAAGCGGCATGTTTAGCACATGATATTGGTAATCCACCTTTTGGTCATGCAGGTGAATACGCCATTCGCGAATGGTTTGATGATGCCTCTCACGGTGACTTTTTAAAAGCGCTGACACCTGAACAGCAAGCCGATGTGCGTCAATTTGAAGGCAACGCACAAGGTTTAAGACTACTGACTAAAATTGACTATCATCCCAATGATGGTGGTATGCGCCTCACTTACGCAACCTTAGGGGCTTACTTAAAGTACCCATGGTTATCTAAAACCATCGAGTCGCAAGATGATATCCCCGCCAGCAAACGCGCTAAATTTGGCTGCTATCAGTCTGAAAAAGAAATTTTAATGCAGATCGCTGAACAACTTGGACTCATTAAACTCGGTGAATATCATTATTGTCGTCATCCTTTGACGTATTTACTCGAAGCTGCGGATGATATTTGTTATGCCCTGATTGACCTTGAAGATGGCATTATTTTAAACATGCTTACGTATGAGGAAGTTGAACCTATTTTCCTAAATTTATTGGGTGAGTTCAGTATTCCCGTTGAATTAAGCATTCCCAATACCACATGGCAACAAAAGATTGCAGCCTTACGTGGTCGAGTCATGAAACGTCTGGTCGATGAAGTGACGACAGCTTTTGCCAAGCATCATTATCAAATTTTGTCAGGCCAACTTAAAACCAGTTTATTACAATGTTGTTCTGAAGACATTGAAATAGGGATTACCAAAGCAAAAAATCTGGCTCGAGATAAGATTTTCGAACACCCACAAAAAGCAGGTCTTGAAATTATTGCGCATCAAAGTTTACAGCATATTTTAGATGCCTTTATACCGCTGACCACGCCGAATAAAGTCAACAGTTTTAAAGAAGGTCGTTTAATGACGATATTGACTGGTTTTGGCGCGAGATTTAGTGATGATCATTATGAAAACATCATGCAAGTTTTAGACATTATTTCTAAATTTTCAGATCATCAGGCCTATAATTTGGCGCAGGAATTACAGGGTAATAAGGTGGGATTTTTATAGAAGTTAATATTTAAATTAGGAATATATAGTGAAAAAAGATGAACCGAATGTAGACTTGATTCAATATATTTACATTGCAGTTTTAGCTTTAGTATTAATCCTGATCTTCACTTTTCTCACCAAAATTAATATTAAGCATTCAAAACCTATAGCCGTAAAGACCCTAGATCAGCGTTTAGAAAAACTACCGTCGTCTGCCTTACGACTTAGTGATGAAGCAAAAGTTATATTTGCAGAACAAATAGAGAATCCTGAATGGATTCATTTCTCGTGGTTTAAATCTGGAGCCATACGCTTTGCGATTCATATACCTGAATCGCAATTAAGTCGACATGATCTTTATTTACGCTATATCCCGAAATATGAAGAGAACCATTGGATTAGGCAAGATAATCCTTATTTTATTCAGTTCAAGCATCAAATAACCGGAGATCAGAGTTGCATTTCGACACAATACAAAGATGAGCAAAATTATTGGATTATTGAATTTATTCCAAGTAAAGAAGATTGTGGTTTATTCTCTTTGCTCTAAATCTCTTTTGCCATCGTTTCAATTTATCTCTAATATTCAACCATCAACAAAGAAGTGAATAAGTTTAATGATCGGATGTCTTATTGGTGAAGTCCTTGCTTTAGAAGCACCTACCGTGGTTTTAAATGTCAACGGTGTAGGCTATGAAATTGACACACCACTTTCAACATTTTGCCAACTGCAAAAAGGTCAAAAAGTAACGCTATGGACGCATTTAGCTGTACGTGAAGATGCCCAACTTCTTTATGGCTTTATTGATGCACGTGAAAAAACCATTTTCCGTACCCTGCTCAAAGTCAATGGCGTGGGTCCGAAAATGGCACTCGGCATTCTTTCTACCTTAAGTGTTGAAATGCTGATTCACACCGTCGAACATGAAGATGTGAACACTTTGGTTAAAGTCCCAGGTGTCGGCAAAAAAACCGCTGAACGTCTGATGATTGAACTCCGTGATCGTTTTAAAGCCATGTCTGCTGGGGCAACACATAGCAACTCAACCACTGAACAAATTCAATTTACAGGCAACTCGGCAGTGGCTGAAGCTGAAGCCGCTTTGCAATCACTCGGTTATAAACCTGCTGAAGCACAAAAATTGATTAATGCAGTCAAAGCCGACTACACTGAAGCATCTGACATTATCCGTGCTGCACTCAAGTCGATGAATAAGTAATGATTTAACCCCATATTTATAAGTATCTATAAGTATGAGATCAGTTGATGGGCAGCATGGATGCTGCCGCAGAAAGATGGCATAGGATGTGCCATTATTTCTGCAAAGGGTTTTGTTACTTTTGCCCTGTCAAAAGTAAGTTATCGCCTACGCGAAAGTTTAAGAATTAAGATCTATCATTATGGCTGTATGAAAACAAACATTGAAGATCTTCACAATATTGGTAATTAAGCTTTATGCAAGACCGTATAATCAGTGGTTCTGAAAAACCCGAAGATCACTTTGATCGTGCCATTCGACCAACGTCGCTTGATGACTACATCGGGCAACCTGTAGTCCGTGAACAAATGGAAATCTTCATTGGTGCGGCACGAGGTCGTGGTGAAGCACTTGACCATACTTTAATTTTTGGTCCTCCCGGTCTCGGTAAAACCACACTTGCTAACATCATTGCTCGTGAAATGGGTGGCAACCTAAAATCAACTTCTGGTCCCGTCTTAGAACGTGCAGGTGATTTGGCTGCCATGCTGACCAACCTCGAAGAAGGCGATGTGCTGTTCATTGATGAAATCCACCGCCTTTCACCTGTGATCGAAGAAATCCTCTACCCAGCCATGGAAGATTACCAGCTCGACATCATGATTGGTGAAGGACCTGGCGCACGTTCCATTAAACTCGATTTGCCGCCATTTACACTGGTTGCCGCAACAACTCGTGCAGGTTTGCTGACTTCACCACTTCGTGATCGTTTCGGTATTGTGCAACGTTTAGAGTTTTATTCAGTTGAAGACTTAACTCATATTGTGTCACGTTCTGCCAGTCTCATGGATGTACCGATGACAGCGGACGGTGCTCAAGAAATTGCTCGTCGTGCACGTGGTACACCACGTATTGCCAATCGCTTGTTACGTCGAGTACGTGACTACGCACAAGTCAAAGGCACTGGTGAAGTAACACAAGACATGGCACAACGAGCACTGGATATGCTCAATGTTGATAAAGATGGTTTAGATACTTTAGACCGTCGTTATTTAAGCATGTTGCTTGAGCGTTTTGATGGTGGTCCTGCGGGTGTTGAAGCTTTAGCTGCGGCTATGGCGGAAGACTCAGGCACACTTGAAGATGTGATTGAGCCTTATTTGATTCAACAAGGTTATGTGATGCGAACTGCACGTGGACGTATTGCTACCAATATGGCGTATTTACAGTTTGGGATGACACCACCTGAGCCTAAATAAAATATCAAGGCCTATATGTCCTGCCAAGCATATAGGCATTTTTCTTTCTCCTTGATAAATTGGTTCAAGTTCATTTGTGAATTACCAAATTTTTTGGCTATTTTATCTAAGGTCTCTGAACTTTTTTTTTCATCTATACCCAGTTCTGAATAGAAGCTCCAAGCTAGTTTCATAATTTGAAATAATTCGTCTTTTAAAAATTTATCATTTTCATTTTTAAAATCAAAATATACAAATACCCCATGAGCAGCTGAGCATAAATGAAAATATTTTGATTTAATTTTATCTCTGATATTCTCAATTTCATTTAATTTATTGAGGTGATAAATAACCTCAATTGAAGTAATACATTGATTATTAAACTCCATTCCAACTTGGTAGTAATGAGAAATTGAATCTCTAAATTTAGCTAATTTATGATCACCACTTAATATTCTAAGTTCTGCAACCTTTATTTCTATCTGAGATTTAATTAAATTTTGATTTGAAAATATATTTTCTTGAGTGGATTTTCTAACTACATAAATGGTTGTAAAAAATCCTAATACACTAATTAATCCCGAAACAATAATTGATCCAGCAACAAGCCAATCCGTCGAACTCACATTTAAATCCAATGGAACTCTTGATTGATTGGTTTCAGCAACGATATGCGTACTCACCGTTGGTTGGATAGGCACAACCCATGGCAGTTGAATCATCACATCCTGACCATCATGCTTATCTATATCAACCATCCCCACCTCAAAAAATTAAATAAAATGATATATTTACAATAATTTTAATCTAAAATCAGAGACAGCTAAACACATTATTTTGCAACTTAAAAGTATTGCATTGAACATCATGAGTCATAATGTCATGGCTTCATGCATAGGCAATTGCTCAATAACAATTGAAACCTTGTGCCATTGGACTGAAACTTCAGAGTGATAAACTTCAACGCTTTAAAGTGCTTGACCTCAGGATAATGAAGCGAAAAAATCATATTCTGAACATCCGCTTTAACCTCAATACAGCATTAACCAGCAAATGGAACATGAACATGGCGAACAAATTTGAATTTCAAATTCGGGTTTATATAGAAGATACCGATGCAGGAGGTATTGTCTATCACGCCAATCACATACGTTTTATGGAACGTGCCCGTACAGAATGGCTACGCGCTTCAGGCATTTCACATTACTGGCACCAAAAAGACTACAACTTCGTTGTACATAAAATTGCGCTGAAATATTCACGTCCAATCATGATGGATGACTTAATTACTGTTACAGCGAGTGTAGTTTCGTGTAAAGCCACATCTTTTGTATTGCAACAAAATATTTATCGTGGTGAAATCATGCTTGCTTCTGGCGAGGTCGAATTGGCATGTATTAGTTCAGCCATGCGACCACTAAGAATTCCTGATGAAATACGTGATCTCATTCAAAGGGAATTAGCTCACGAATAAACACTTTTGGCACATGTAACTATGGCAACACAACTAGAATCTTCACTTCATATTTCAGATTTAATCTTACAAGCAAGTCCTGTAGTTCAATTGGTCATGCTTATTCTGGTCTTGGCCTCTCTCTTGAGTTGGTACCTGATTGCCAAGTTACATATGACCTTTAAAAAAGCCAAACAAGGTGATGAACACTTCCAGAAAGTTTTCTGGTCAGGTGCAGAACTCAATACCCTCTACAACAATGCTCAAGTCAATTCTAAACGTGAAGGATTAGAAGATATTTTCTATCACGGCATGGGCGAATTTTTAAAACTCAAAAAAACTAAAGCACACACTGAACAAACCATTGACGGCACTGAACGTATTTTACGTGTAGGTTTAAGTCGTGACCAAGGTCAAATGGAACAAGGCTTAGGTACACTTGCAAGTATTGGTTCAGTTGCCCCTTATATTGGTTTATTTGGTACAGTTTGGGGCATCATGAATGCCTTTATTGGTCTAGCACAAGTGGAACAAGTGACTTTAGGCACAGTTGCTCCAGGTATTGCAGAAGCATTAGTCGCAACAGCGATTGGTCTTTTTGCTGCGATACCTGCTGTATTGGCATTTAACCATTACACAGCCAAGGGTGAACAAGTTTATTCAGACCGTGCTTTATTTTCAGAAGAAATGGTGGCGCTATTACAACGTCAGTCTGTGGGATCTACACAGGAAGCTGAATAATCATGGCGATTCAACGTTCTGGACGCTTTGAGCGTATTAAAAAACCATTAAAAAGTGACATGAATGTCGTACCCTATATCGACGTGATGTTGGTGTTACTGGTGATCTTTATGGTGACAGCACCTATGATCACCACAGGTGTAAAAGTTGATTTACCTCAGGCAAATAACAATCCAATTGTTTCTGAAGATCGTCCTGCCATTGTCACTTTAGAAGCAGATGGCACCATTAAACTTGAAGATGCTCAGCACAAAAATGATGTGATGGAACTTGAGGAATTAGAGCAAGTTCTCACTGAAGCTCAAAACAAAGCTCAGGAAAACAATAAACAACTTAGTGTGTTAATTAACGGCAGTGAAACTCGTCCATATGGCGAAGTGATGAAACTGATGTCAACACTTCAAGATGCAGGACTCACCCAAGTTGGATTACTCACTGAGTCTGTTAAGTAAGCGATGAATCATATGAAGAAGCCACAATCCAGAGAAAACAAGATTGCACTTGGTTTCACTGTTGCTGTGCATGTGGTTGCACTTACGGGCTTAATTTTTTTAGGCATTACGCGCCCTCCTGAACCACCAAAACAAATTAAAACGGTTTTAGTCAAACCTGAAGATTTGGTTGATCCAAAACCAATGATTGAAACTGATGCGACTGAAACAGCAGATACCAATGTTCAAGAGCAGATTCAACAAACCAATGAACCGGTTGTGGATGCACCTGAAATTCCAGTGACAGCGCCAACTCCGCCTGTTTTACCGAAAGTCGATCAACAAAAAGAGGCTCAAAAAGCGGCTGAAGCAAATAAAAAAGCGGAAGCTGAAAAACTTGCCGCTCAAAAGGCTGCTCAAGCAGCAGCTTTAGCCAAAGCGGAAGCTGCTGAAAAAGCACGTCAAGCAAAAGCCGATGCTTCCAACAAGGCGAAAGCAGAAGCCGCAGCTAAAGCTCAAGCTGAGGCAAATGCAAAAGCTAAGGCAGAAGCCGAAGCGAAACGTAAAGCTGATGCGAATGCTAAAGCCAAGGCGGAAGCCGAAGCGAAACGTAAAGCTGAAGCAAATACTAAAGCCAAGGCGGAAGCCGAAGCAAAACGTAAAGCCGATGCAAATGCTAAAGCCAAGGCGGAAGCCGAAGCTAAACGTAAAGCTGAAGCAAATACTAAAGCCAAGGCGGAAGCCGATGCAAATGCTAAAGCCAAGGCGGATGCCGAAGCGAAACGTAAAGCTGATGCGAATGCTAAAGCCAAGGCGGAAGCCGAAGCCAAACGTAAAGCCGATGCAAATGCTAAAGCCAAGGCGGAAGCCGAAGCCAAACGTAAAGCTGATGCAAATGCCAAAGCCAAAGCCGATGCAAAAGCAAAAGCTGATGCCGATGCGAAGGCAAAAGCCAAATCTGAAGCTGATGCAAAACGTAAAGCTGATTTAGAGCGTGAACTCGAAGCTGAAAAGGCATCTGCTGCAGATAAGGCAAAAGAAGCTGCTGCTGCAAAAAAAGCTGAAGCGAAGAAAATTGCTTCTTCTGCAAAACGTGACTTTGAAAACAAAGTTAAAAATGCATGGCGTATGCCTGCCAATTCTTCTGGGCAAAAAGCATCTGCACGTGTGACCTTAACGGAAAGTGGTGGCGTGGCTTCTGTGGTTGTCAATGCGACAGATCCAGATGTCAAAGCCAGCGTTGAACAAGCCGTTCGTTCTGCTGCCCCCTATCCGATGCCATCAGATCCTGATGCACGTAGTCAGGCACGTACATTTACAGCCTCATTCACCGTCAAATAATCTGTTCAAACAAACCCTATATTCGTATAGGGTTTGACCTCTTTATGCCTAAATTTTCATTTTCTTTTCTATCATGGTTATTGTATATCGACATTTTAAATATTTATTGCAACTTAAATTTTATTCAAATGATTACACTTTACCATTTCATATAAATCACCTAAATTGATTAGGGTGATTTATCATGCAAACACACCATGAATTACATGCTTGTTATAGATTAAAATCATGTCTTTATGCTAAAAAGCTAGTATGAATTAAAAACCACTACATTGAGTACATCGAGTCCAATGAAAATGACCACAAAACATTTTTTAGGTATCGCTATTCTTGCAGCGCTTAGTCCTGCAATTGTGACTACCTCTTATGCCCAGCTTCATTTAGAAATTGCAAAAGCACCAGAACAAGCTCCTAAAATTGCAATTGTGCCATTCAATAATGACAATGCACTTTATCCAATCGTAGAAAATGATCTTAATCGTTCAGGTCGTTTTAGTAGCGCATCTAAAAATCTTCCAGCATCAGCAACAATCAACAATGCCAATGCAGATGCTTGGAAAGCTGCTGGTGTGCCTTATGTGGTTACAGGTGACATCAAAACCAATGCAGATGGCTCTCTTGCAGTACACTATCAACTTTATGATGTCGAAAAACAAAAATATCTACTGAATGAATTATTGACTGTACCTGCATCTCGTGTGCGTTCTGCAGGTCATATGATTAGTGATGCAATCTATCAAGCATTGACAGGTATTGCAGGCGATTTTAGTGGTCGTATTGCTTATGTACTCCGTAATGCTGCAACTCCAGCACAACGGTACACGCTTCAAATTGCAGATACAGATGGCGAAAGACCGAAAACCGTACTCAGCTCAAAATACCCAATTCTCTCGCCTGCTTGGACGCCAGATGGTAAGAAAATTGCTTATGTATCGTTTGAGACCAAACGTCCTGCCATTTATGTACAAGACTTAGCTACGGGTCAACGTGAAAAATTGGCCGCTTTCCGTGGTTTAAATGGTGCACCAAGCTTCTCTCCAGATGGCAAGAGCATGTTATTTACAGCTTCTATGCATGATAACCCTGAAATCTACCAAATGGATTTAGAGACTCGCCAAGTCAAACGCATGACCAATGATTCTGCGATTGACACTGAAGCGCGCTATACTCCTGATGGTAAAGGATTTATCTTTACTTCTGATCGTGGTGGTTCTGCACAGATTTATAAATATTCTTTTGCAGATAGTACGACAAAACGTCTCACTTTCCGTGGTGCATTTAATGCACGTGGCACGCTCAGTGCAGATGGTAAATATGTCGCTTTAGTACATCGTCCATCAGGCAGCAACTACAAAGTCGCGATTCAAGAAATTTCCACAGGTATTACCAATATTTTGACCCCAACAAGTTTGGATGAATCTCCAAGCTTCTCTCCTAATGGTCAAATGGTGGTTTACGCAACGCGTGAAAACAACCGTGGACTATTGTCGATTATGTCGACTGATGGCAGATTCCGTATGAATCTACCAAGTGAGCAAGGTGAAGTCCGAGAACCTGCTTGGGCCCCAAAATAATCTCATCAATTTTTCAATGGAGAAAAACATGAAAGCCATCAAAACTCTAGCGTTACCGCTTCTTGCGCTTAGCATTGTTATGACAGGTTGTGCTAGCCGTAAGCCTGCGACTACAACAACGACTGCAACTGCACCAACAACTGCATCTACTGTAGATACAACTGGTCTAAGTGAAGATGCAGCACTAGATGCACAAAGCTTAAATGGCGCATCTGCTAAAGGTGTGACTGAAGCAAACAAAGCGTTCTTGGCTAAACGTGTTGTTCACTTTGACTATGACAGCAGTGATTTAACGAATGAAGATTATCAAACACTTCAAGCACATGCTCAATTCTTATTGGCAAATGCGAATTCTAAAATCGCTTTGACAGGTCATACAGATGAGCGCGGTACGCGTGAGTACAACATGGCGCTAGGTGAGCGTCGTGCTAAAGCAGTTCAAAGCTACTTAATCACGAATGGTGTAAATGCAACTCAACTTGAAGCTGTAAGTTACGGTAAAGAAATGCCAGTAAATGCAGGTCATGACGAAGCAGCTTACAAAGAAAACCGCCGTGTTGAATTAAACTACGAAGCTGTTCCACCATTACTTAAGTAATTGGCTGGCTGATTATTTTTTTCAGATTGTCCACAACACAATGTGCTTAAAATAATCCAGTGCTAAAAAAAGCGCTCATTGTGAATGGGCGCTTTTTTATTGCTTATGCATCACCGTCTTTCGGCATGGGATGTTGCATGGCTTCAATCATGTCATGCTTATTAAACTTTTTATATTCAGGCTTGGACTCGTATTGCTTCCACGCTTCATTGGAAGAGTCTTTCGTAATACTATCTAGATTAATCGCTTCATTCGGCGTTGGAGTCGCTTCAAACTTTTGTACGGTCATTTTCGTTCTCCTTATACATCGATGTGTTGTATAACATTTTATTCTTAGTATCAAAATAGCATGTTCTACAACTCTTTCAAGCAGAATTCTTTACAATACTCAATTAAGGTTTCTATTTTGAGCTGAACTCTCTAAAATAGACCCATTCAAATTTTGTTATATCTTGACTGCTTTCTGGAGCATTTTGCTATGTCTTACCGCACCCTCTCCCAATACTTACAACAACAGCAAGGGAATCTTACACCTGAATTATCGAATGTCATTGAAACCATTGCAAAAACATGTAAAGACATCGATCAGCTTTTACAAAAAGGTGCTTTAGCTGGTGTTTTAGGTAGTGCGCAACATGAAAATGTTCAAGGCGAAGAACAGAAAAAACTCGATGTGATTTCAAATGACTATTTGATTGATGCATTGAAAAACAACGCCAATGTCGGTGGTTTGGCTTCTGAAGAATTAGACGAATTCACCCCTGCTCAAGAAAATGGCAAATATCTTGTATTGTTCGATCCGCTTGATGGTTCAAGCAACATCGACATTAACATGTGCGTGGGTACCATTTTCTCAATCTTGCCTGCAAAAAATGCAGTGACTCAAGCCAAAGATTTTATGCAAGCAGGTACTGAGCAAGTAGCTGCGGGTTATGTGCTTTATGGTCCATCAACCATGATGGCTTTAACTGTAGGCGCTGGAACAATCTTCTTCACGTTTGATCCTGAATCTAAAGAATTCTTACTCACATCAGAAAATATCCAAGTCGCTGCTGATACGAAAGAATATGCGATTAATGCTTCAAACGCTCGTCATTGGGAAGCGCCAGTAAAACGTTATATCGACGAATTACAAGCAGGCAAAACATCTGTACGTGAAAAAGATTTCAACATGCGTTGGGTTGCATGTATGGTGGGTGATATTCACCGCATTCTTTGCCGTAGCGGTATCTTCTTGTATCCATATGACACTAAAGATCCTAAAAAAGCAGGTCGTTTACGCTTAATGTATGAAGCAAACCCTATGAGCATGCTCATGGAACAAGCAGGTGGCGCTTCAACCACAGGTCGTGTACGTATTTTAGAGATCCAACCTACAGAACTCCATCAACGTGTACCTGTAGTGATTGGTTCTAAAAATGAAGTAGACCTTGTCACTTCTTACCACAACATCTAATTTAAATTTTACATTTACAATGGAAGTTGAACCTCGCTTCAACTTCCATGGATATATTACTCCATGGCAATGATTTATCTCGAATCAAAAGATAACCCAAAAATTAAACACTTACGTGGATTAATTGAGCAAAATACTTACCGTAAAAAACAAGGTCAAACTGTGCTTGAAGGCACACACCTTTGTCTTGCATGGTTAGAAAAGAAACGTCAAATTACCTCTATTTTTACCACTGAACAAGCCATCGAACATGCTGACTTTGACAAAATTGCGGAACAATACGCAGGCACAGTCTTCATTATCAGTGAAAGCCTTTATAAAGATTTAAGTACTTTAGGTACAACACTTGCGTGCCTTGCAGTGGTCGATATTCCATCTTCAAGCCAATCTTTAGATTTCTCTAAAGACACTTTGGTTTTGGAAAATATCCAAGACCCAGGCAATGTAGGCACACTGCTTCGTTCTGCTGCAGCTGCGGGCATTCAACAAGTTGTCTCGACCAAAGGTTCAGCTTCTTTATGGTCGCCACGTGTTTTACGTGCAGGCATGGGTGCACATTTTTCTTTAAGTACCTATGAAAATATCGCTATTGAAGATGTTTTAGAGAAGTTTTCAATTCCAATTTATGTGACCAGTTCACACGAATCTGAAAGTTTATATAGCAAAGATTTGACCCAACCTTGCGTTTGGGTGCTTGGCAATGAAGGTCAAGGCGTATCTGAATATGCTCTTGCCAATGCTGCTGCGATTTCAATACCGCAACCCGGTGGACAAGAGTCGTTAAACGTTGCCATTGCAGGTTCTATCTGCGTTTTTGAGATGGTGCGTCAACGCATTTGATTCGTTAATTTATATTAACAAGTATACCTCTGCTTACAAAATCATTTAAACTGCTAAAAAATAGTTGCTTAAATTGTCAACCTATCATTATCTTTTAACGTTATATAAGTAACGATTTTAGAATAATGGTGGGTGCCCAATGACGGGATTTTCCATCTCTATGGATTTAGCACCAAAAAAGTCACAGTCTGAAGATGCCGGTACTTTGGTAAGTACTGCAGAACAACGCCTGAAATTTTTCATGCGTGATGTGACAGGTCGTGCCTTAGTGATGATGGAAAGTGCAACCCAAGGTCATAATGGGATAGCCATGGACTTGGTTCAAGAAGCATTTATTTCTTTGTATAAGTCCTATGCAGACAAATCCACCGATGAGTGGTATCCCCTGTTTTACACTATTCTAAATAACAAATTACAAGATTGGCGTCGAAAAGAATCACGCCGTGCTTTCCCATTTTCACTGTTTAAAAAAGCAGATCACGACAGCGATGATGATGAAGTCATGGATATCGTGGATGAAAGTACGCCAAATCCATTACAATTTTTATCGCAAGAACTCGCTGTAGAAGAAATCCAAGAGGCAATTTCTAAATTACCTGTAAGACAACAACAAGCATTCATGCTTCGCGCATGGGAAGGGTTTGATACCCAAACCACAGCACAAATTATGGATTGCTCAGAAGGTAGTGTTAAAACACATTATCATCGAGCAATACAGGGTTTAAGAAATTCACTCTCTCATTTAAATCCAAACATGGGAGGATCATCTGATGAAGAATGATGACTTCGCAAAACAACTTACATCCAAGCTTGATCATTTAGCTGTTCACCACAGAAATAAAGCCGTGGTGATGGATCATGTCTTAGAAGAAATTCATGCTAAGCCATTTATGTCACGTTTCAGCTCATGGAAAATGACAGGTTTTGCATTGGCTGCAGCAATTACGGGTTTCGTGATACTACCAAATGCTGTTGATTTCAATGATAAACAAGATCAACAACAAATGGTGGTCAATCCTAAACTTTCACCGCAAATGATGGAAGATTTAGAGATGCTTTCTGTTTTTGGTGAGGATAAAGTTGCACATGGCAGCTAAACATATAGCCTTGGCATTTTGTGCCTTAAGTTTATTGCAAACCAGCTTTGCAGGGTACGAACGTTTTTGGATTTTTTCTAAAGACAGCAACAATCAAGTTAATGATGCATGGGATGCTTTATCTGAAGACGAACAACGCGCCCTGATTAAACGTTATCAAAATCTTAAGGAAATTCCTGAAGATCAAAGTACCGTATTACAGCAACGTATGGATTGGTTTACACAACTTCCAGAGCAAGAAAAATTACAAATGCGCGAAGCATGGCAACAAATGAGTACCACTGAACGCAATGAAATGCGTCAGAAAATGCTCAAAGCAACCAGTGCTGAACAACGTACAGAGATTCGAGAGAAATATTTAAAAAAATATGTAAGTGAAGCAACAACAAATCACTAAAATCATTCAAAATACACCCAGTTTGTCTGGGTTTTTTATTATCACTATGTTCTTGCAAACTCAATCTAATTCACCGATATGGATTAATTTTTCATAATCAAAGATTTCAATATAGCCTTGCTTCCATTGCAATACATTTGGTTTGAATAGTCCTTGCAAATGCTTATTGAGCGTCTGCCTCGAAACACAAAACATATTGGCGAACATCTCTTGGCTTAATTTGAAAAAATTTTGCACTGACTATTTTGTACCATCCCCTCTTGCTCAATCACACGGCGCAAGTTGAATGCGCTGTTGACGCTCAAATTTTATGAATTTTCCATTCACCGTGTAGCTGTAAACACCCCACTTGAATCGTAACTAACAACAAAATATAGAACACCTGCTGCAGAGTAAATAAAGATGAAGGAACACAAATATTTATAACAATTTCTACATCAACATTTTAGAGAAACACAACTATACTTATCCCTTAATTTTATATATATGTATAACGACATAATTTTAAAAAAATGAGATTTAACAATACCATGCACCAAGAACTCAATTTAAATAGTACTCAAATCATGCAGAATTTACGTCAGAAGTTTGAATCTGGTGAGCATCAACATGAGTTTTTCATTGCTAGTGCACTAAAAACTGTAAACTTCAACAATACTTTCGAGAGTTTCAAACGTTTGGATCAAATGTTTGATGCATTTAAAAAACAGGTTGGAAAACTGGATGCAAACTTTATTGAAGATCCTTTAAAATGCAATACCATCAAACTGATTGCCAGTTATATGGGTCAATTTATCTGCTATAAACTCGGTCAACCAGAAAATTGGCAAAGCTACGCAGAAATGCACCAAGTGTTTCAAAGCTTTAAAGACAAACCGAATGATTTTATTCATCAATATGGCATTAACTGCAATAACCAAATTACGCTCCCTTTATTTTATGTGGTTAAGCATTTTTGTTCAGATGAGCATTCCATTAAAATTAGTCAAGAAATCGAAAATTTAATCATTAATAATCAAATTCTTAAAATTAATGATACGCAAATGCATAGTGAAGAAATGCACAATATGCAGACCATCTATCAAAAAGGTTATGCACTGTTTTGTGAGACGGCTTTTGAACCGATGGTGCGTGCATCAAATCTGGATTACAGTCTTGAAAGTTTGGTGAGATTGGACGAGCTGATGCGTGAAATTCGAACTCAATATATTCAATCACCGGCTCAATTTCTTTCTGAACCTAAACATTTTTGCTTTATTTTATATTTAGCAGGCTATTTAGGACGAGTGATCGCTCAGGAGTGTGGCTGTGCTCTGCGTTGGTACAGCTCGCAACAAGTGAGTCAAATGGTTGAACAAGCTATACCTGAACAAATTGGAACCTGTCGCATTGCGCAAATAGATAGTGGGTTCTTTTTTATCTCTCAACATATCAGTGATTTTCTTTTTGCTCCAAAAATTGAGACCAGTTCTATAGAATTTGCACATTCAATTATTGAAAAAATCAAACCAGTTGCAAATCCAATTTATCTAGCACAATCAACCACGCAGTCTTCAATTACCATTACCCCTTATGATCGGGCGTTACAACAGGCTGCTATTTTAGCGCATTTTTTATTGATGAAAATTCATGGCGTCTTACCACGCCAGTCACCAGATGAAACATTGATTCCGACGAGTTTTCCAGATGGGAATACATTTCATAGCCATCCAGATGCTGAACTATCAACACTCTTATCGCGCTTAGATCAAAACCCAGATCAACTTCAACTCAATGTACTTGGGTACGAGATGTACGCTTGTTTACCACAAATTCGGGTTGATGCCATTTCATTGCATATTCGAAACTATGGTGAACATCATATGAATATTCAATTGGTTATTCCCTATTATTCAACATTTGACTATCGTGGGTTCTGTATTTTACAGCCTTATTTTCAAGCGAGTGATGCTGAGACCGATCGTAATATTACACAAATTTATCATGCAATGCCTACATTCTTTAAAGCCATTGAGGATATTGAGAAAGATAAACCTAAAGATGCTCAATTTTGGAAAAATAACTACAAACCAAAGCGCCTGAGTTACCCACAATCATTCATACAAAATGTGCCCGTCTTGGCGATTTAAATTTTTATCACCATGCTCATTCAGCCTCCAGATCTTGGAGGTTTTTTTATGACCACTTCATATACCTTTTCACATAATGGTTTATAAATAAGTTCTAGCAGTTTTATTCATTTAGTATGAAACACCACTCAATTACAGCGATCCTTTTTGAATAAATCAATAAAAATAAATAAATTAGTTTTACTGTTTATATAAAATAAGCCTACAAACCTTATCTATTCATGAGCATAATAAAACCACATAATATTTTTATTTCGTTTCTATCTTGATACATCGTATCTTAGACATAATAAGGAATAAAACATGTCAAATATCCCCACCGTTTCTAATTTTAATTTAAATCGCTATCTTGGCACATGGTATGAAATCGCACGTCTTCCTATGAAACATCAACCTGAGGACAGCACCGATGTTTCAGCAGTCTACTCAATGAATGATGATGGTAAAATTCGTGTACAAAACCGCTGCCTAGATGAAAATAAGCAAGTCGATGAATCAATTGGTGAAGCCACCGTGATTGATGGTCCAAATGCGAAACTTGAAGTAAGTTTTTTACCTGAAGGTTTTCGCTGGATTCCCTTTACCAAAGGTGATTACTGGGTGTTAAAAATTGATGCAAACTATCAAACCGCTTTGGTTGGTGAACCGAATTTAAAATATTTATGGATTTTGCATCGTGATGTGACTTTAGATGAAGCAACCAAGCAGGAATACTTAGCTTATGCTCAAAGTCTAGGTTATGACATTTCAGATTTAATTCACACTGTACATACGGGTACAAAAACAGCTTAACTTTTCGAATAATGAATCAATCCATTTGGAATGATCATAAAAAAGCCCTCTACACAGAGGGCTTTTTAACATCAAAGCAAAATTTGATTATTGAGCGTATACAGGGAATTTAGCGCATACAGTTTCAACTTTCGCTTTCACTGCATTAATCACTGCTTCATCACCTTTCGCATCAAGAATATCTGCGATCCAACCTGCAAGATCACGAACTTCTGCTTCACCGAAACCACGTGTAGTTACAGCAGGTGTACCAATACGGATACCTGAAGTGACAAACGGAGAACGTGGATCGTTCGGTACAGAGTTTTTGTTCACAGTAATGTGAGCAGCACCTAACCAAGCATCAGCTTCTTTACCTGTAATGTCTTGTTTGATTAAAGACAATAGGAATAAATGGTTCTTTGTACCACCAGAAACAACTTCATAACCACGAGCGATTAAAACTTCAGCCATTGCTTGAGCATTCTTAACCACTTGTTGTTGGTAAGTTTTGTATTCAGGTGCCATTGCTTCTTTAAAGCAAATTGCTTTCGCCGCAACTGCGTGAACCAATGGACCACCTTGGTTACCTGGGAATACTGCAGATTGAAGTTTTTTCTCAATCTCTTCGTTTGCTTTCGCAAGAATAAGACCTGAACGTGGACCACGAAGTGTTTTATGCGTCGTAGTCGTCGTTACGTCAGCAATTTGCACTGGGCTCGGGTAAACACCAGCAGCAACTAAACCTGCTACGTGAGCCATGTCTACGAACAGGTAAGCTCCAACTTTATCCGCGATGTCACGGAAACGTTGCCAATCTACAATTTGGCTATACGCAGAGAAACCAGCCACGATCATTTTTGGCTTGTGTTCTTCTGCTAAACGTTCAACTTCTTCGTAGTCGATTTCGCCCGTTTCAGGGTTTAAACCGTATTGAACAGCGTTATATGTTTTACCTGAGAAGCTTACTTTTGCACCGTGAGTCAAGTGACCACCGTGAGCCAAGCTCATACCCAACACTGTATCACCAGGGTTAAGTAAAGCTAAGTAAACCGCAGAGTTAGCTTGAGAACCTGCATGTGGTTGTACGTTTGCATAGTCAGCACCAAAGAGTTCTTTAGCACGGTCAATAGCAAGTTGTTCAATCACGTCTACATATTCACAACCGCCGTAGTAGCGTTTGCCTGGGTAGCCTTCAGCATATTTGTTAGTTAGTTTTGAACCTTGAGCTTCCATCACTGCTGGTGAACAGTAGTTTTCAGAAGCAATTAACTCAATATGAGCTTCTTGGCGAGCATCTTCTTGAGAGATTGCTTTTGCGATTTCCGGATCAAATTCGGCAATTGAGATATTGGCAAACATTAGCGAGGTCCTATTAAATTTAGGGCTTTTAAGCCGTGCTAAGATTGGCGCACATTGTAGCATGAAGTTTATCAATTTCGAGAATGAAGTTTGTTCAGTTTTAAATAAAAATCGTTCAGTCTAAAAACAAACTGAACGATTTAAGTCAAATTAAGTGTTTAATTTTGAAAAAGAGTTGAAATATCTGCTAAGAAGGAAGTAAGGTTTTCTGAAACGACCGTATCATGATCCCAATAATTTGGATCAAGAGCGCTGTCTGTTTTATATATAATGTTATTTCCCAAATTTCCCGCAGTATTCACCAACATATCTGTGACAAATTTTGGTACAGTAGGATCATCAGTGCCTTGATAAATGTAAATAGGCGTTGTTATTGGAACGAGTAATGGTTGAGAGTCCTTCTCTAAGAATTTTTTAATTGTAGGAATTTCTGCAAAATTATCTTGTAGACGCCCATAATTACTGAAGTTTTCATTATCTGGATTTGATATATGAGAATACATTGGGATACTTATCGACGTACCCAGAGCAGTTAAGCATTCTGTTTCCGCTTTAGGTGCCACAGTCGCTAAGTCAGATTTAAACACTTGGCTGTAATCTACTGAGAAACTATAACCTTGCATACCCGCGACAGCCAGCGTTGTAAATGTATCTAACTGAGCATAAATTGGCCATTGACTATTAGGATTTACTGCAGCTGCTCTCGCCTCACCAGCTTGCAAAATGGTGTGCAAATTAGACGCTGGTGCAAATGCAATCGTACCTTTATAGTCGAGTTGAGCTCGTTCAGCATATTGCGCTGCGCCTAAAGCCGCATGCCCCCCTTGCGAATGTTCAACCGTTGCCCATTGGGTTGAGACTTGCAATCCTTGTTTACTCAAATAATCCCGTGCAGCAACCACAGCATCAGTAATTGAAAATGCTTCACTTTTTAAGTTCAAAAAAGGATGACTACCAGCTGTGCCAAGACCTTCATAGTCTGGTGCAACGACAACATATCCTGCATTTAATAGCGCTTCTACAACATCTGTGGCGGTATCACCTAGACCTTGTACACTTGGTGCACAACCATCACCAACACCGGTCGTGCCATGCGCCCAAACCACTATTTTATAGCCGCCTGTAGGTGCAGCAGCTGTAGGAACAAAAACCAAAGTAGAGGCAATGGTTTCCACCCCATCCACACCCAACATTCTATATAAAAGTTGCTTTTGCTGAGCAGAGACATCATTTAGATCATCATCGTTATCATTCTGATAGTTTTGTGTAAATACAACTGGATTAGCAATATTATTTAATGGAGTAGTTTCAATTGGTTCTGGTCCATTATCATCCCCACCACCACTATTATCATCCCCTCCACATGCAGATAAAAAAGCGAAACTCATAGACAGTAATAATTTTTTGTATATATCGTTCATCATAAAATCCTTTTTTGCTATTGTTATGACTTATTCAACAAAGATTTAGCGTACTATTTTGTTCATTTAGAGCACTGTTTTTATCGTTTTGAGCACTATCTTTGTTTATATAGCTTAAGATTAACCGTTTATTACCGAAAGTGCAAAAACTAAGCATTCCAACAGTTATTCAAAAATTTTTTACACTGATATTTTTTGTTTTATAATAGATAAACCATTGAGATAAAAAACAATTCCACTATGAATATTATTTTACTTTTGTTCGCTTTTGCTTTGGGGTATTGGGTGAGAAGTCTAAAACAGGAAAAAACATCTACACAAACACATAAAACACGTAATGCCTCCATGACATATCAAGATAGGCTAAAATTTAAAGCACAACATCAAACAGATAGTGATCGTATTCGTGAGCTCAATAAACTCAATACCAATGAGAGTGTATTTTTAAGATTACTCAAACAAACTTTCACCGACTATGATATTGCCATCAAACAAAAACGATTTTTTATTCTCGATCGCGATGCGCTGCCATGCGCCATATTTGAATATCGCGATGGAACAGTTGCTATGAAATTGGTTGATCAAGAAGACGGCTTACCCTTATATCTCTATAAAGGTTTACTTTCGTCAGATCAATTAAAGCAAGATTATATACACATCACATCTGTGCAAAAGTCACCTATTTAAAAGACTTTTAACATTTTCAACTGTGCCAAAATACTTGGAAATGATAGATTAAACCAAAACTGATTGTTGCCTTTGGAATAGACCATGCAAGCCATTATTTTAGATACTGAAACACATACCTTAAATGGTCTTCCTATCGAAATTGCCTATGCGCCGATTGAAATTCACGACGGTAAATTGTCGCTTGATCGTGAAAAAATGTTTGATCAACTCTATAGCATAGGCGATGAAAAAATTTCATATGCTGCAATGGCTGTGCATCATATTTTAGAATCAGATTTGGTGGGTCAACCTAACTTTGGCACCTTTACCCTACCTTCTGAAACCGTTTACATCATCGGTCACAATATTGATTATGATATTCGTGCCATTCAAGAATGTGGCGTTGATACCTCTCATATCAAAGCCATTTGTACCTTAGCATTGGCTCGACTTGTTTGGCCAGATGCTGAAGCACATAACATTTCTGCTTTAATCTATATGATCAGTAAAGGCAGTGAAAAAGCCCGTGAAATGCTCAAAGGTGCACATCGTGCAGATGCTGATATTATTTTAACGGCCAATATTTTGATGCATATCATCTACAAATTAAATATTCAAAGTATTGAAGAACTGTATGAAGCATCTGAAGATGCACGCATTCCTCGTTCAATCAATTTTGGTAAGCATCGTGGGACTAAAATTGTTGATCTTCCATCAGACTATGTAAACTGGTTACTACGTCAAGATGACCTAGATCCTTACCTGAAAAAAGCCTTAGAAAATACCAGTATTACTACCCTTTAAAGGCTTTGTTCACATAGCAAAATATTGGGCCTGTATATTCATGCATGAAGATTCAGGCCTTAAGTGTTGTAAACGTTAAATTGAGCTTTTAAATCAAAGTTATTTAAGACTTTTTACATCTCAAAAAGCACAAAAATAAGATCATTAAATACGACCCTTAAATTATAAGCATTTATTATTAAACAATTTATTTTAAATAGATAAATACTATTAGACATTTAAATCAATCTCTTATACTTAAGCTGCATAGCAACTTTTTAGACATTTCCGCATAAAGAGTTTTATTTTGGTAATGGGGATCGAGATGTCTCAAATTTTAGAATTCAATCCATTAGACAATCCCATGCAACTCAGCAAAATCGGCAATTGGTTAATCACTTACTTGAGCGCCAAAGAAGAGCTGGATAATATCCAACTTGCCATCAGCTATGTCCTCCCTCGCCATTTGAATGATCGCTTACAACCACGTCGTATTGTCATTCATAAATCTCAAACATCATCTCATCAATGGCACATTGAACAAATTGAATGTTATGACAGTACAGCTCAAAAAGAAGTCTTGATTGAGCCTAACACGACTATGTGGCAAGAGATTTTAGAAAACCTGATTAAAGAATTTCGTCGTTATGATGTCGATGTCACTTTAAAATGAGTCATCTATGTTTAGCATGATTTTTTTTATGCCTTGTAGATATGTGAAAAGTACTTTAAATCAGTGTCCAGCTCACAGGCATTGGAAAATTATTTACAAAAAACAAAACTTTGGCACATAATTTTGCGTTATTGTATATTCAGACAATAAATACTCAAACTGGATAATAACAATGCCAAAGTTTTTTACAAAAACCCCTAATCGCACTGCACTCATTTTATCGAACTTTCATGGCACTTTAGAAGCAAGCCTTCAAGGTCTAAGCAGTATTGAACCTGAACGTATTTTAGTGATTAAAGAAGATCCGCTTTCAACTCAGCATATTTTAGTACACGACAAAACCTTGGTCGGTCATTCAATTCGTTTAGAAAAGAAAGATGTCGAATCTGCCAACAAAAATCGTCAAGAACTTTATCATTTACTTGCGACTGTTTTAGATCAAGTTAAATCTGCTTAATGTATTTCAATATTTTGATCAAATCTAGAAAATCACCTTAGGGTGATTTTTTATTGTCTCGATCATAAAATAGTGAATGATAGACATTAAAAAAGCCCGCATTTCTGCGAGCTTTCTAGGTTGGAGGGCTAGTGCTGGTTTATTGTTTAAGCGCTAAATTTAGTTTGTTTTAGAAACTTTATCTAGATTAAACGCAACAAGCTGTCATTGATCCATCCAACTGTAATAGTAGCGTCTATGTACGACCTACCGTAGTTTTAATATAGGTTGAGGTTGAATTTGATGCAATGGTTTTAACATTTCAAAACTTTATTCAATCACAAATTGAATTGAATAAATCTTAAATAGGTTTAAAATTTGTCATCGTATTTTAACATCTATCTCACACATACTTTTCAAAAATTTATACTTACCAAACATAGAGTTATAGAACTACTTTATGTTTCTTACGACGTGTATAAAAGAAATACAATCCTAGGAACCAAAACGGCGAAATAGCCAATGCGATGAGCGTTTGATAATTCAGTGCCAAGATCACAAGACTAAAAGCCAAAAAGATCAACGTTGCCCATGACATAAAAATACCGAATGGCATCTTATAAGTCGATTGTGCATGTAATTCAGGATCTTTACGTCGATAACTTAAATACGCCATTAAAATCAATGCAAAGGTAAAAATAACTAAAATCGAACCGAATGTAGAAACAATGGTAAATGCAGTCATCACGTTCGGCACAATAAAGAGAATAGATGTTCCTATGACCACAAGAAGCATCGAAAATAACAAGCTATTTTTAGGTACTTTACGTTTTGTTAACTTTCCAAACTGCGGTGCAGCATCTTTTTCAACGGCTAATCCATATAACATCCGACTGGTGGCAAATATTCCACTATTTGCAGAAGACATGGCTGAAGTCGCAACCACAAAGTTCATTAAACTTGCCGCTGCTGGAATACCAATCAAAGTAAAAAACTGTACAAATGGACTTTGCTCAGTACTGATTTGACTCCATGATGTCACGGATACGACACAGACCAGTGCTGCCACATAAAACAACATGATACGAATTGGAATTGAGTTAATCGCGCGAGGTAACGATGTGTGTGGGTCTTTAGTTTCAGCTGCTGTTGTTCCAACCAACTCAATCCCAATAAATGAAAATATCGCAATTTGGAAGCCTGCAAAAAAGCCAGATAATCCAAATGGGAACAATGCATTTTCATCGAGTAAATGGCTGAATGATGCTACTGTTCCGTTTGGTGAAACAAAATGGGTAAAAATCAGATAAAGGCTGACCAATAGAAACAGCAGGATTGCAAATATTTTTAATAAGGCAAACCAAAATTCCATTTCACCAAAAAGCTTAACGGTGAGTAAATTCAATACAGTTAAAACTGTAATGGTTGCAAATGCAGGAATCCAAGCAGGAAGGGATGGATCCCAATATTGCATATAGCCACCAATCACAATCATATCTGCAATGGCAGCTACAACCCAGCTTAACCAATATGACCAACCAAGAAAAAATCCAGCCCACGAACCTAAATAAGCAGTACAGAAATCAGCGAACGATTTGTATTTGAGATTTGAGAGTAACAACTCCCCCATTGCTCGCATCACAAAGAAAAAGAAAAAACCAATAATCATGTAGGTCAAAATGACCGATGTTCCAGAAACACCCAGTGTCTTACCAGAACCCATGAATAAACCAGTTCCGATTGCGCCACCAATGGCAATCAATTGAATATGTCGATTTGACAATGATCGTTCTAATTTTTCTTCATTGTGCATTGAAGAAAGATTTCCACCGACTAAATCTTCCTGAGAAGATTCCGCCCCTTTACGCTCACTCATATAAAATTCCTGATACTACGACTCAAGTCAGCTGTATTTTTTAACAACACGACGCTTTAATGCGACGAATGGAAAAAATAAAAGGACTAGCATCATAAAGTGTGTTTTTACACAGCATTTATCACGCTAATCCTGATGCTGAATAGTACAGAAATATTCGTTTGATTCGATAATTTATTAGTTAATTTAAACTCAATGATTAAATTTAAAGCAAAAAATTATCACTATTGTATAAATTTGGATCAATTTTGAAAAACACATTCAACACAGACTTAAAAAAACAAAACTAAAAGGTATGGATGAATTAAAGATTGATATTTGCAGCTGTAAATGTCAGATGAGGCATATCGTGTGGATGCTTTTATATTTTTTATTTTAAAGCTTGAAAAAAGATGGTGCGCTCAGCGGGACTCGAACCCACGCCACAGGCTTCGGAGACCTGTACTCTATCCAGTTGAGCTATGAGCGCGCGACGCACATCATAACAAAAAAAACCATAAGGTAAAGCAACTATATATCAGACAGCATTTTTAATGCTTAGACTTTGTACAACCTCCTAAAAATGCAACGCATAATTCCATCCTAATTACTTGGTTTATTCCCTTATATCGCTCACAATACAATCCTTAATCAACAATAGAGAATTCTATGACTGAAGCATTGACGTTAAGGGATTTATCCAAAACTTACAGAAACGGATTTCAAGCACTCAAAGGAATTGACCTCAGTGTTCCTGAGGGTGAGTTTTATGCACTTTTAGGTCCCAATGGTGCAGGTAAATCGACCACGATCAGTATTATCAGCTCTTTAACCAAAAAAACTTCTGGCTCAGTGGAAATCTTTGGACATAACCTAGATACCCACCCATCTGAAGCAAAACAATGCCTCGGTGTTGTTCCGCAAGAATTTAACTTTGGTCATTTTGAAAAAACCTTTGATATTTTGGTGACTCAGGCAGGCTATTACGGTATTCCACGTAAAATCGCCCAACAACGTGCAGAACAATATCTAGAAAAACTAGGGCTTTGGGATAAACGTGGCATTCAAGCCCGTATGCTCTCTGGTGGGATGAAACGTCGTCTCATGATTGCCCGTGCCATGATGCATGAACCAAAACTTTTAATCTTAGATGAGCCAACGGCTGGTGTAGATATTGAGCTACGTCGCTCAATGTGGGAATTCCTCACCGAAATGAACGAAAATGGCACTTCTATTATTTTAACGACGCACTATTTAGAAGAAGCAGAGCAATTATGTCGTCGTATTGCCATTATCGACCGTGGTGTGATTAAAGAAGATACCTCAATGAAATCTTTCTTAAATCAACTCAATGAAGAATCATTTATTTTTGATTTAGCTCATCCGATTGAACCCATTGATCTCAATATTACGGGTGTACGCTTTAATCTTATTGATCCTGTAACTTTAGAAGTTACCTTAGATAAAGCACATTCAATGAATGACTTATTTCAACTCATTGAATCACAGGGTATCACTGTACTGAGTATGCGTAATAAATCGAATCGTCTTGAAGAATTATTTGTCAAAATGGTTGAAAAAAATCTTGAAGGAGCTACGCCATGAACTTTAATCAGTTAAGCGTAGCCTTGATGACCTTAGTACGTAAAGAAATCCGTCGTTTCATGCGGATTTGGCCACAAACGCTGCTTCCACCTGCGATTACCATGAGTCTATATTTCGTGATCTTTGGTAATTTGGTTGGTTCACGCATTGGTGAAATGGGTGGTTTCACCTATATGCAATTTATTGTGCCAGGTCTCATCATGATGGCCGTGATCACTAACAGTTATGCCAACGTGTCTTCAAGTTTCTTTAGTGTCAAATTTCAAAAAAGTATTGAAGAATTACTCATGAGTCCAGTGCCACTGCATCTGATCATTTGGGGTTATGTGATTGGCGGTGTATGTCGTGGTGTTTTAGTCGGTTTGATCGTCACCATCATGAGTATGTTCTTTACTGACTTAAGCATTCATAACATTTTTGTGACTGTTTATACCGTGATTATTACTGCCTTGTTATTTTCACTGGGTGGCTTAATCAATGCTGTTTATGCCAAGTCTTTTGATGATATTTCAATTATTCCAACTTTTGTGCTCACACCTCTGACCTATTTAGGGGGTGTGTTTTATGCCATCTCAGCATTAAGCCCTTTTTGGCAAAATTTGTCTTTGATTAACCCTATTGTATATATGGTAAATGCATTCCGTTTTGGCATTTTGGGTCATAGCGATGTCAATGTATTTACATCTTTAATCTTTGTAACTGTGTGTTGTGGCGTACTGTATGCCATTGCGTACTATTTACTTTCTCGTAGTTCAGGAATGCGTGAATAATGAGTGTAGAACAATCTTTATTAGGTAAAGACACCAACTATCCAACAGAATATCAACCCGATATTCTGTTCCCTATTTCGCGTGCCGAAGCACGTCAAAAATATGCCCATATTGACGGTATTTACCAAGGTAAAGACTGGTGGCATGTGTTTGAGATTTCTTGGTTAAATACTCAAGGTATTCCACAAGTTGCCATTGGTCGTATTACCCTGCCTGCAACTTCGCCGAACCTCATCGAATCGAAGTCTTTAAAGCTGTACTTTAATAGCCTGAACTTTAGCAAATTTGCTTCACAAGCTGATTTTATTGCGACGGTTGAAAAAGACTTGTCCAAAGCTGCTGAAGCTGAAATTACCCTGACATTATTCCAAGCAGATGATTTGCTTGTCAGTCAACCTTTTGGTGAATGTATTGATACACTTGAGCCGAAACGATTAGAAAATCATCCTGATGCCTCATTATTGGCATTTGATGAGACAGAAAATGATAAAGATGGTAATGACAGTGATGAAGTAGAAATTAACCTTTATTCACATTTATTACGTAGTAACTGTCCAGTCACAGGACAACCCGACTGGGGCACGGTATTCATCCGATATAAAGGTAAAAAACCTTGTTATCGAAGCATTTTAGCTTATATTATCTCCTATCGTCAGCATAATGGTTTCCACGAGCAATGCGTAGAGCAAATCTATGCAGATCTTTGGGAGACCTTTAGACCAGAAAAATTAATGGTCTATGCGACATATACACGACGAGGCGGATTAGACATCAACCCATGTCGTGTATCCGATTTAGCATGGATGCCATCTCCAATCAGGTTGGCTAGACAATAAAATGAATTAATACCGAGGTTAATCGATGTCCTATTTTGGTTTCATTCCATCTGATGCATTATTAAAAAGTGTATTCACTGGAATTGAGAAAAAAAATTCAAATGAGCCGTTGTACCCTTTACGTGATCAATCTGCACTCATGATTAATGATGAGATTATAGATGCAATTTTAATTGAACTTGTACGCCGCTTCCCACCAAGTGATAAGCGTGATACAGGCGAAAAACTTGCAGGCTATATCAAATCGACTGTTGCAGTATTACTTAAACAATTACTCAGTAAAGTTCCGAATGACGTTGCTCGTCAATCAATCGAATTTTCTGAAAAAAGTTTATTTAAAGATCCTGAAGGGAATTACAGAATTGGGACACCCTTAAAACCTGAATTGGTCACTAACTTGAAAAATAGTTATGCCGAAGTTAAATCTGGCAATGACATCAATCGTGCTGTCCTTTCAGAGCAATATAAACAATTTGCTGAAGCTGCAGTTCGTCATTTTATGAATGACTTTAACAAAACGCTTGATTTGGGCATGATTAAACGTAAAGCATCAGATCTTGCATCTTCTGCAGTGATTAAAGCTATTCATATTGCGATTGATAAACTCATTCCAAATTTGACCAAAGAGGAAATGAATGCAGTAGCTGATTATCACGACACCCTCTTCGTTCAATAACTTATTATTAGACAAAACTCTCGCAACACTTTAAAAATCTAGCTTCGGCTAGATTTTTTATTGCGTTGAAACTTGGGATTTTCGTTGTTTAAAAATAGAGATATGTTAGCATGCCTGATCAGGCAAATCGCCACCACAATTAACATAATCCAATATCAAAATGCCGCCAGAATCGCAATACAAATTCTTACGTCAAGCACCACGAGACGGACTCAGCACAGTCGATATTCCATCACGTTGGGATCGCCTGCATATTGATCCGTGGCTGTTTCTTTTTTTATTGCTTAACGCTTTACTTGGTTTAACAGCTTTATACAGTGCTTCCGCACAAGATGTAGCAATGGTGTCAAAGCAAGCCATGAGCTTTGCAATTGGTTTTGTGGTGATGATCACCATTGCACAAATATCGCCAAAAGTTTACCAGTCTTTTTCACCTATTCTCTATTTGTTTAGTATGCTGGCACTTATTGCGGTCATCTTTGTCGGTGAAACCCGGCTTGGCGCGCAGCGCTGGATTGATATTCCTGGTATAGGTAGCGTACAACCCAGTGAATTTATGAAAATTGGCATGCCCATGATGATTGCATGGTTTCTGTCACGTAAAACACTTCCACCTTCTATACCGCAAATTATTTATAGTTTAATTTTAATCGTTATTCCATTTTTGGTGATTGCGAAACAGCCTGATCTTGGTACATCAGCTCTCGTCCTTGCCAGTGGAATCTTTGTGCTGTTTTTAAGCGGTCTACCTTGGTGGATGATTGGCGGAGCTGCTGCCCTTGCTGGCGTGTTTATCCCCATTGCATGGCAATTTTTATTACACGATTATCAAAAACAACGTGTACTCACTTTATTTGACCCTCAAGCCGACGCATTAGGTTCAGGTTGGAATATTATTCAGTCAAAAACTGCCATTGGTTCTGGTGGGATTACGGGTAAAGGGTATTTAGAAGGGACGCAATCGCATTTACACTTTCTACCTGAAGGACATACGGACTTTATTATTGCCGCATATTCAGAAGAATTTGGTTTGGTTGGGGTGTTCATTCTGCTGTTACTTTATTTTGCAATTATTATTCGAACTTTAACCATCAGTCTTAACAGCTTTCATAATTATGGCAGATTACTGGCAGGTGGTTTAGGTCTATCCTTTTTTGTATACGTATTTGTAAATGCAGGAATGGTCAGTGGTATTCTACCTGTAACAGGTATTCCATTACCTTTTATGAGTTATGGCGGTACCGCAATTATTACCTTAATGGCGACCTTTGGTATTGTGATGTCTATTCACACCCATCGATAATAAATTTCGCTCTAAACTTTAGTTCATAATAATTTTTAGGAATAATTAAACGTATGTTAAAGATAAACGTATTGAAAAAATTATCTCGAATACCTTTAGTCATTGGCACATTGTCAATCACCAGCTTTTGTCAGGCCAATGATTTTGCCAATGATCCTAATTATTCAAATTTCAAATACAGAACTATGCAGACTTACGGACTCAGTGCGGAACAAGTCGACTGGGCAATGAATGGTTCACGAAATCTTCCCAATATCATTAGTATTATGAATCGTCCGGGTGAAAGTAAACCTTGGTACGAATATAAAACCAATTTCCTCAGCGAAGGTTTAATCCAACGTGGTGTTCGTTTTCGCAACCAATATGCAGATACATTAAATCGAGCAGAACAAGAGTTTGGTGTACCTCAATCTGTCATTCTCGGTATTTTAGGTGTTGAAACTGGATTCGGTGGCAATAAAGGCTCCTTTATTACACGTGATGCACTTGCAACGCTGGGGTTTGGTTATGAACGACGTGCTCAATATTTCCAAGACGAACTTGCAGCACTGATCGCTTGGTCATATAAAGATGGTGTACCTGCAAATTCCATTGTCGGTTCCTATGCAGGTGCAGTTGGTTATCCTCAATTTATGCCAAGTAATATTCCAAAATTTGGTGTGGACTATGATGGCAATGGTCATGTCGACTTACGTAACTCAGCTGTAGATGCCATTGGTTCTATTGCCAATTATCTCGCAAAAAATGGTTGGCAGCGTGATCAACCTATTGCCTTTGCGGCACGTTATACGGGTACAAACCCCGATGCAGTGATTGCCAAAGATTTAACACAACCCACCCCTTATGGCGTGTTAAAAACCCAATCTGTTTCACCTATCAATTCTCTTGTAAAGATAGATGATTTAGATATGGTGAACTTGATTCAACTGCAAGAAAGTTATGGTCCAGCTTATTACATCACTTACCCGAACTTTCAAGTCATAACCACCTATAATAAAAGCAGAATGTATGCGACAGCATTGTGGCTTTTAGGCAAAGAAATCACCAGTCGATAAGACTGGTTTTTCTTATTTAAATTAAAAGTCAAGAAATATTTATGTAAAAACGATGCCAAAAGCATCAAATTTCATATATTGTTACAATTTTGATTATTTTTTAATCAATTTCCATGATATTTTGTCATTTTTGTTACGATTCATCAAATAGTACTAGACACTTTTGTATCAGCATGAATATTATCCCATACCGTTAAATGTAGTTGCACAAGTGAATTTACAGACCTCAATCTTTAATTTTCAGTAACTTAGAAGTTAAAAATGGGGTTCCAAGGAGTTAAACGATGCATGCTTCGCTTAAAATTTTATCAATTTTAGCTTTAGGACTGGGCACCGTCCAAGCCAAAGCAGAATTGGTTCAATCATCTTATTTAAATAATGACAACGAGAGTTCTAGCTTAGCTTCTCGCGTGATCAACAAAGATTCGAGTAACTTTAACTCGCATTTTTCAAACACAAACAGTTTAACAATCACTGAGCGTTCAGGTGACAAAATCCGCCGCGAAACCATCGCAGCAAAAATTGACATCCCTGTAGAAGAACCTTCAGTAATTGATAAATTGAATACTGTAGCATCAAATACAGTTCGTCGTTTCAGCCAAAGTGGTGTTGCATCTTGGTATGGTCGTCAATTCCATGGTCGTAAAACAGCCAATGGTGAAACTTTTGACATGAATGGCTTAACTGCTGCTCATCGCAGCCTACCACTCAACTGTTACATCCGTGTGACCAATAAAGACAATGGTAAAAGCGTCGTTGTACGTGTAAATGACCGTGGCCCTTTCCATGGTAACCGTGTACTAGATTTATCTTATGGCGCTGCTAAAAGCTTAGGCATTACCAACGCAGGTACAGCACGAGTAAATATTGAGCGTGTAGACGGTCCTAACTCTTAATGTAAGATCAGAACTGCATTTAACGTTAAAAAGCCACGTATAGCGTGGCTTTTTTATTTTAAATGTCGCTCAACTCAGTTTCGATTGAATTGAACTTTAACCCCCTTCTTCTCTCATCGCTTTCTCTTTTTATAGTTCAATTCATATTTCAATTGAACATTTGAGAACTTAGCGTTTAA
The DNA here is from genome assembly GCF_011578045.1 of Acinetobacter shaoyimingii. NCBI lineage: Bacteria > Pseudomonadati > Pseudomonadota > Gammaproteobacteria > Moraxellales > Moraxellaceae > Acinetobacter > Acinetobacter shaoyimingii. The sequence goes on from NZ_CP049801.1 coordinate 2,402,869, forward strand.
TTTGTTACTTTGCTCTTTGACCAACTTAGTAAACTTGGTTATATTTTAAGAATAGAAAATTAATAACAATGCACGGAGCATCTCATGAAAACAGTGACCGAATGGTTCGATGAATATAGTGACAGCCATCAAAACAAAACCAATAAACTGATTCACTGGGTTTGTGTCCCTGCGATCTTATTTTCCATTATTGGCATTTTGGCACATTTTAGTGCTCTACTGACTGCCCTGATTCTGGTCTTGATATTGGTGTTCTATTCGCGTTTAGACTTAGTTTTATCTGTGGCTATGACGGCATTACTGATCATTATGGCATGGTTGATTTGGATTTTACCTGTAGGGGTAGGTTTCTACATAGGTCTGTTTGTTTTGGCATGGATTGGTCAATTTTATGGCCACAAAGTCGAAGGTAAGAAGCCATCGTTTCTTAAAGACCTCCAATTCCTTCTCATTGGCCCGCTATGGTGTATGGATGCATATCTAGGCAAAGTACTCCCTAAATGGAAAACTCGCCAGAAACACGCTTTTTAGCGCAATTAAACAAGGGGTAGATTTCTACTAACGATCTACCCCTTTTTTCAACTAAAATTTTAAATATTCACGTTTAAATCACAAGATTGTGTAATCACTTTTGAGTATGATGAAAACCTTTCCACTTGGTTAAATTTATTCATATATTTTACCGTTATGTTTTAACCATCCGTGTTCATGTCGATTTTGCGGATCACGATGCGTCCAATGAACAACCCCGCCCTGATCATTAAACTCATATTCCCCATTAAATTCGACCAAATCTCCTTTTTGAAGATCATCAATTCGTGGTGATAAATCAATATTGTGCGCAACCAGCACTGTCATGCCATTATCCAAAGTTAAAATAAACTTTTGATGACGTGAACCCTCATTATCGTCGCGTAAAATCGCTTTAACCTTACCACTGGCTTGTACCTGTACATCCTTTTGCTTTGCTTCATAAGCCTGCTGAATACGCGCCAATCCTTTTTCAGATCGACTAGCCTGTGATTGCGAATTTAAATGTGTAGTTTTTGATTGTTCAATGTGTTCATCTTGTTGTTGTGATGAATATTCAACAGGTTTCGTCTGCTGGATGTTTTCTGAATTAAACCCAAAATAACCCGCAACTAATAAACCCACGATCCCTGCAATACTTAAATTTGTTTTATTCGACATACGATTTAGATCTAAAATTAAAATTTGTTCAATTCTATTCGATTTAATCCAGCAATCCTATAGACGCACAACTATATGTTTTAATTCACTATCTTATATTTTTATGATGTTCAAATATAAAAAAAGCCCCAATTGGGGCTTTTTAACTTTTACCTAAAGGCAAAAATTATTGTGCAGCAGCAGCTTGAGCAGCAGCAACTTCGTCAGCGAAGCTCATTTCTGCTTTCTTCTCAATACCTTCACCTACTTCGAAGCGAACGAATTGAGCAACTGTTGTAGCAGTCGCTTTAAGAACATCAGCAACTTTCTTGTCGTTGTCGATTACGTACATTTGACGCTCAAGAACAACTTCGTTCAAGTATTTCTCAACAGAACCAGTCACCATTTTTTCAACGATGTTTGCTGGTTTGCCAGATTCTAAAGCTTTCGCTTCAGCAATTTCTTTCTCTTTCGCGATAAGCTCAGCAGAAACGCCTTCAGCAGTTACAGCAACTGGGTTGAACGCAGCAACGTGCATTGCAATACCTTTACCAGTTTCAGCTGAACCTTCGTAAGCTACAACAACACCAATTTTTAAACCGTGTTTGTAAACTGCAAGGTTTGCACCTTCAACAATTTTCGCACGACGTACTTGGATGTTCTCACCAATTTTTTGAACAAGAGCGATACGCGCTTCTTCAACAGTTGAACCATCTTCAAGTTTCAATTCAGCGATTTGAGCAGCTTCAGTTACATTCGCAGCAAGCGCAGCAGCAGCAACTTTCGCAGAGAAACCAGCAAAGTTTTCGTCTTTAGCAACGAAGTCAGTTTGGCAGTTTACTTCTAAAAGGATCGCTTTATTGCCTTCTTGAGCAATTGTGATCGCACCGTCAGCAGCAATGTTACCCGCTTTTTTAGCAGCTTTTGCTTGACCAGATTTACGAAGGTTATCAATCGCTAATTCGATGTCACCATTCGCTTCTGTCAATGCTTTTTTACATTCCATCATTGCTAAACCAGTACGGTCACGCAATTCTTTAACCATGCTCGCAGTAACTGCAGTCATGTTGTTCTCCTAAATACGGTAGAAAATGAATCTGTTAACAAAAACGGCCCAAAGTGTTCTCTGGGCCGTTTTGCTTTTCAACGCTTACTTTGCCACCATTACATGTCGCAAAAATGACAATGATGCGTCAAATCACATTAAGCCTCAGGAGCTTCTTTCGCAGCTTCTTCGCCTTTAGCTTGTGCATTAGCTTGAGTTTGAGCATATTCTTTACCAGCAAGAATCGCATCAGCCATAGCAGAAGCATAAAGAGTTACAGCACGGATCGCATCGTCGTTACCAGGAATAACGAAATCTACGTTATCTGGGTTAGAGTTTGTATCAACGATACCGATTACAGGAATACCAAGGTTCTTAGCTTCTTTAATTGCAATCGCTTCGTGGTCTACATCGATGATGAACAATGCATCAGGTAAACCACCCATGTTTTTAACGCCGCCTAAAGAACGCTCAAGTTTTTCCATCTCACGAGTACGCTCTAAAGCTTCACGTTTAGTAAGCTTAAGGAAAGTACCATCTTGAGATTGAGTTTGAAGATCTTTTAAACGGTTGATCGATTGACGAAGTGTTTTCCAGTTCGTCAACATACCACCTAACCAACGGTGATCTACGTATGGTTGACCAGCGCGTTGAGCTTGTTCACGGATGATGTTTGAAGCAGCACGTTTTGTACCAACAAACAATACTTTGTTCTTTTTGCTTGCTAAGTTGTTAACAAAGTTCAAAGCATCATTTAACGCAGGAACAGTGTGCTCAAGGTTGATGATATGAATTTTGTTACGCGCACCAAAAATGTATTGACGCATTTTTGGGTTCCAGAAGCGAGTTTGGTGACCAAAGTGCGCGCCAGCTTGAAGAAGGTCGCGCATACTTACGTTGTAATCTGCCATTTTCTTTACCTTAAAGTTTGGGTTAGGCCTCCATATGTCCAGCATTCTCCACCCAAGGGATTTAAAGCCCTTTAAGCACCCAGAGTAATGTGACGACATATGTGCGGATTTAGTTTCGCCTATTTCAAATAACATTCGTGCATAGATACACGAAAAAGCATTTGATAAATTGGGCGGCTATTTATACCATAGTCACACACAAATTTCCAAAAGTTTTTAAAGATCATGAACAGTACTTACGAGGCTCCACGTCGATTAATTAAAACCCCAGACGAAATTGAAAAAATGCGTGTGGCAGGACGACTGGCAGCAGAAGTTTTGGATATGATCAAACCGCATATCAAACCAGGTGTCTCTACACTTGAACTTGATACGATTTGTCATGATTATATTGTCAATAAACAAGATGCCATTCCAGCTTGTTTAGGTTACGGCGCAGCTCCTGGCCGCCCTGCTTTCCAACATGTGATTTGTACTTCTGTCAACCATGTCGTTTGTCATGGTATTCCATCAGAAGCGAAGATTCTCAAAAAAGGCGATATTCTCAATATTGATGTCACTGTCATCAAAGATGGTTATCACGGCGATACCAATATGATGTATATCGTGGGTGGTGAGACTTCAATTTTGGCAGAGCGTTTATGCAAAGTAGCACAGGAAGCCATGTACCGCGGTATGGCAACGGTTAAACCTGGTTCAACCATTGGCGATATTGGCCATGCCATTCAACAATATGTTGAAGCGGAACGCTTTGGTGTAGTTCGTGAATACTGTGGTCACGGTATTGGTACAGTTTTCCATGATGAACCACAAGTGCTTCACTATGGTCAAGCAAACTCTGGCATGATCTTAGAAGAAGGTATGACCTTTACCATTGAACCAATGGTCAATGGTGGTGACTGGAAAACTAAACTTCTAGGTGATAAATGGACCGTTGTGACAAAAGATCACAGTTTGTCAGCTCAATATGAGCATACAATCCTTGTGACAAAAACAGGAATTGAAGTGTTAACAGCACGTCCTGAAGAAGATTTATCTCGTTTTCAATAAAATTTGATCTATATCACCAAGAAACATCAAATAAGTACATATTTAAATTTGATTATCTGTTGTCATTGACCGGATAATCAATTGATGTTGAAAAAAGGTCACTAATATGGTGGCCTTTTTTAATGTCTAGCCGAAAATATTTATCTATATCACTAATTTATAAAAATTTATTGCAAAATATCAATTTGTTATATTCTGTAAAAAAATTACACAATCTATAATTTTTTTTACATTTTACATAATAAACAGCAAATATACGTACAAATAATAAAGAAAAACTTTAAAAAAAACACAGTGTTACAAGATAAAAAGTCTTATTAATAAGGCACATAAAAATTATTAACTAACGATTTATGTTTATGGACACGGAGTCCCTCATCATGAAAAAAACATTATTATGCCTTGCAACAACTTTAGCTCTTGTCCCAAGTCTAAGCCAAGCAAAATCACCTTATTTTAGCCTACAAGATGGTGAAAATTTTAAACGTTTTTCAGTTTCAGTGGGTGCACTGTATGTAAAACCAACTGGTAATGCTCAACCCTTTAGAGCCAATACCAGTATTGCCAATGGTGAAACAGCCAAAGTCGGTACAATTAAAAGAGAAACTGTCTTAAGCAATATTGATTCTGAAAGAGATCCTGGTTCAACAGCTAAGCTACTTCAATTGGTTGATAACGTGAATAATTATTTGCCAAGTAATTTTCAGATCTTAGACACATTACCCTCAGGTATGAGTGGCTCTGCTGAAATTTACGGATTAGATTCTTGGAATAATCCAGGAACAGGGTTGGAAGCAGATGATGTTACCACATTAGGGATTATGACCAATTATTTCTTTACTGATAATATTTCTTTTGAAATAAAGGCAGGAATTCCACCAAAAGTTGACCTAAAAGGTAAAGGGCAAATTAATGCACCTTTCGTCGCAACAGCAAACCCATTGGTGATTCCAGAACAGTTACGCGATGATCTAAATATTAATTTAGGTGGTTGGATTAATAATTTTATTGACAATTTACCTAATATTCCTCTTGAGTCCATGTACTTAAAAAATAGTATTCCTATTACAAATCTTGAAAAGTACGGAGCCGTAGCTTCAGCACGGGCTTGGACACCTGCTTTCGAATTCCAATATCATTTTGGTAAAACTGGCGTAAATAAATTCCGACCTTACGTAGGTGTGGGTATGATGTACGCTTACTTCAATGAATTAGAATTGAATCCTGGACTAAAAACTGATTTAGTCAATGCAGGTCATATGATTGCCAATATTAAAAATGGCCAAGCTGGTGCTGCATTAGAAAAGAAAGACAGTGGTACTGATATTAAAGTGAAAGTTGATGCTGGTGATGCATTTGCTCCTGTAGCTACCGCTGGTTTCACTTATGATTTCAATGATCGTTGGTTTGCTGCTGGTTCTGTGTCTTATGCACACTTGACTGGCGATACCACAATTACCGTGAGCAATAAAGAAAATGGTCAATTGATCAAATCCACAGCAGATATCGAAATTAACCCGTTACTGGTATACGCAGGTGTCGGTTACCGTTTCTAAATTCCTCCGATAACAAAAGCGATCATTTTTGATCGCTTTTTTTGTGAATAGATTTATTCAAAAAACTCAAAAAAGAATTCATGATATTTCACCTTTAATCATAATTATTTTTTATCAATTTACTAATTTTAATTTTATCGTGTTCATTCCAGCAATCTTCTACAATTGATCAAAAGCCCTTCAATGGATTGGACATGTCTGAAGTACGTTTCTCTAAACCACTCATTTATATGCTCATTGGTAGTGCGTTTATTTTGGCACTGTCTTTGGGTGTTCGACACGGTTTTGGTTTATACCTTGTCCCGATGAGTGACGCTTTTGGTTGGAATCATCAAGTGTTCAGTTTAGCCATTGCACTACAGAATTTACTTTGGGGCGCTGTCCAACCTTTTACAGGGGCGCTGGCAGACAAATATGGTAGTAAAAAAGTCGTAGCGACTGGTGGTGCCTTATATACCATAGGACTGGTAATGATGGCATTTAGTTCAACAGGACTACTGATCAATTTAAGTCTAGGATTAATTATTGGTTTGGCACTTTCTGCCACATCTTTCTCTGTATTGCTATCTGCGGTAGGGCGTGCAGCTCCGCCTGAAAAACGCAGTATGGCGATGGGTATTGCAAGTGCTGCGGGCTCATTTGGTCAATTTATCATGCTACCCACCACGTTACTTTTACTAAAAGAATTTGGTTGGTCTTCTGCACTGCTCATTAGTGCCATATTGATTGCGTTGATCGTACCACTTGCACTCATGCTCAATGCGAAAATTTATCAAGCCCCAAATTCCGTTTCAAAGCCAACAACAGATCAACTCAGCTTTAAACAAGTACTGATATTGGCCAAAAATCATAAGCCTTTCATTTGGTTAGGTTTAGGATTTTTAGTTTGTGGTTTCCAAGTTGTGTTTATTGGAATTCATTTGCCAGGCTATCTCACTGACCACGGCTTTAGTACGACTTCAGGCACCATTTTCCTTGCCCTTGTCGGTTTATTTAATATTATCGGCACCTATACTGCGGGCTGGCTCGGTGATCAATACTCCAAACCTAAACTATTAATGGGACTCTACGGTTTACGTGGCATTGCGATCATTGCCTTCTTGTTAATGCCCTTAAGCACTTGGACTATCTATGGCTTTGCAGTTGTCATGGGCTTATTATGGTTATCAACTGTTCCATTGACCAATGGCATCGTGGCCAGTATGTTTGGGGTGAAATACTTAACAATGCTCAGTGGCATTGTGTTTTTTGTCCACCAAATCGGTTCTTTCTTCGGTGGATGGTTAGGCGGTTTAAACCATGACCTGACAGGCAATTATGATTTCATTTGGGCGCTTTCAATCGCGCTAAGTATATTTGGTGTCTTGGTTCATTTCTTTGTGAATGAGGAGCGTATCTTAGATGACTAATTCAACCCTATGGATAAAAACATGTTTGATGATCACTCTTGTATTTTTATTCAGTTTGTCATGCTTATTATGGTTCAAAGTGCCTGACTTATTTGAATATTTCAATCAAGCCTTTTGCGCTCACTAATTCAAATAAAATGATGTGTTCAGATTATTTAATTCAATATAATAATTTCAAATACTTAAATTAGAATCGTTGAATTTCATAAGTTTAGCATTTCTTATGATTTCTGATGAGATTGATTTTTTTCTACATTATTTTTAAAGGTAAAAATAGAGAAAAATCAACATGACAAGTCTTACTCAACTTTCACAAGCCATACATGATGCACCACGCTGGCATCAAGAAAATCTATTTCAAAATCCTGATGATATTGTCATTACGCCACTTGCTGGTGAAGCATTAGGTGCTGTCGTAACAGGCTTAGATGCAAGAAAGGCACAATCAGGAGAAACGATATTTCGCCTTAAACAAGCGTTGGCTGAACATCTGATTCTCATTTTTAAGCATCAACGCTTAGATGACTTGCAATATTTGGCTTTTGCCAGTTATTTTGGTGCCATATTTCGTCCAAGTGCAGATAATCCTGTTTTAGCCACCCAAGCGGATACAGGCACCCCGCCAGATGTAATTCCTGTGTCCAATGCTGTTGGGCAAGGAGACTACACAGGACACGGTGAATTGTCTCCACACGCAGATCACCAATGGACGCCTACACCCTCTTTTGGTTCACTGCTTTATGCAATCGAGTTACCTCAAGATGGCGGTCAAACCACATGGTACAACACGATTAAAGCGTATGAAGCCTTGGATGATCAAACTAAACAACACATTGATCAGCTACAACTCATTACTTACAACCCTTTTGTTCGTGCCAAAAGTAATAAGGGATCGCAAGGTTATGGGAACTCGCCGCTATATCGATTTAAAGATCAAGAAATTCTTGGTCATGCCTATCCTCACCCATTGGTCAGAACTCATCCTGAAACAGGGCGTAAAGCGTTGTGGTTAAATACACGTACAGAAGTTGAATTGGTCAATTATGACGATCAAGCTGGAAGTAAGCTTATAGCAGAACTACGTGAGCATATTTTGAAACCTGAATTCCGCTATGAACATCAATGGCAAGAAGGCGATATCGTGTTTTGGGATAATCAAGTCACGCTACATTCACGTCGTCCCTTTCCTGCTGAACAACGTCGACTACTCAAAAGAATCTCTCTGGCAGGTGGTCGACCGTTCTAAACATAACATAGAGAAAAATTAGACATGGTGGGGATTAACAATGTTTTACCCCATTCTGTTACTGAGCCATGGAGTTACTTTTTTAACTCCATCGCTTAATTGACTATTTATTTACTTAAATAAGAATCATTGAAATAAATAATACGCAACCAAACCACCATCTACCACTCAATATGATGTAAACATTAAAGTTGTAAACGTTTAAATTCCTCAATTAAATACTCTAGTAGCAGTCGAATTGAAGGCAACATACCATGTCTGGATACATAGGCAATATGAATTACACCTTTTGGTAAATGCCATTCTGGAAGCAATTCAATCATCGTACCTGAGCGAAGTTCTTCCCATACATAAACCTTAGGGAGTGATGCGATCCCGACACCTTTCATCACCGCTGCTTTCATGGCAGAAAAATTATCTGTTTTTAAACGGGGTTGAAACTCAATTTCATGAATTTCACTTTCTTTAGAACAGGTTTTAAAACGCCATGATTGCTTAGGACCATGAAAACCAATACTCGGCAATTCATTCAGTTCTTCTAAAGTCATAGGAACCTTATAGCGTTTCAATAGACTTGGAACGGCAACAAGAACATGTTCCCAAGCATCTAAATCACGAACAATTAAATCACTGTCTGCCAAAGGTGTATTACGTACACGTATCGCTAAATCCACGCCTTCATCAATGAGATCGACTCGATGATTACTTGCCACAAGATCGATATGAACTTGCGGGTACTTTTGCATAAAATTAGCGATCATCTCCCCCACAGGCATTTCCACCAGTGCAATAGGACATGACACTTTAATCAGCCCTGATGGCTCATCGGACAAAGTACTTTGAATAAAATTTTCAGCAATATTGACATCTTCTAAGATTTTTAAACAGTACTCGTAAAACTTTTGCCCAATTTCAGTCACCGTGAATTTTCGCGTATTTCTTTGAATAAACCGAACCCCTAATCGATCTTCCAAATCTGTGATTCGACGAGACAACTTAGATTTTGTAATGCCCAAGGCTTCGCTTGCTCGAGTAAAACCTTGATATTTTACGACTTGAACAAAGTAGTAGTAGTCATTCAAATTTTGCATGATTGTTCCATTATTAGAATAGTCTGTTGTCAGTTATGTACTGTATTTCTAAGTTCAAACCTCAATCTTAAATAGTAAGCAAAATAGTGAAGCAAAAATACAATTGAGGCGAAATTTATGAATATGATTGAAAAAGTATATACCAGTGATCGTAGCACATGGGTCGGTGATGGTTTTAAAACCAATTCAATGTTACCGATGAGTGAGATGAGTACAGCCACCAGCCCCTTCTTAATCATGGGCTATACCGCAAAATATCCATTTAGTCCAAGTAATCATCAACGCGGTGTCGGAATGCATCCACATCGTGGTTTTGAAACTGTCACTATTGTATATGAAGGTGAACTAGAACATCGAGATTCAAAAGGTAACCATGGCACCATTGGTCCCAATGAAGTGCAATGGATGACTGCTGGTCGTGGCATTATGCACGAAGAGCATCATTCCAAAGCATTTGCTGAATCGGGTGGTGATTTAGACATGGTACAACTGTGGGTCAACCTACCAAGCCATGCAAAAATGACTGAACCTCGTTATCAAGAACTCACCGAAAGCAATATTCCAGAAATTCAACTGGATCAGCATAAAGGTAAAGTCAGAGTCATCGCAGGTGAGTATGTGTACGACCATAAAATTGCTCAAGGCCCTGCACTCACCTTTAGCCCAATGCAGCTATTAGATGCACGACTCAATGCAGGCGCTACCACGACATTCACTTTTGATCCTGCATGGAATAGCATGATTTTCGTGCTCAGTGGTCAAATTAAAATTGATGGTCAAGTGTTTGAGAAACTCCAAACAGTTTACTTAAATCATGAAACTAATCAATTGAATATCGAGGTTTTACACGATGCAAAGCTTCTTATTGCCAGTGGTGAAAGTATCAATGAACCGATTGTCGCGCATGGTCCTTTTGTCATGAATAATGAAGCGGAAATTCGACAAGCATTTGTTGATTTCCAAAATGGGCAATTTGCTTAATTCTAAAATGTGTTTGGTTAAAATAATCTCATATTCGTATGGGATTATTTTTTCATGCTTAATTTTAACTTTTCATGTTTTATTTTAGCTTTTCATGCTTAATTTTTACACATCATCTTTAAATCATATAACAATCTGTAGATATTTATCATCCACACTGAAAGTGAATAAAATAAATACATTTTTAATATCATCATTTTTTAAATGAGAATATATTTAAAAGACTGGCTATTTATTCACCTCAAAAACTTTAAAAGATAAAATATTATTGATCAAATAAAACACATTCACTTTTTTTAATATTCATTTTTTATTCAGCAATTAAATTTTGAATTTGATTAAAAAAATTTATTTATCAATCATTTTATTGATCTTTATAAAAGTATTATTTTAAATAAAAATATGCATATTTCGATTATTTTAAATAAGTTTTATAGAAAAGTAGTTTTAAAGTTATTTTTTGTGAAATAATTTAATTCCATCTAAAACCACTGATTAATTTGCGTGTATGGATAAATGACCACACACGCTTTTTTGTGTTGTCATGATTTTGGATGTTATTCATCATCCACCCCCAGAAAATAGAAACCTATGCTGCTCACCAAACACTTGTTCGCGCTCAGACCATCAAAATCTGACTGGATTTTCGCGATCAAAACTTTTTTTGCAGGCATTTTGGCGCTGTATATTGCTTTTTCACTTGATTTGACCTACCCAGTTTGGTCTATCACCACAGTATTCATTATTGCTAACCCATATGCGGGGATGTCTGCTTCTAAAAGTTTCTTTCGTGTTTTGGGTACTTCTGTTGGGGCAACTGTTTCTATTTTAGTCACGCCACTTCTTATCCATACGCCTTGGTTATTTACATTATTTCTAGCAGTTTGGGTCAGTGGTTGTTTATTTGTCTCATTATTAGATCGCACGCCCAGAAGTTATGCTTTTCTTTTAGCGGGTTATACGACAGTTATTATTAGTTTTACCATTATTAATAATGTCGATACATCATCTGTATTTGAACTTGCACTGGGTCGTTTTATTGAAATTTGTGTGGGTGTTGTGTGTAGTGCAATTGCATCATTGGCAATTCTCCCGATGAATTTTGGCCCAGCAGTCGAAAATCAAGTGTCACGTATTTTTAAAGATACTCGAAACATTTTTGACAAAATATTTTTAGATGATGATGAAGTCAGAACTTATAATCAAAGTCTCAATAAAATTACTGCCGATATTGCCAATCTTCATACACTTGCAATTCATTTAAGTTATGAGCGTTCCAAACTCAAAGGGATGACGCGCCCAGTACAAGAAATGCTCCATCAACTCAGCATGCTGGTTGCCAACATGGTGGCCATGGCTGAAAAGATTAAACAACTGGATCAGATTAATCCGCTCTACCGTCAGCAATTACCCGACATTCATGCTCATATTGTCACCTTTTTAAAATCACCAGAAATTCAAACTTCACCAGAATTAAACATCTTACCTGATAATTTTGAGCAGGATTTCAAACGCTTATTTTCACATACCACAGAAGAGCAGCAAATCTTGGTGGCAGGTTTAAAAATGGATATTCGCCATTTTATTCAGAACTTCCATGCCATTAGTTTGATGTGGAAACGAATCCAAGCGGGAAATTTTTCTCTACCAGAAATTTTGTTGCCACTTCGCGTGAAATCACCACATTTACATCGTGATTATGCCATGGCAACACGAGGTTCGATTTCTGCATTTATTGTGGTCATGCTTTCAGGTGCTATTTGGATTAGCAGTGGCTGGTATTCTGGTTATATGATGGCGGAAATGGCTGCAGTGACCGCCTGCATTTTAACCTCCATGGATAACCCCGTTCCTGCGCTAAAAATGTTTATGCGCGGCAATATTTATGCCGCAATCATTGTCTTTATTTATCTATTTGGAGTGTTACCGCAAGTCACTGAATATTGGCAGTTGGCAGTGGTATTGGCACCTGCATTTATTGGTTGTCTGCTGTTGTACCCACATCCGCCACTCACCGCCTTAGGTGTACCTATGATGATTGGATTGACTATGGGTTTAGGTTTTCATAACCATTATCAAGCCAATTTGGTGTCTTATTTTGATGCATCCATGGCAATGATTTTTGGACCAGCGATCTCTATTTGGGTCATGCGTGTGGTTCGTTCAATTTCACCTGATATGAGTGCACAACGCTTATTGGCATCACACTATAAAGCGGTGCGTAAAACCCTTTATATTCCTTATGGTGAACATTTCCGTATCCATTTACGCGCAATGCTTGACCGCATTGGTGTCTTAAACAGTAAATCCGTACAATCCCCTACACTCAAAAACAAAATTAATTTGGCAATCATTGAATGCAGTGCCATTGTCGATTTAGCTCGTATACAAGAACTAATCGTATTACTGCCTAAAAATCACGCTATCGTCTTAAACTTGGAAGAACTTACCATTTTGATGGATGACTATTTAAGGGCGAAAGAGTACAAGCAGGATTTCGAAGCGTATCAAATCAAGTTGATTGAAAAGATTCAACAGCTCAATCTGGCGACCGATGCTGTACAAGATCTCAATATTTCAGAACGCTTACAAATTTCGCTAATCAATATTCGAAATAGCCTGTGTCATGTAGATCAACCGAATCAAATGGCTTCTTAGCTTTTAAGATTGATTGAATCCTTAGAAAATCAATTGAAGTCATCATAAAATATCAAGCTATATCCATCAAACATGGAGTAGTTTGATATTTTATGTCTTATTTATGATCTAAAATTTATGATTTAGATTTTAGATATAGCCGTTCTGTAGTCCAATTGAATATTTGATATATCGTGATTACAGTGATTTTTATCTCAAAATGCATAGCCTATAGATTGCAAAGCTGCAATTTGGTTCTTAATTTTATTTATACAAAAAAAATCTACATTAATAAAAAGAGCAGGTAAATTTCGACTATGCACGCCTCGTTCATTGATAAAATCATCATTATTTGAAGAATATTATTTCAGCAGCAATTATTGCATCTGTAAATTTACACCTTAAAAATCAATGAATTTTCTCATGATTGATAAAATTTACTTTTCTTAACGATTTAATAAAAGATTTAGGTTTTATAAGTGAATGAATTATTTGGCTTTTACAAAACTATAGCTTTTAGCTATAAGTTATTCATTTTTTCTATCTGGATTTTGTTTCTAATTTTATGAAATACTACTACCCAGATCCAAATTTAACCGCAATATCAACGTGTATGAAAGTAATTTTCAAACACGTTTTTTCTATTGCCGAACGCTTTTCATTTATTTTGAATACGAAGAATTGATAAATCTATGCTACTGACCAAACCTTTGCTTGCACTGCGTCCAAACAGATCAGATTGGATCTTTGCAATCAAAACGTTTTGTGCAGGTATGTTAGCGCTTTATATTGCCTTATCTTTAGATCTCGCCTATCCAATATGGGCAATAGGTACTGTCTTTGTTATCGCCAATCCTTATACAGGTATGACAGCCTCAAAAAGTATGTTCCGTGTTTTGGGTACAGCTTTGGGTGCAATTATTTCAATCATTTTTGTACCTATGTTGATTCATACCCCTTGGTTATTTACATTGTTCTTAGCCATTTGGGTCGGGTTATGCTTGTATATTTCGCTACTGGATCGCACCCCTCGTAGCTATGCTTTTATGCTCGCCGGTTATACCACGGTCATCATCAGCTTTACCATTATCAATACACTCGGTACATCTACTGTTTTTGATATTGCGATTGGGCGTTTTATTGAAATTAGTATTGGAGTACTGTGTAGTGCGGTGGTGATGACGTCCTTTGCTCCTATGAATATTGGACCAGGAATCGAAAGTCAAATTTCAAAAGTTATTGATGATACCCAACAAATATTTGATAAAATTTTACTTGGCGAAATTCACTTTAAGCATCCCGATCCTGCACAACATGCACAACAACAAGAAATAGCATCTCCCAATTACACCCAAGAGCTAAATCTACTTGCAAGAGACATTTCCAATTTGCATGTCATGGCAATACATCTGTCTTATGAACGCTCTAAGCTTAAAGACATGACCAAACCCTTACAAGAAATGTTGCATCAACTCAGTATTTTAGTGGCCAATCTGGTCGCGATGACTGAACGTTTGAATCAATTACATGAAAATAATCATAAATTTCAGCACGCACTCAATCATATTCACAAACATACCGCTACATTTTTTAAGCATGCTGATGTTGAAAAGAATCCAGATTTGAATCTTTTGCCTGATCAATTCGATCATGATTTTGAACAACTCGCACGCACTGTACGTCCCGAGCAAAGGATTGTGGTCGCCAGTTTAAAAATGGACGTTCGCCACTTTATTCAAAATATTCGGGCAATTCATTTAATTTGGCATCGTATCCAACAGGGTGATTATTCATTACCTGAAAATGTAACGCCACTAACGACTCAGTATCCCAATCTGCATCGTGATCATGGAGTCGCTGTCCGTGGTGGTATTTCAGCATTTCTTGTCGTCATCATTGCCACAGGTGCTTGGATTTTAAGTGGCTGGAAAGCGGGTTATATGATGGCTGAAATGGCGGCTATTACCGCCTGTATTTTGACCGCACTGGATGATCCTATCCCCGCTTTAAAAATGTTTATCCGCGCCAATATTTATGCCATTTTTGTGATTTTTATTTATGCCTTTGGTATTTTCCCAAATGTTACTGAGTTTTGGCAATTGGCACTGGTATTGGCTCCATTTATTATTTTCTGTTTATTGCTGTATCCACACCCGCCACTGAATGCGATTGGTTTACCGCTTATTATGGGTGTGATCATGGGTTTAAATTTTCATAATCGTTATAGTTTAGATCCCGTAACATTTATTGATAGCTCTTTAGCCACTGTCATAGGTCCAATCATCTCAATTTGGATTATGCGTATGGTTCGTTCAATGTCTCCAGATATGTCCGCACAGCGTATTTTATCTATGCATTACAATGCCATTCGCAAAGCGCTTTATATCGCATATGGGCCACAATTTCGTATTCATCTCAGAGGTATGCTCGACCGTATTGGCGTACTCAACACCAAGACCGTGCAATCTGAACAATTAAAACATGATATTAATCGTGCGATTATTGAATGTAGTGCAGTTGTGGACTTAACTAGACTTCAAGAATTAATGCAAAAGCTCAATAAAGATGACGTTTTACTCAATCATTTAGAAGAACTCAGTGCATATCTGGATGATTATTTACGTGCCAAAGAATTCAATCAAAATGCCGAAGTCTTTTTAGATAAGACAGTATCTAAAATTCGCCTATTGATGCATGAAGTGAGCAATGTTTCAGATTTAACTGTGTCGCAGCGTATCCAAATTTCACTGAACAATATTGAAAAAAGTTTGTGTCATGTCACTAAACAAGATTTAGCAGCTTAGCCACATGTTTATTATTGTTTAACATTTCCCATAAAAAAACCCGCAAACATTTTGCGGGTTTTTTTGAATCACTTCAAACTTAGAATAAACGGTTCATACCATTTAAGGTTGCAACACGATATGCTTCTGCCATAGTTGGGTAGTTAAATGTCGTTTCCACAAAATACTTAATGGTATTTTTTGGACTGTTCATCACCGCCTGACCAATGTGAATAATTTCTGATGCATTATTACCAAAGCAATGTACGCCCAAAATTTCTAAAGTTTCGCGATGGAACAAGATTTTCAATTCACCGACGACATCACCCGTAATTTGCGCACGTGCCAAATGACGAAAAGAGGCTTGACCGACTTCATACGGGATTTTTTCTTCCGTTAATTCTTGCTCTGTTTTACCAATCGAAGAAATTTCTGGAATGGTATAAATCCCTGTAGGAATATCTCTTACTGGCGCAACATCTTTTTCACCGCTCATGTTTGCACCTGCACAACGACCTTGGTCATAAGCTGCAGAAGCAAGAGATGGCCAACCAATGACATCACCAGCTGCGTAAATGTTTTCAACTTCAGTTTGATATTGATCATTTACCGCAAGCTGACCACGGCTGTTTGGCTTAATGCCTACATTTTCCAAGCCTAAACCATCTGTATTACCAGAACGACCGTTACACCAAAGAATCGCATCGGCTTTAATTTTCTTACCACTTTGTAAATGAAGTACAACATGGTCATCAAATGTTTCTAAATGATCAATTTGCTCGTTATGACGAATCAATACGCCTTGTTCACGTAAGTGATAAGACAAAGCATCTGCAATTTCATCATCCAAATAGCTCAATAATTTATGCTGTGTGTTGATCAAATCAACTTTATGATCTAAACCAATAAAGATAGATGCATATTCACAACCAATAACACCTGCACCATAAATAATAATTTTATGGATCGCGAAATCTAAATCTAAGATTTTGTCTGAATCAAATACACGTGGATGATTAAAATCAAGTGCAGCTGGGCGGTAAGGACGACTACCTGTTGCAATCACCAATTGTTCAAAGACGATGGTTTCCTTAATGCCTTCATGGGTAAAAATAACGACAGTATTTTGATCCTGAATATATGCACGACCATGGAAAGTATCAATTTTGTTGCGGTCATAGAAACGCGAGTGCGTATCAACTTGTTGTTGAATCACTTTATGCGCATTACGAAGCACTTGCTTCATGGTAAATTGCTTCCAGTCACCCACTTTTTGGAACATTGGATCACGTTGATAACGAATAATACTCGATACAGTTTGACGTAAAGCTTTACTTGGAATTGTACCCACATGAGTACAGTTACCCCCCAATTGCTCACGTACATCAACGATTGCAACACGCTTGCCAGATTTAGCCAGCTTCATTGCAGCGCCTTCACCTGCAGGTCCTGAACCTAGAACAACCGCATCATATTTTACGTATGTTCCGCTAACGACCTCATTCTTACGTGGCATTCAATGCTCCTATTCATTCATATCTATCGCCTATCATGTCTATATTATGACTCAATTCAGGTGATTTTGCTGTATTTCGATATGATATATTGAATGATAATGACATTTTTTAAATGAATAATGGATTTACCCTATTTCAGCTCATTTTTGCTATAATCAAAAGACTATTTACATAGTATCTCCCCCGTCAAAAAACAGTGGATAAGTTGAATATGTCTGAGAACCGTAAACCTGTACAGGGTGAAAAACTTCGTGGTGCTGAAAAGGTCGCACGTATACCTGTAAAAGTTATACCTACGGTTGAAACGCCAAGAAAGCCGGATTGGATCCGTGTGAAAATGGCTGCACCAGATGAAGTTCAACGCATCAAAACCACCTTGCGTGCACAAAAACTCCATACCGTTTGTGAAGAAGCTGCTTGTCCGAACTTACCAGAATGCTTTGGTGGTGGTACTGCAACCTTCATGATCATGGGTGATATTTGTACTCGTCGTTGCCCGTTCTGTGATGTTGCACATGGTCGTCCAAATGCACTCGATCCTGATGAACCACGTCATATGGCAGAAACCATTGCCAATCTTGGTTTAAAGTATGCTGTGATTACTTCTGTAGACCGTGATGACTTGTTAGACGGTGGTGCACAGCATTTTGTCGATTGTATTAAAGAAGCACGTGCATTAAGTCCAAAAACTTTACTCGAAATTTTAGTTCCAGATTTTCGTGGTCGTATGGATATTGCACTTCGTATTATGACGGAGTGCCCACCAGACGTGTTTAACCACAACATTGAAACTGTTCCACGCCTTTATAAAGCAATGCGTCCAGGTTCTGACTACCAACATTCTTTAAATCTTTTAAAAATGTTTAAAGAATACTGCCCTGACATTCCAACCAAATGTGGTTTGATGGTCGGTATTGGTGAAACTGAAGAAGAAGTCATTGCTCTTCTTGATGACTTGCATGCACACGGTGTTGACTACGTGACCATTGGTCAATACTTACAACCATCTAAAGAACATGCGCCAATCGATCGCTTCGTCACTCCTGAAGAATTTGAACGTTACACAGCACACGGTCAAAAACTCGGTTTCCGTAACATTTGGGCGGCTCCAATGGTTCGCTCAAGTTACTTTGCAGATCGTCAATATTATGGCGAACCTGTTCCAGCTGTACGTCGTAAAGTAGATCCAGCAAAGAAAATTGCAGTACAAACGATTGAAGCTTAATTCTTCATTCACTTGATTGAATCATTGATTTTAGAATTTTGTGCTTAAACCTTTGCTAAAAATAAAAGTACAAGTAAGAGTAAGAGTAAGAGTAAAAAACCGAGTCAAAGGACTCGGTTTTCTTTTGCACACTGTTTTACATGTGTATACATACAAGTTGATAGCTATTAAAAACAATGGTCAATCACCTATCGTTGATCAGCAATATGATTAATTCACTAAAGCTCACTACTGACGTATGACGTCTACCAATATTTTTGATTCATAAATGGATTTAGGTGCAATCACCGTTTCATTCCAAGGAATATTCTTTCCATAGCGTTGTTGCATTAACTTTTTTACCTCAGGTGCAGTTAAATCAAATTGTTTTAATTTTTCGAGTGGTGCGAGATTGACACCGAGTGCATCATGATAGGCTTTCCACACCAACTCAGAACAATAAATTGCTGTGTTGTCCCAGCCAAAATAAATGTCATAAGGGCGACCCAAATACTGTTCCGCATTTTTCACCAATGCATTTTGCTGTTTGAGTGTTAAATTTGATTTTAATCTTTTTACCACGTAATGCTGCTTTACACCCCGTTGAATCCATTGCTGTAAAGGCGTGTATTTGACTGGCTGAATGGCTTCTAACACCCATGTTTGACCTTGACGATTTACAATCATGCCCATATGACTATAAGGTGAATGTGTGGCCTTTTGGATGCCTAAACTTTGTTGTGACTTAGACACATGGAAAATAATATCGCCTGTTTGTAAAGCAGATTTTGCCCATAATATTGGGCTATACAAAATTGAAATCACCATTAAAAATAATAATTTAAAATTTCTTTTCAAGTTAATTCATCCTGTTTATTCTTATACTCAATATTCTTCAAAATGAAGATCATGATCATGCAGATTAAGCTTTATCATTCACCAAATTCTCGTTCACAGCGGATCATTTGGCTATTTGAAGAGTTAAATTTAGACTATGAACTTATCACTATCAATAAAAGTCGTTCAACAAATAGAAGTCCTTCAAACAAAGAACGTGTAAATATCCCTAATGCTGTTTTACCACTAAAGTTTCCAACAATCTTGATCAATACATCTGATCAGAACATTGCAATTACAGAATCGAGTGCAATTGCTGAGTTTTTTGCTGAACATTCAGCAAAACTGCGAGTAACATCAGAAAAGATCAAGATTCGAAGTGATTATCTTTTTTGGAAAAATTATGCTGATGCCAGTTTTATGCCCAATCTCGCGTTAAAACAAATATTTGCACAGATTGTAGAGCGCACTCCATTACCCTTCAAATGGGGCAGCTTGTTGTTTAAATATGCGTTTAATAAAGGGTATCTAGATCAGGCGATTGATGATCAACTGTATCGAATTAACAACCATTTAAGCCATCAAACTTGGCTTGCAGGTGAGGTTTTCACGATTGCAGACCTATTGCTTTGGTTTCCCTTGCAGGCTTGTGTCATCGCGCATTCCAATATTGCACAATATCCTGTTGTAATGCGTTATATCGAACACATTCAGCAGCGCCCAGCATTCCAAAAGGCCTTAGCAAAAGGACAATGGGACGATTCAATATTTCAGCAGTATTGGCAAAATGCATGGTAAATTTAAAACACTAATCTTGCTCGATAAGAGAATAGCCATTGTTTTCGATTCATGCCTAATTTTTATTGTTTTAGCCTATAACTCAACACATGGCTGAAATATCAACAGACTCTAGTTATAAAAAGCCGATCTAAAAAGATCGGCTTTTTCACATTAAATTTTAGGCAGATTAAGCTGACTTTCGTGAGTTCACTCGGCCTTTTACCACAGCAGTAATATTGCCTTTTAAATATTTAAAGAACACTTTCAGAGGTGACAATTTAGGGTCTGGACGTCTTCCCTCGCCAATCGCTTTGAATTGTGCTGCATACCAAATGATTTCCATAATTGCCATTTTGTCGACAAAAGGAATCCCTGTTTTGATTGGTTTCACTGCATAACGAACATCTTGACCTGCAATTAAACGCTCAGGTAAATCAGTTTCAACGGCAAGTGGTCGAGCCAAGCCAATAAAATCACATGCTCCACTGTCTAAAGCATCATTCATACCTTTTGCAGTACGGAATCCACCAGTCACCATGAGTTTACATTGAACTTGAGATCTTATTTTTTCTGCAAAATCGAGGAAATATGCTTCACGTGCAATTGTGCTGGCTTTACGACTTGCAGACTTTGCTCCTGCCATTGCGGGCGCTTCATATGTCCCACCAGAAATCTCAATCAAATCAATCCCTGCCGCATCAATGGCTTTAAACACTTGAATCACTTCATCTTCTGTAATACCACCACGCTGAAAATCTGCGGAGTTGAGTTTCACTGAAACGATAAAATTGTCAGATGTGACTGCACGTACAGCTTGATAAATTTCCAACAGGAAACGCATACGATTTTCAATCGAACCACCCCATTGATCTTGGCGTTTATTGGTTAGCGGTGATAAAAACTCACTGATCAAATAACCATGTGCACCGTGCAGTTGTATCCCTTCAAAGCCTGCTTTTTCACAAATTGCTGCCGCTTGAGCGAAACGCTGAATAATATCTTGGATTTCATCTTCACGTAATTCACGTGGAGTTGCAAAAGTTGTGGCTAACATCGGGCCAAATGGTACTGCAGAAGGTGCAACTGTCTCTTTATTTAAACCTTTGGGACATTGACGACCTGGATGTGACAATTGAATGAGCTGCACCATGCCATATTTTTTACCGACATCAGCCCACTGTTTAAGTTTTGCTAAATCACGTTCTGTTTCAATCACGACAACACCAGGCTCATTTTTGGCGCGCCAATCCACCATGACATTACCTGTAATGGCACATCCTAAACCACCTTTAGCCCACGCTTCATATAAACCCAAATGCAAATGATTAGGCTCACCAGCAGCATTGGCAAGTGCCTCACTCATTGCACCTTTAATCATTCGATTTTTAAATGTGGTATTACGTATTTGTATCTGATCTGCAATTTGAGTCATGGCATCCTCTCATTCTTGTATTTATCTCAAGCATTCATTGACTTGAGGATTATCATTGCTAAGTTATCCCTAATCTTGAGTCTAAATTTGACAATAGCTAATGTCAATTTTAATCTACGGTCTTTCACACGATTAATACTGACTCGCTTCGATTAACTTTTTGGTATAACTATGTTGCGGTGAGTTAAATAAATCTTGTGTTTCTTGGAACTCAACCACTTTCGCATGACGAAGCACCAATACCTTTTGACACAGGGCTTTGACCACTTGTAGATCATGGCTAATAAACACATAACTGATTTGAAATTCATGTTGTAATTGACGTAAAAGTTTCACAATGGAACGCTGAGTCGTTCGATCCAAAGCCGAAGTTGGCTCATCCAATATGATCAATTTAGGTCGTAACACCAAGGCACGTGCCAAAGCAATTCGCTGTCTTTGCCCACCTGACAATTCATGTGGATATCGATGTTTAAAATTGATAGGTAAATCCACTTTAAGCAATGCCTGTTCAATTCGCTCATTCAAATCAGAGGCACTGATTTTTTGCAAAGCTAGACCTTCACCAATAATCTGCTCGACTGTCATTCGAGGATTCAAACTACTAAACGGATCTTGAAAGACCATTTGAAATTGTGTGCGCAGTGGGCGTAATTTACGCTCATTAAGTTGATTTAAATCTTTACCCATCAATACAATTTTGCCATCACTTTCTATCAATCGTGCGATTGCTAATGCCATGGATGTTTTACCAGAGCCACTTTCTCCAACAATGCCAATGGATTCACCTTGATGTACAGTCAAATCCAAAGGCTCAACAGCGACGAAATAGTCGTGAATACGATTTAACAACCCTTTTTTAATGGGAAATTTCACTGCAAGATGATGTAATTTTAAAACCTCTTTCAAATCATTATTGAGTGGATAGGCCTCACCAAAATCATGATTTAACAGATGCTGTGTATAAGCAGCTTTGGCTTGGGTAAAAATCGTTTTTACATCTCCTTGTTCTTCAACTTTACCCTGATTCATGACAATCACATCATCTGCATAGCGCTTGACCAAATTGAGGTCATGACTAATCAAAATCATTGCCATATTGCGGTTTTGAATGAGAAGTTGGAGTAAATTTAAGACTTGCGTCTGTATGGTGACATCAAGTGCTGTGGTTGGTTCATCAGCAATAATAATTTCAGGATCTAAAGCTAGCGCTGCTGCAATCATCACTCTTTGACGTTGCCCACCCGACAACTCATGTGGATAACGTCGTAATTTATCTTCAGGTTCGCTTATACCCACATCATGAAGTAGATCAATGATTTTCTTTCTAACTTTTTCTTTGGACTGACCTTGTAGCAGTAAAGGTTCACCTATAATTTTTTCGACCCGATGTAACGGATTTAATGCGGTCATCGGTTCTTGAAAAATCATGGCAATTTTTTGTCCACGAATTTGTCGAAGCTGGGTTTGATTGAGCTGAAGCACATCTTGCCCATGCAAATAAGCTTGTCCTTGAACTTTAAGATTGTCCGGCAATAAACCGAGCAATGCTAGACTGCTGATGGATTTTCCTGAACCACTCTCACCCACAATTGCTAAAGTTTTACCTGTAAAAAGTTTAAAATTTAAATCTTCAACAAGTACTTGAGGCGAAGTGCTCGACTCTACTGAAATCTGAAGATCTTCAACGCTGAGTAATGCTTGCAAATCAGTTGCGTCGTGGGTCGAATGCATCACGTGTCGCCTCCCCAATATAAATCAATAAAGACAGCACAATTGCCAAGGTGAAAAATCCTGACAATGCCAGCCACGGTGCATTTAAATTATTTTTTCCTTGTAATAGCAACTCCCCAAGTGAGGCTGCATCGGCAGGTAAACCATAGCCGAGAAAATCCAAAGCAGTCAGTGCGGTGATATTTGCTGTGAGCATAAATGGAAGTTGTGACAGGGTTGAACTCATGGCATTGGGTAAAATATGCCGAAACATGATGGTTGAATCTTTAACCCCAAGAGACCTTGCCGCGCGCACATAGTCCAAATTACGTGCACGTAAGAATTCGGCACGAACCAAACCAACCAATGCAGGCCAACCAAAAATCAGCATAATCACAAACAGCCAATACACACTTGGTGTAAACATGCTGACCAAAATCATGACCATGAATAAAGTGGGCAATCCGCCCCAAACTTCAAGAATACGTTGACCAATCAGGTCGACCCATCCACCGTAATAGCCTTGAATCGCACCCACGATAATACCGATCAGGGACGCAAATAACGTTAAAGCCAAACCAAATAATAGTGAGACTCTTAAACCGTAGAGAATGCGGGTGAGCACATCACGCCCCTGATCATCTGTTCCCAGCAAGTTTTGTGAAGTCGGTGGTGATGGTACAGGTTCAGCCAAGGCAAAATTTGGCGTCTGATAAGAATAGTGAATGAGCGGCCAAACTGACCATCCTTTGGCTTGAATCAATTGTTCAACTGCAGGATCTTTATAATCTGCTTCGGTTTCGAACACACCGCCAAATGTCGTTTCAGGATAAGACTTAAAGACTGGAAAATAATACTGTTGGTCATATTTCACCACGATCGGTTTATCATTGGCGATCAGCTCTGCCATACACGATAGAATGAAGATCACGGCAAATAAGATAAAACAGCAAAAGCCCAGTTTGTTTCGTTTAAAACGCTTTACACGCGCCTGCATGATGGGAGACATTATTTGGCTCCTCGTGCATCGAAGTTAATCCTTGGATCAATCACCTGATACAAGACATCACTGATTAACCGTAAAATTAAGCCCAATAGGGTAAAAATAAACAAGGTTCCGAAGATCACGGGATAATCACGCTGTTGAATCGCTTCAAAGCCCAACAACCCTAAACCATCTAAATTAAAAATAATCTCAATAAACAGGTTGCCGACAAAAAAGATACCCACCAACGCTTCAGGTAGTCCTGCAATCACAATGAGCATAGCATTGCGGAACACATGACCATACAACACACGGTTTTCTTCTAGTCCTTTGGCACGTGCAGACAACACGTATTGTTTATTCAGCTCTTCCATAAAGGAATATTTGGTTAAATACGTCAGACCAGCAAATCCACCTAAGACAATAGCAATCAATGGCAAAGTCATATGCCAAAAATAATCTAAAATTTTTCCACCTAAACTGAAGTTCTCAAAATTTTCAGAGACCAAACCTTGTAATGGAAACCATTGAAAATATGATCCGCCAGCAAAAAAAACAATCAGTAAAATCGCAAAAACAAACGATGGTACGGCGTAACCGACTGCCAATAGTAATGAGGTTGATTTATCAAAGAGCAAACCATGTTGTTTGGCTTTTTTAATACCCAATGGAATCGATACCAAATAGATCAGTAAAGTACTCCAAAGTCCCAAAGAAATGGTGACAGGCATTTTTTCCCAAAGTAATTGAGTGACAGGTTTATCTTTAAAAAAACTGGTACCAAAGTCTAAAGTCAAATAACCTTTGAGCATAATCCAAAAGCGTTCATAAGCGGGTTTATCAAAACCATATTGCGCTTCGATTTTGGCGACCATCTCATCACTTAAACCGCGAGCACCTTGATATTTCAAACCTGAGTTAGAACCCGCAACTTCCCCACCGCCTTGTGCCACGCCTACACCTTGGAAGCTTTCAGCCTGCTGAATGGCTTGTTCGACTGGACCACCCGGTGCAATCTGTACCACCACAAAGTTAATCAATAAAATAAAAAACAATGTGGGAATAATCAGCAGTAGCCTTTTTACAATATATGCACCCATTGAAAGACTTTCCTTGTTACAAGTGTGGTGTAGGTAGCAAACGAATCAAATTAAACATGTCAACCAACACATTTATTCAAACCTATGCAACTTTAACAATTTGAAAGGTTTAACTTAAATATAAATAGACCAATCATTGAGTTAATTCTGACGCAAATACTGCGCCACTTTTTTTGCTTGATTTTGATCAACCCACCAATAATCTAATCCAAGCGATAACTGTGGTTTCACTTGAGGTTGTTTATACATATTCCAGTAAGCATACCAATTTTCACTCTTACCATAGGTTAAAATCTGGTAATAACCCGACCGTAATAATCGATCTAAAATTTTAGTTCTTAAAATTAATTGTTCGCGACTAGGTGCACGAATCACTTGTTGGACCGCATCATCAATTACTGGATTTTTGATTCCGGCAAAATTATAATTACCGATTTCATCTGCAGCTTGACTACTCCACATTTGCGCCTGCTCATTGCTAGGCGTCAAAGATTGTGGCATTGCCATGGTGGTCATTTCAAAATCATAACGGCGCATCCGTTCAATATATTGCGGCGTATCGACTTGACGAATCGACACTTGAATGCCCAGCTTTCTCAAATTACGTACATACGCCATTAAGGTTCGTTGAAAACCTTCTTGATGATTGAGTAACTCAATCCGAACAACTCTACCTTTTTGATCTAGCAATTGACTATTTTTATAACGATATCCAGCTTTAAGTAAAATAGCGCGTGCTTGCAATAAGCCTTTACGATTGAATCCACTGGCGTCTGTTTCTGGAAACTTCCAATTGGCGAGCACACCTTGCTGTTGTAAGGGATGCAATTTTGGCAAATAGTTTTTCAGAATCGCCAATTCAGTAGCAGATGGTGCTCCTTTGGCTTCTAACTCGCTGTTTTGAAAATAACTTTGTAAACGTTGATATTGCCCATAAAATAAAGCTTTGTTTTGCCATTCAAAATCATAGGCATAATTCAGTGCTTGTCTAAAATAAATATCGCTAAATGGCGCTTTTCGAGTATTCAGGACAAAACTTTGCGTGGTCACTGGTACTTTAGTCTTGTGACGATATTTCACCACCATGCCTGATTTAACTGCATTAAAATCGTATTCAGTGACCCAATTACGTGACTTATATTCTTCATGAAAGGTGTATTGACCTGACTTAAAGCCTTCAAAGGCAATATCTAAACTGCGGTAATACACATATTTGATCCGATCAAAGTTATAGCGACCTCGGTTAATCGCTAAGTCTTTTGCCCAATAATTTGGATTACGTTTATAAGTGATGCTGCGACCTGCATCTATTCGATCAATCAGATAAGGCCCTGAACCTAAAATCGGTTTCATGGTCAATTTGGCAAAATCTTTATTTTTCCAATCTGCTTTTGAATAAATCGGCATTTGCGCCAAAATCAAAGGCATTTCGGTGTTGCTGTCAGACTTAAACGTAATTTTCACATCATATTTAGAGAGCGCATTGACCTGATCGATATCCGCCAAATACATCTGTAAACCTGGATTACTCTTGGTCAGATAAAGCTCAAAGGTATAACGTACATCTTCCGCTGTGACCGGAGTTCCATCACTAAATTTGGCTTTGGGATTCAAATGAAAAATGACATATTTGGTTTTGACTGGATCGAAAGTGACCTTTTCAGCCAATAGCGGATACATAACACTCGGTTCATCCAATGAACTTTCCATGAGTGTGTCAAATAGGTAATTCACGCCTTCAGTGGAACTACCTTTACCATTCATACTATTGAGATTGTCAAATGTGCCATTTTTTGCCGCACTGATCATTCCGCCCTTAGGTGCATGCGGATTGGCATAAGGCATAGACTGCGCTTGTGCGTATTTGGGCTGAGTATGAATCGCAATATAAGGTGAGGTTTGAACTTGCGCCCATGTCGTCTGGAAAGCAACGACACAAGCACTGAGAAAAACACATGTACGCGCACATGCAAAGTTAAGCGGCATCCTTTCGCTACTTCCTTATATTGCGTTTGGCAATTTTACAAATTTGGGACTTTAATCGTATCACCAATTCGTAAAGGTGCATTAGGTTTCATATCATTCATTTCAGCCAACTGATGCGTTTCTAATCCATAACGATTGGCTAAACGAATAAGTGAATCACCACTTTGAATACGATAATCTCGAATCGTTTTTGGAATCACAATGGTTTGACCACGTTGTAAGCCTGAACGAGCTGTTAAACCATTCAATTCAGCAAGATCTTTGGTGCTTACACCAATACGATTTGCAATAACATTAAGCGATTCACCAGATTTAACTGTATAGGACTCTGTATTTTTGGCATTTGGACGTGTAGTCGCTGATGACTGAGATTTACTTGGTAAGTCTCCGTCAATTTTCAATTTTTGTCCTACATATACATTGGCATTGCGTGATAAACCATTTAACTCAGCCAAATAACTCAATTGCAAATTGTACTTACGCGCAATACTTGCCAAGGTATCACCAGAACTTACAACATAAATGTCTTTCGATTCGTTTTTTGTTTTGGCTTTGCTGCTGGTTTTGGTTTCTGGCTCACCCACCAATTTCAGTTTTTGACCCACCATCAAACCTGATGAAACTCTTAAACCATTGAGCTCTGCTAACTGACTGCTGGTCAAATTATATTTGGTCGCAACAGAGGTCAGATTATCACCTGATTTAACGGTATAACTTTCTGGGACTGTAGAACTTGCAGGAATCTTCAGTGTTTCACCCACCAACAGATTTTTCGAACTTGAAATTTTATTTAACTCTGCAAGTTCAGCCAATGAAATCTTGGCTTGAGCCGCAACACTCGACAGCGTATCTCCACGTTGAACCTTATAGTTTTCAACTTTATAAGACGACTGCACCTTCACTTGATCAATCTGAGTCTTATTCTCTTTAACAGATGAAGAATCAGATTTTGCGGTTACTTCGTCAACTGGGACATTGATTTTTTGTCCAATATACAAGCTAC
The DNA here is from genome assembly GCF_011578045.1 of Acinetobacter shaoyimingii. Lineage (NCBI taxonomy): Bacteria > Pseudomonadati > Pseudomonadota > Gammaproteobacteria > Moraxellales > Moraxellaceae > Acinetobacter > Acinetobacter shaoyimingii. The sequence goes on from NZ_CP049801.1 coordinate 2,431,305, forward strand.
TATCAGCTTTTAAATTCGGTGTAAGTTGAGCCAATTCTTGATTGGATAAACCATAACGCTCCGCAATTTGTTTTAAATATTCACCACGTTTAACCGTATAAGCTTGGGTTTTAGCTTTACTGGTTGAAGCTCTTTCTTGTTGCTTCTCTTTCGTTGTGAGATTTTTTGCTGTAGTTTCAACCAAGCTTAATTTTTGTCCCACATATACATTGCTGTTCGGACTCAAATTATTGCGTTCTGCCAACTGCTGAACAGATAAATTAAACTGATTTGCAATCGCAGTTAAGCTGTCATTGGGTTTAACAAAATAAACTGTTTGTTTGTTCGATGCTTTTGATTCAGCTTTTTGAGCAACTTGCGGCTTTGCATCATATAAGTACAAAGTGTTACCGACAAATAGCGATGCATTTGGATCAATCTGGTTCCATTTTGCAATATCACGCCAATTCACGCCATTTTTCATGGCAATAGTGGCTAATGTATCTCCAGCGGCAACGGTATAAGTACTACGCTCACCTTTAGGTGCAACCACACGAACTTCACTTTCAGTCTTTTCAAAAGTCTTGTCTTTGTTACGACGTGCTTCTTCAGAATTTGCAGCAGTATGGTCAGCAACTGATTTCGGATAGGCGAAACCTAACTTAACCTCTTCCCCCTGTTGCGCTGCAACAGATTGACTGGTTTGAATTGCGGTTAACTTAATTTTTCCATCTAAAGGATCAACAATTTCTGTACCTGTTGGCACCAAGGCTTTAATTTCGTCAACAACTTCTTTGGTTTCAGCTGGAGTCGATTGAGGTTCTAACACCTCACGCACTTGAACGTCTGTTAAACTCGCTTTGAGCTCTGAGTTTGCACCCAACAATTTCTCACGCTCTTCATTAGAAATTGGTGGCTCAATCATCACAGGTTTAACATTCTGTGCAGGTGTTACTGCAACAGGAATACGAGGCGCACTTGGCACATATGCAGACGTTGCAAAAGCAGCTAAAGCATTAGAACCCACAGGGGTTTTAGCCAATGTTGAGCCCGACAAGTTCGCATTTGATGAAGGCTTTGTTGTTGTGGTCTGCGGTGTGGTCTTTGTTGTCGTTGCTTTTGTATTGTTCGCAGTAATTGTAGTATTGGTATTTGCACTTGTAGACGGTGTTACTGGTTTACTCGTCGTCGTTGCTTGCGTTGTATTTGATTTAATGCTGGTATTGACGGTTAAAGCAGGTTGCGGGTTAACAGGCGTCGCATTTGAATTCTGTGCAAAAAAACCGCTCGATGGTTTTAATGCTTTTAATTTTGCTTCAGCAGATGCGCTTGTATCGACTGGAATAAGCAAACGCATAGTACTTTGAGCATCAATCACATCACCACGGTGACCAGGATTCAACTGATATAGCTCAGCACGGCTGAGATTAATAATTGAAGCAATTTCACTCAGACTTGCACCAGCGGGTACCGATACTTCTTTAAAGTGAGGGCGGTTTGCAATTGGAGGAATTGAAACCCCATATTTTTGTGGTGATTTAATAATTTGTGCCACAGCCAAGAAACGAGGCACATAGTTCATGGTTTCTTGCGGAAGACGTAAAGACCAATAATCTGTTGGTAATCCAGCCGCCGCATTACGGTTAATGGCTTGTTGAACACGACCTGGCCCTGCATTGTATGCAGCAAGCGCTAATTCCCAAGAACCAAACTGGTTATATAAGCTACCCAAAAACTCATAAGCAGCGCGTGTAGATTCAACCACATCACGGCGACCGTCGTACAAACTGGTTTGTCTTAAACCATAAATTCGCCCCGTACTTGGAATGAACTGCCACATCCCTGCTGCCGCGGCACTACTGGTTGCGGCTGGATCATATGAACTTTCAATTACAGGAAGTAAGGCAAGTTCTGTCGGTATACCGCGACGCTCCGCTTCTTTTACAGTGTGATATAGATAGCGCGAAGCACGTGCACTCAAACGATCGATATAGGGTTGACGGCTTGCAAACCAACTACGCTGTGCTTCAATACGTGGATCCCATCGATCTGTATCCATTTTAAAGCCCACGGTCATGCGTTTCCAAACATCACCATGTTTTAAAATCAAGAGACGATCTCCCTCTACAGCACGCATATCAGTCGCAGAGAGTAAATCTTCTAAGGAATCTAGACTATTTGCATCCAAAAGCCCCACTTGCTTTGAAGTTTGCACTTTTTGAGGCGATGATGGCGTTGAAGAACAACCAGCAGTTAAACCAATACCTGCCACTGCTGTCGAGATAACTGATAATTTAAATAAAAATGATGCAGATGGCTGCCACACTGCTGTGGTTGGTTTATACATAAAAATTCCGAACAACATATAATGAATTTATTTTATTAATGTCATTTTAGTGAAGCATTTGCATCACACAAGACATTAAATGCATAGGATGCAAATATAAATGTTACAAGAAATTAAAAAACTTCCAGATATCACACTGATTCACTTGATTTGCGTATACAATAAATTCTTAATTGATGATGTTCAACTCTTAATTTAATCTTATTGGTCCAAATTATGTCTCAAACTATCACCCTTTATGTCGATGGTGCATGTCGTGGTAATCCTGGCTTAGGTGGCTGGGGTGCATATATTATTACTGAACATGAAGAGCATAAACTGTTTGGCGGCGAACCCGATACGACCAATAACCGCATGGAATTAAGTGCTGCAATTGAAGGGATTCGTTTTTGTCCTCAAGATGCCCAATTGATCATTTGGACAGACTCCAACTACGTTAAACGTGGCATTACCGAGTGGATTGAAGGTTGGAAAAAGAAAAATTGGAAAGATGTTAAAAACCCAGATCTTTGGAAAGAACTCGATGCAGTCTGCCAAGGTCGTCAAATCGAGTGGAACTGGATTAAAGGTCATGCTGGGCATGCAGGCAATGAAATGGCAGATCACTTAGCCAATTTGGGTGCTGATCAAACTTTAGAACAACTTAAAAATGGCACATTCCAACCTAGAGATATTTCAAGTAATATTCAAGCTGAACAGATTTCAAACACACCGCTGATAGATGCTATGGATAAAAAAAAAGTAGATAAAGATTGGCTTTTAGATGATCCTTTTGGTTTTGATCTACTCGAACCAGAAGAAATGACACAAGAATTAGCGCATGAAAGCACAGAACCTTTAAACCCAGACGCTAACACTGAACAAGCTTCAGAACAAATTGAACAGCCAAGTGTGCCTGCACTGGTTGCATTACCTGTAGAAAATTCGACGCTTGAATCACTTGAACAAGCAAAAGATCTTTCACATGAAAATAATGACTTAAAGCCTAATATATCTGCGCAAGCGACAAAAAGTCATCCACAGATTGTCATCACTGAACCGACTTTACATTTGCAAGGACCACGTCAGCTTATTCTCGATACAGAAACCACAGGTTTTTATTATCAAGATGGCGATCGAATTATTGAAGTGGGCGCGATTGAAATGATCAATCGCAAGCTGACGGGTAGTTCGATTCACATTTATATCAATCCGAAAAAACCTGTCGGTGATTCTGAAAATGTCCATGGTATTTCAGATGAGTTCTTAAAAGATAAACCACTGTACGCTGAAATTGCAGATGTTCTTTTTGATTACTTGAAAGGCGCTGAAATTATTGCCCATAACGCAACCTTCGATATGAACTTCCTTGATATGGAGTTTAAACGTGCAGGTTTTCCTGCATTATCTGAAGTCTGTACTGTGACTGATACCTTGGTCATGGCAAAAAACAAGCATCCAGGTCAAAAGAACTCTTTGGATGCTTTGGTTCGTCGTTATGAAGTACCACAACGTGACCGTACTTTCCACGGGGCACTCCTTGATGCGGAGATTTTATCTGACGTATATTTAGCCATGACAGGTGGTCAAGTATCGTTTGATATGGATGCCTTATCGGCAAATGCTGACCATAATGGTAAAATTGGCGAAAGAAAAAAAATTGAAATTGATTTACCTGTGATCTTGGCTTCAGACACTGAACTAGAACAACATGAGAACTGGATCAAGCAATATCAAGAAAAACATGGAGAACCTTGTCTTTTTGCAAAATAAATCACTGTTTTGATTTGATATTTTTTGTAAAGAAATCATTGTTCAGTTATATTAGATGATGTAGATCATTCATTTATCTCAGGTGACTGAAGGCGTGTATACAGCATGCTTCAGGCATCTGATAAATGGGTTTTAATAGCCTTTAACATTTAGAAAAATTAGTCTCAATTTAAAGGCTAAATCAGAACATTTATATACCTAGGAAAGGTGCAGATCGATGTCTTACCAAACCTCAATACATTTTGACCCAACATCACTATTGATAATTAAAAAAGAAATCGATAATTCAATACAATTAGTAGAATCTGCAGTCAACAGTTTAATCGAAGATCATAGCCTACCTTTTGGTATAGATGATGCGCTCATTCAGTTGCAACAATGTGCCAAGGTCTTGATCCTGATTGATATGCCTCACTTAGCAAAACTTGCTGAATACGCGTCAGAATTGATGAATAACATCATGCAAAAACCCGATGATGTGAATATGCAGGAAGTGGTTGCTTTGAGTGAAGGCACCACCATGTTGAAACGCTATATCGAATTTAGTTGCCTACGTGAAGTGAATGCAACTCAGTTTTTACTCGACACCATTAATATTCTTGAAGTGGCCTTAGGCAAACCTTTAACACAGGAAGGCGCAGATCTGGTTTCAGGACTTGAACACGCTCAACCCAATGTTGAGTCTGTCACTGCCCTATCTACAGAAAAATCTGTCTATGCACATAAGCTCTATAAAATCTGTTTAGATAAGCTCCTTTCACATAGTGAAACTGAGTTGGATTTGGAAGCGTTAAAAGCTGTAGCTCATTATTTAGCACAGCTTTCAGTCAACACGCCAAGCCAGCAATACTGGCACTTGGTCAATACAGCATTGAAGCAAATTCAATCGATTACCCTATCTGACTCACGCCTAAGAACGCTGATTGGCATCGAAACTAACCTTGCTGAATTCATTACTCATCCTGAAACTTTTGAAGTTTCAACTTTAGATCTTGCCAATGTTCTGAGCATTTGCATCGGTCAGGAAGATGAGTTAGCAATTCAATTGCGCGAGCAATTTAAGGTCAGCAATACGGTGCTTTCTGACACTCAATTACAGGTTTTAAGTCGCCATCTTTATGGTCCTGATTTAGAAACCATTCATGTGGTGAGTAATTTAGTCACTGAACAAATGGCAGAGATTCGAAATGAAATCGAATACAACTACCAAAGCATGTCAGAAGAAAAAACCAATGAGTTGAAAACCAAGCTTCTTGATTTAGCGAATGTCTTCAAATTACTCAATTTGAATGAAGCTTATTTGAGTTTAAAAGCACAAGTCGAACAGCTTAATCAAAGCAACATGACAACAAACAATCAATTTGCTCAAGAGCTTATGGACAGCATTCTAGCGGCTATGAATTCGATTGGAATTTTGGAACGCAACTATACGTCTAGCCGTTTGCAAATGCGTGTAAACAATCTACAAATTTCGCTTGATCGTTTAGACGAAGCCTATGAAGTTCTGCTCACTGAAACCAAAGCATTGGTTGATTTAAGTAGTCAAACGCTGGTGCAGTATATCAAAGAGCCAGACACTACTGATTTGGAAGCAATCCCATCCATTCTAAAAGAAATTAGTGGTGCGATGCTGTTCCTTAGTGTCAAAGATGGTCACGTTGCATTATTGAACTGTCATCATTTCTTAGAAGTCGAGCTACAAAAAGAGAAACCTTTTAGTAACCAACAGATTGAGCGTATTTTAGACGTTTTAGCCAGTGTAGACATGCTTATTGACAATATTCAAAACAAACAGCCTATCTTACAAGAGATGTTTCAGATAGCATTGAAGAGTAGTCAAAACTTAAAAGCTATCGCCTAATGTCTGAACTCTCGCTCGCTTATATTTTTCAACATCAACAACTTTTGGTTGATGACCAATTTCAACTACCGAAAGTCGAAAAATTAGCGGGCGATTTAAGTTTCCAATCGGGTGATCAAGTGATTGCCCGGGATCTTTATATAGAAGAATCAATTCCTGAAGGGTATCAGCTTGTTCCGATTCGTCAGCTCATTAGCCAATGGACCAAATCTCAATTTGAACAAGCAAGTCGTGCTCTACAGCTTTTAGAATGGCGCAGAAATCATAAATTTTGTAGTCATTGTGGGACTGAAACTCAGGTACATCCAACAGAATATGCCATGGTGTGCCCTGCATGTCGCTATCACCAATACCCTCGTCTCCAGCCCTGTATTATTACTGTTATCACCCGTGGTGAGGATGAGATTTTATTGGCAAAAAATGCAAAAAATAAAGGCGATATGTACGGTTTAATTGCTGGCTTCGTTGAAGTCGGAGAAACCTTAGAACAAGCTGTACAAAGAGAAACACTTGAAGAAGTGGGTATTCACATCGACAACATTCAATATTTGTCGAGCCAGCCTTGGCCCTTTCCGAGTAATTTGATGATTGCATTTAAGGCTGAATATGTGTCAGGTGATATCGTGTTGCAAGAAGATGAAATTAGCGATGCGCAATTTTTCAAATTTGATCAGCTTCCGCAAATTCCTTTTGCAGGAAGTATTGCACACGCCATGATTCAACATGTGATTCATGCCAGCAAAATGCCAACATAACATCACATCTCACCAAAACCTGAAAGATCAATAAATCAGTCTTATGAATTAAAAGACTGATTTAATGCATCTAAAATCACACTACGGGTTTTGAAAAAGCGACTAAATAAACTCGATACACTGCCCATAATGGTAATGTGCCCTGTCTTAGGAATAATCATGAGTTCACAATGATTTCCTGCAGACAATAACGCTGACTTCAAATCGATACTATTGTTCTTGCCGACAATTTTGTCGTTTTCAGCCAACAACAAATAATGACGAATATGATTGTGTTCAACAAAATAATACGGCATCACTTGGTTATATGGTGTATCAAGTTCAAAAGCGTGCTCAGCTAAAACATCACCTTTATAATCAAAATGATATGGTCCAGCAATGCCAACCATAGCCTTGATATTGTCTTTTATTTTTAAATCATACAGCTTTGGATGGTACAACAGTGACGCAATATTAAATGCACCCGCTGAATGCCCCATCAATGCGATCTGATCTGTAGAAATCTGTAACTCTTGCTGATGATCATGCAAAAAATGTAAGGCCAAAACCAAATCATCAACATAGTGTGGAAATTTATGTTCAGGTGCCAAGTGATAATTTACAATCGCAACATCATAACCATAACGTGTAAATGCCTCACCCACGAAACCATATTCTGATTTATCGCCTCGACTCCAAGCGCCACCATGAACAAATAAAATCAGGGGCTTATTCGCACTTTGATCAGAGATGTATAAATCCAAACGTTGCCGAGATTTTAAGCCATAAGCAATATTACTTTTGACCCGATAACCTTTTTTAGGCGTCAAGCTTTTGATTGCGATTTGCCCCAAGTTATAGGGTCTAAAATTATCTAATTGATGTTTTAAACCCTGAAACTTTGTACCAAATGTGCTTTGAATTTTTGACACATGTCCTTTTAAATTTGTCGTATAGACAAACTTATTTTTAAGTTTCGACATGTTAATCAGCCGAATAAGGTTCTATTGCAACTGGCGTTTCCACTTGATTATTGACCAATGGTGTCACATAAGCACTTGGGACAGTCGTTGTGCCTTGTGGCTGTGTGCTTCCACTCTCAATGTTGTCAACCAACATCACGATTTTAGTGATATTACCGACTTTGGAAAGTACGGATTCTAAATCCTTTTCTTCGGCATTATTTAAACGCCCCATTACATACAATACACCATCTTCTGTATGTACATGAACTTTACTGTCTGACACAATTGGTGCACGCATAATAAGACTACGTGTATTGGTTGTTACTGCAGTGTCTTGCATGATCGTGTTATAGCCAATTTGACTACCCACAGTGATGTAGTTATGAATAGTCTTCACATCACTCATTGCATTTACATTATCTTCAGCAAGCTGCTTTAAGTGTTCATCTGGCACTTGTCCAGTCAATAACACATTGCTATGAAAGCTATTGATGTTGACGCGTGACTTTTTAAAGCGTGCATCCAATTTATATAGATTGATTTTGGCTGTTCTTTCGATAGAAGAATCAATAAAAACTTGACCTAATGAGCGTGAGCCACTGGAAACACCTATTGGTTCAGTGCCCGTACCCTTAGAAATAAAACTAGCACACCCTGACAGACTCGCGACACACATCATCGTGATTACAATACGGCTCAACACTGAGTAAGTCTCCTCATGAAACCCATGTTCATAACATTATAAATTACTTAAATATTTTCTTTTACAGATTAATCAAGTCCGCATTTAATGTAAATGCATTTTCGATCCACTGTTGATCATACGCTAAGTTTGAAATATCTTGATGTAAGTTTTTTGCAATTTCTTTATAAAAATCAAAACAAATAACATCAAAACGATAATAGTGATGGTGAAATTGTGGATGCTGTTCGATAAATTTTAATGCAGTCTTATATATTTTGATTTGTTTAGATGCGGTGACCACCTCATATGCATGCCCCCATTGCGTTGCTGAACGGGCTTTAACCTCAACAAAGATCAGCTCTTGCTTTTCTTCGTGAACGGCAATGACATCAATCTCACCAAAACGTGAATGATAATTTTGCTGGATCATCGTATATCCAGCATCTTTAATCAGTTTCACTGCTTCAGCTTCTGCCCATTGACCCAGCTGTTTCGATCTAGCCATAGTATTTAACTTCAATCTATTATTATTATTTTGTGATTCAATTACTTTCAAGGCCTCTTTATAAAGCACTTAATCCTTTGCGTTTTTGCTCATAGCATTGTGGTACACGATAAATTTGATTGCCAATAATGGTAATCTGCCCTGTACGACCATTAAACTTGATGTCTTTAACTGCTGGATTTAACACAAACTGCTCTGCAATAAACCAAGCATCAGCACCAAAGGCATATAAGCGTTTATACGGCATTGTGGTTGGATTTTCCCGATGTACTTGAGCAACATCTTGCCATTTTTCCAGATAGAGTGCAGGAACATCACAGAACTTTAAACCTTTTGGCAACGGTTTTTGTTGTTCGACTGAAATGGCTTGTGCGTAAATATGTTTTGTCGGAAGTTTCTTAAATTGGTTTAACCACGTATTACTCCCCAAAAGTAATAACCCATCTTTCGATTTTAAATTTGGAACAGCATCTACCACTTGCACTTCTTCTGGAAACTTCTTAAATAGTGCATTCACAAATGTGAGTGACTCTGCTTCTGTACCTTTTTCACGAATAACATAAATACGGTTAACGCCATCTTTCTTCATCACATTCAGCAATGCTGATGTATCTTGATCCTTCGACAAACTGTATTGAAGTACATTAAAATTTTTCGATGCAACTTCATTCAATGCCAATACAGGAATTTTAGGGTTTGTTTGAATCAGACTCTCAACTTCCTGACGTGCAAGCGGCCCAATAATCAAATTGGTTGATTTTGTCACATTCTTTTTCAGCACATCACTGATATTTTTTTGATCAGTATTGACAAATTTTAACGGAATATTGGCCTTAGATGCCTCATGAGCCTTTACTATCCCGAGTTTTATACTCTCTGCGGCTCGCGCCATAGGGCCAGATTCAGGTAAAATAACCAAAACCTCTGCTTGTGCCTGGAAAACCACGCCCATTAAGGCACAGCAAAACATTCTTTTTTTATTATTCATTATATTCAACATGGAGAAACCTTATGAGTGCTCAGTTATTTGTTGTAGCGACCCCAATTGGGCACTTAGACGACATGACATTTCGTGCGATTCATATTCTAAAGTCTGTCGCAATTATTGCTGCTGAAGACACACGTCAATCAGCGCTTTTATTGAAGCACTATAATATATCAACTCCACTCACAGCGTGTCATGATCATAACGAAAGTAACAAAATTGATATAATTATCGAGCGCCTTAAACATGGTGATGATGTTGCACTTGTCAGTGATGCAGGAACGCCACTGATCAGTGATCCAGGATTTAAACTGGTTCGTGCAGCACAAGAGCATGGTATTCGTGTTGTTCCTGTACCTGGTGCATGTGCTGCCATTGCTGCACTCAGTGCAGTTGGATTGCCAAGTGATCATTTTAGTTTTGAAGGCTTCTTATCTTCTAAACAATCTCAGCGTTTACTTCAATTGGAAAAATTGAAAAACAATACGCATACAATGATTATTTATGAGGCGCCACATCGTATTTTAGATTCAGTCAAAGATATGGCTCAAGTGTTTGGTGCAGATCGTGCAGTTGGTTTTGCACGTGAAATTACCAAAACTTTTGAAACCATTAAAAAAATGACACTTGGCGAGTTGGTTGAATTTATTGAAAATGATCGTAACCAACAAAAAGGTGAGATTGTTTTAGTCATTGCAGGTGCAACTGAAGAAAAAGATATGGAATCAGAAGATTTGGATAAACTTTTGCTTCGTTTGCTTCAAGACTTATCGGTGAAGGCTGCATCACAATTAGCTGCAGATTTAACAGGTATCAAAAAGAAAGTGGCATACCAACGTGCCTTAGAGCTGACTGAAAAAGTCTAAGTCATTACAACATATCTTTTGCTGGCTTTAAGTTGAAGAAACTTAAAGTCATAGATATGAAGTGATGAGCACACTTTAAATCGATAAGTTTAAATCGATAATCTTAAATGCATAATCTTAAATGGATAACTTTAATCAAAAAAGCATCACTTCAAGTGATGCTTTTTTACGTTTATTTAATCGTGTGCACTTTCATCTGGTGGAACTTCTTTGATTTTCCCACCATTGGCAAGGAATGCTGCCACTTCATCTTCTAAAGCTTGGCGTTGACGTAATTTTGCAGTTACCGTTAAAGTTTCAGCTTCAGCTACATCTGCATCCGACACAGTAGCATCATTGACCGCAGCGCCTTTTTCGGCAGCTTTTGACTCATCTTCGTCAACAACGACATCTTCATTATCATCAAAATCGTTTGTATCTGTCATGTTTAAATTCCCCACCAACGACATTGCTTTTAACCAATCGAGATTTGGTTAGATTTAATGAGAAATGTAGCAAGCAATTTTGCATTCGACTAGAGTCTACAACTGCAAATCCGTATTTTTTTTAGCCAAATTCGTAAAAAAATATGACCACTTGTTTAAAAAAATAGCAACTTCCAAAACTAAGGTGCGAAGCGAGTATCCTTCAGTACAGACAATCCATTGGCCTGTTGCATAAATGCATCTTTTAGAACAGCGTGCTGATCAACTTGCTTTAGACCAAAATTACGTGCAAAAACAATCGGACTGAATTCTGTCGTTTCCAACCAACCGATCGCAGACATGCCATGCATCATCGCTTCGTTTTGAATTTTACGGGTATGTTCATAACGTTTTAAAGTTTGCTCATGTGCCCATACACCGCGTTTGAAATCATGCAATAACACATCACATAAAATGGCAGCATCGAGACAACCTATATTCACCCCTTGTCCTGCAAGTGGATGAATGACATGAGCTGCATCACCAACCAAAGCCAAGCCATCTGTGACATAACGTTGCGCTGCACGGGCTTTGAGTGGGAATTTAGCTCGTGGCGTCGCTTCCAATACTTCACCCAGCATATGATGACTTTCACGTGTTAACAATTGTGTGAAAGCCTGATCATCCAATGCGGCATATTCATCTGCATAATCATCTGGCAATGTCCAGACAATGGATTGCCAGTAACCTTGCTCTTCAGCCTTTAAACTCGCCATAGGCAAGTATGCAAGTGGTCCTGTTGGCAAAAAGATTTGACGAGCGACGTATTGATGCGGCTTTGCAGTTCTAATTGCACAAGTTAATCCTGCTTGCTTGTAATCAAGCACATCAAGATCGATATAAGCTTGCTCACGTACAAAAGAATTTGCGCCATCCGCACCAATCAACAACTTGGTTTTAAGCGTTGTGCCATCTGCAAGCTTGACGATCCAACATTTCACTCCACGTTCCACACGTACCACTTTCACTTGCGTTCGGTAGTCTTGGATCGTCGTTAACATTTGCTGTTGGATGGCTAAATTCAAAATACTCGGTTCAACCATTGAACCTAAACTTTGTTCCGCACTTGGATATTTTTCTGAAGAATGCCCAAAGTTAATTTCACCATAGCCATTTTTATTCCAGACTTGCATACCTGTATATGGCATTTGACGAGCAATTTTATCCCATACTTTTACAGTTTTAAGTAAATGCATAGTCGCTTGGCTGAGTGCTAAAACACGTGGGTTAGCAACCTCAAGTACACGGTTCTCGTCCAGAACGGGCGCAGCATCGAGTACTGTAGATTGAACACCACCTTGAGCAAGAAGTAATGCCGTTAAACCACCGACTAAGCCACCACCAATAATGACTACATCTAAAATTTTAGATGAATCCGATGCTGAATGAAGATCAGTTTGACTCATGCTTTTAACCCCATCGCATAATTCGCAACCAAAGGTTTAATCCCTGGAATCACATCAAACGCCACAAGCCCAGTATTACGAAGAAGTTTTAAAACAGGATTTTGATTACTAAAACCACGTACCACACTGTCACAGAACTTGATTACACGTTGCTGATCTTTTAAACGTGCTTGCTCATAGGCTTTGAGCATTTCAGGTTCTCCAATGTCTTCTGAGGTGGTTAAATGCTCCGTCATAAAGCGAACCAGTACATGTGCATCACGTAAACACAAGTTAAAACCTTGCCCTGCCACAGGATGAATCGTATGTGCTGCATTACCCATGAGGATCACACGACCCACCGCTTGTTTATGTGCAAGAACTTGCGAAAGTGGGAAGCTAAAACGCTTACCTGTTTTTAAAAATTTTCCAGCTCGGTCACCATAGGTGTGTTGTAGTGCATCTAGAAAATGCTGATCATTTTCCTCACCGAGCCATTCTCCTTCAGTGCCTTTTTTCACAGGCCAAACCACTGAACGACGGTATTCGCCCGGCAGTGGTAATAAGGCTAAAGGTCCTAGATGACTAAAACGTTCAAAACCCACATGCTGATGCGGTTTAGATGTTTGTACTGCGGTTACAATTGCCACTTGATCATAGTCATGAACATCAACACCCACACCCAATGCTTGACGACAGAATGAGTCACGACCATCGGCTGCAATCACCAATTTAGAACTGAATGGTTCAATGGCTTTTCCATCACGTTCAGCTTCAATGGTGCAAATTTCAGCATCTTGAGTCAGTGATGTGACTTTGAGACCGTCGATCAGTTCAATCAGCGCATTTTGACGAACTTGAGTAAGAAGTACTCTGCCTAACCATGCATTTTCTATCACTTGTCCGAAGCTTTCGACTTTTTCTTGTTCTGCCACTAAACGGGCTTTACCGAAGCTTCCTTGTTCAGTGATATGGACTTGTAAAATAGGTGTTGCATGTTCTTGAAGTAAAGACCACAAACCAAGCTCGTTATAAATTTGAACACTACGGCGTGATAATGCCGTATTTCGAGCATCGAAACTTGAATGATACGGTGCAAGATTCTCATCATCATAATTTGGGTATTTGATCGCCTCGAGCAGTTTCACTGCAATATTTTGTTTGGCTAACATTAGGGCAAGACTCAGTCCTACCATACCACCACCAACAATGATGACCTCTTGTTGCATGTTTCGATCCTTTTTTCCGCGTATCTTGTAAAGTTTAGATACTTCTCATCTATGATTTTATCTTACATCATCGCTTTTGATTTTTATATTGAATTAGGTAAAGGTTCATCATTGATTAAGCTTTTGAAGCTTCTTCAAATTATTCTTAGAATGATAATCACCGTATTGATTAAAAATGAATTTTGGAAGCAACGCCTTAAAACGAAGCAAAATTGAGTGTTCAGCAGATGATTTAAAAGCCCCTTATCCACTTAAGCAAAATATTCCTCATCCCAGCAATAAGAAACTTTCCATAATATTTTAGGTAGCAATGAATGATTATGTTTGATTGATGAAAAGATCGAATTTCATCATCATGACTAATTCTAGTCAATTCCAAAAAGATTCTTTTTATACTTATTAATCTCAAAATCACCATATATTTCAGAGAATTTTCTAATCAATAGCTGGTTAGGATACAGCTGGATACATCTTCACTGTATCTATTCACACTACAAGCGCCCATGCTGATTTTGTCATTAATTCTAATGACAAAATAAGGTAAACATTATGTCAAACTTTTCTAAATTTGCTGCCACTGAAAAAGCGCAGCAACAATCTGATGGCAATAAAAGTGCACCTACACAACCACAACAGACCAATCCTGATCAGCAAAAACAAGGAAATCAAGCGCCTCAAGCTGATAAGCCTCAAGAACACAAAGAAGTATCGACTCCTAAATAATCATTTCTTTGCATTTCGCCAATCATTACATTAATTAAAGGGCACTCTGCCCTTTAATTAATTTATAACAGTTAAAAAATAACAATTAAAATCATTACAGTCTTGATTAAAAATCGCAGTTTTATTCAAACTTTCTTTAAACTTTAAAGACGTCAAAAATCTTGTCTATTTTCAGAACTTACATACTGCTTATGTTTGATTTTTCTTACATCATCAATTTTGTTTTGTCTATTGAATGAGGAATATACCTAACACCCTTTAATAGCCAAAAATATTAATCAAAGCAATAAATTAAGCCATTTTATAAACAATATTCATGGTGCAATTGAATGCGATCATCTTGCTTGATGAGCATTGGGATGATCACAACTAGCTAGAGGTCCGCCAGTGTGGATCAATAAATCGGATTGGCATTCCTTTTTCTTGACATAAAAAACCTTGTATATCTGTCATTCCTATACGCTCGGCAGCTTTGAGAGCTCTGTCTATAGCATCTTTATGTTGAGGATTATTTCTTTTAAACGTTTCAATTTTCGAAAAACCTCCAGGTTTAGACAGTTGAAAAAACTCACCAATGTGTCTTTCCGATTGATAAATACACACATTTGTATAATCTTTCGTTGTCTTATCATCTTCCTGTACTGTAACTTTTGTTACATCGTAACATCTGGACTCATTAGCAATAGGAATCTGCTCTGTTTTTGCTCTATTAATCAGTGATTTCACGACCGAACCTTGAGTGCGAGAAATAATTTTAAAAACACTAAGTCCACTAAAATATATTTTTTTCGACAGAGATTCTCTAGATTCTGTACTGCTTGTAATAGTTTGCGTGCTACCATCAATAATTAATTTCATTTTTATCCTTCATTATTTTTAAATAAATTACAGTAGAAATATCACATGATTGATATTACCAGAGCATGGTTTTTTGATTTTTATTTACAACACAATTTCAACAAAGATATGGAATAAAGTCGTTCTTCGAATATAAAAAAAATCATCATCGAGTGTTATCTGAATGAACAATGAAAGCCATATCTCCTTTTGGCATCTGTATTCGCCGTAATTTCAAAGATAAAATTTAAGGGATAAGATATAACGCCATTACTGAAAATATAATCAAAATGATTGAGAAAAAGATCATCAAAAACCAACCCATAGGATGTCTTCGATAGAAATAGCCAATAGCTATAAAAGTCAGCAAAATAAGTAAAGTCATTGGCCAAAAAATGACAGCAACGATTAAAAGAGATTCAAAAAAATTTAGCTTTATCATCATTTTTGTTTTTAAAGTATTTTAGTTGTTATAACCAATTTTGATTCAATAAAAAAGCCCAATAGTAATTGGGCTTTCACCTTTATTTAAGATGCCATCAACGCTTCAATATCTTCAATGGTTTTGACCACATTTTTAGTCAACACCAGTGGACCTTCTTTGGTGGCAACAACATCGTCTTCAATACGGATACCAATACCACGCCATTTTGCATCGACCGTTTCATCATCGGGTGCAATATAT
This sequence comes from Acinetobacter shaoyimingii, assembly GCF_011578045.1. Classification (NCBI taxonomy): domain Bacteria; kingdom Pseudomonadati; phylum Pseudomonadota; class Gammaproteobacteria; order Moraxellales; family Moraxellaceae; genus Acinetobacter; species Acinetobacter shaoyimingii. The sequence goes on from NZ_CP049801.1 coordinate 2,447,307, forward strand.
AGACCAGGTTCAACAGTCACAACCATACCTTCTTCATAGGTACGCCATTCACCGTCTTGCTTATATGAACCGACGTCATGTACGTCCATACCTAACCAATGCCCTGTTCCATGCATATAAAACTGACGGAAAGATTCAGTTTGAATGATTTCTTCAATATCACCTTGCATGATGCCAAGATCAAGTAAACCTTGAACCAAAATACGTACAGCGATGTTATGAGGTTCTTTGTATGAATGACCAATACGCACTGCATCAATTGCTGCAATCTGTGAATCTAAAACAACTTGATAAAGCGCTTTTTGTTCAGGGCTAAATTTACCGTTAACAGGGAAAGTACGAGTAATGTCGGATGCATAGAATTCATATTCACATGCAGCATCAATTAAAACTAAATCGCCATCTTTCAGTGGTTTGTTATTTTCCACATAATGCAAAATACAGGCATTTTCACCGCCACCTACAATACTGTTATACGATGGCACACACCCATTTTTACCAAAAATATAGTTCAGCTCTGCTTCTAAAGCATATTCCATCATGCCCGGCTTCACAGTTTTCATGGCCTGCGTATGCGCTTCAGCGCTAATATTGGATGCAATTTGCATCAGCTGAATTTCTTCGGCATCTTTATGCAAACGCATTTCATCGACTATACGATCGAGCTGAATCAATTGTGCTGGAGCTGTATTACCTTTGCGTGATTCACCATTGGCTTGTACGATCCATTTCGCAACGCGAGCATCAAATTCAGCACGATGTCCAATGCGATAAAATAATTTTTCTTTATCCAGTAATTTTTCAATAATTTCTTCATCAAGCAAATCGATGGCATATGCTTCATCTGCATCATAGTCATCAACTGCGCCATCTACACCCGCTCGGTATCCATTCCAGATTTCCATTTCACGGTCACGTTCACGGCAAAATAAACTATACGTGTAATCTTCTACTGAATCTGAAGTTTCAATCACCGCCACCGCTTCAGGTTCAGCAAAGCCCGTTAAGTAGAAAAAGCTACTATCTGCACGGTATTTATAATCGGCATCACGGTTACGCAGCGCTACTGGGCTTGTTTCAATAATGGCAATACTGTTTGGCCCCATGTACTCGGCTAGGCGGTCACGGCGTTCTTGAAAATCAGCTTGAGTCAGTTTCATTTTTTATACGGCTTATATCGAATATGAAAGAGGGTAAATCTAGATATGTCTAATCAAAATAGGTCGATGCCAACCCGAAAGTCAACATCAACCTAGGATCTAGTCAACAAATTGACATCGATCAACCTATTTCTATGAATTAGGTTCGAGTTAACTTAGACCTAACTTGGGCGATGTGGTGTAAACATTTCTACCACATTGTTATCTGAACTTGTCGACAGCTTATTTTGCGCATGTTTCAGCAATGTACTTTCAGCAACAGGTACTTTTGTGCGACCTACCGCTAAACTCACTGGAATAAGACGAACAAATTCATACAACTCTTGATAGCTTTCTTCGCCTTCTTCATCATCGTCAGAATCATCAAACTCAACCGCTGCAACTTCTTGCAAATGTTCAATCAATTCCGCTTCATCTTCACGGATATGCCCTGATGCCAATCCAAAGCCGAGAACTACACCCGCACACCAATCTGCAAGCGCTTGTACGCGTTCAGACAATACATGCTCATCATCTGGAAGTAGTGGTAAATAATCCAGTTCGTCTTCAGACAACGCATGTGAAACATCAATTGTTTCATCTACTAAAAGATCAAGTGCTTCATCGTCCAAAGCTGGCACAGCCAGTGTTGATAAAATTTGTAACCATTCATCACGTGTCGGTGCATCAGTTACACAAACAATACCTGTTAACAAACCGTGTAACTCACTAGGGCTTGAAATCTCTTCAATACCACTAAAATTTTGGTTCCAGTCTGTCCAACCTGAAATATCGTCTTGCATTCGCTTTTCCAATCTCTATACTTCTGTATATATTACCTTTGATTGCGAATATACGCGACCACGATATGTTAGAACAATTACAGCGGCTTCAAACACACATTAGCACTCTCAAAACTCGTTTAAATGAAGTAGAGAGTAACAATCAATCTTTACTACAAGCTCAAGCCAGTAGTGAAGAGCAACATCATGCACAAATCGTTCATAAAAATAGCATCATCACGCAAAAGCAAGATGAAGTTGAAACATTGACTGAGCAATTAACGCAATTACAGTCTCAGTATAAAACCCTGAATACTGATGCAACTGCTTTAGCTGAACGTTATAGTCGTTTGGAAAAAAGTTGCACAGATCTGAAAAACCGTTTTCAGGAAATTTTATCTGAACGTAATGAATTACGTGTAGTGAAAGAAAAAATGCTGGCAGAACAACGTCATGCTAAGCAGGAAATCACTGACTTAAATGCTGAAAAAACACGTTTGATTCAAAAAAATGATCATGCCAAAGCCAAAGTTGAAGCGATTATTCAACGTTTAGCCATTTTAGGAACAGAGCAAGATCATCATGCGCAAGAAATTCAGCAACTTGCTCACCCAACCGATAGCAATGAGGAAGTTTAATCATGTCTGATGTTGTGACTGTAGAATTACGCCTAATTGAACAATCTTTTCGGTTATCGACCACTTCTGAAAAAAAACAGGACTTGGTACGTGCTGGGGATTTACTCAACGAAAAGTTTCAAGAATTTCGTCGTAAAGCACCTAATGTTGAGCATAACAAATTGGTGATTATGGTTGCACTTGAGCTCATGCAAGAAGTATTGACCATGAACAAATCCTTACAAGAATATGCGCACTGTGAACACTTATTAAGCACAATTCTCGAAGACATTGAAAAAGCAGTATAAAACTGCTTTTTCTTTGTACAATCACACGCAATGAGGCTTATTTTCATGAGAATATCTGCCTTTGTGATTTGCCAAACATCAGAGATTAGTTATACTTAATATAACTCTGGGATGTTCGCCAGCGGGTCTATTCCCCTGCCGATACTTAAACTTATGGATGCGTTCTGTATATTTAGAGTGTATGCCCATCTTCGTGTGGGAAACCCATGGAATATACGTCGTGTCCACCTTGAACTCATCGGGTTCAGGGTAACGACACATGCAGCGGCATCTTCGGAGTATTTTTAATTTTTTCTTGTATATAACGATTTAATTTTCTGTTCAAAAAAAAATAAGACATCTAAAAAATAAGACATCTAAAATTCTAATGATCCATCCTAATCTTATCGATCTGACTCTAAATCCATTTGGTTTTATACCTATTCTTTCATACATGTTTACCCATTTTCTATTTTAAAATTCGTAGGATCTCGACATCAATTCATGCTTCATTCGTGTTGTTTTAGCCTATAACACTACACATGCCTGAAATGTCTACAGACCTTAATAAAAAGCCCACATTATGTGAGCTTTTAAAGCACTGAAAATAAAATATAAAAATAAATCGTTGAAAACCAGAAACAGTAAGCTCAAAAAGTCATCGACTTTGATTCATTCCTTTCAATATAAAAAAGCATCCAACCAGCAACAACAAAGCAGAAAAACATTTTTTAAGCACTGCTGGTGATAATGCATGTGCTGCTTTAGCGCCTAATTTTGCGGTCATAAAACTCATGATGCTAATCCCTAAAAAAGCATAAATATGCACAAAACCAATTGTATTTGGGATATCCACTTGCGCTTTCATGCCAAAAAACATGAATCCTAAAGCCCCAGCAATGGCAATGGGTAAGCCACATGCAGCTGAAGTTCCAACTGCTTTTTGCATCACCACACCATAACGATTCAAATAAGGCACAGTTATACTGCCACCGCCTATTCCAAATATTGCAGAAGCCAATCCAATGCCTGCTCCCGCTAAGCGTTGTTGACGAGCTGAAGGAAGTTCTTTGTTTGAATCGATAATCTGCTTAGCACCTTTAAACATGGTATAAGCCACCCAAATCAAAAATACTCCGACAATGATTTGTAAATGAATCCCTGATAACCATCCTGCAATCCCTGCCCCGATAAAGCATCCGATCGCCATGGGTGGTGCAAAATTTTGAAATACTGGCCAAATCACTGCGCCATTTTTATGATGTGCCATGAAAGAGCTGATTGATGTCACAATAATGGTTGCCAGTGAAGTCCCTAATGCCAAATGCATAATCACATCTGGGTTAAAACCCATTTGCGTAAAAACAATAAATAATAGTGGCACAATGATCGTTCCACCACCCACACCAAACAGTCCTGCCGCAAATCCTGCAAGCGCACCGATGGCTAAAAAAATAATGAGTTCCACAATCGACAACTTAAAAATTTAGAAGAAATACATTCAGGTTTAAGCGATTTCCACTTCACCCACTTGATGATAAGCACGGTTAAAATACACCAAGCTTTCTTTTTGCTGACTCTGTTTGATGGCTACTACCCGACACAAGAAAATGCTATGCGTTCCCACAGTTTGAATCTGATCAATGTGACAATCAAAACTCACGATTGCATCGTCCAAGATAGGGGCACCTGTTTTGAGTACTGACCAATCAGCGAGTTTAAAACGATCTTCAGAATTCAATTTACTTGATGCAAATGCATTTGAGATGTGCTCATGCTGGGGACTGAGCACATTGACCGAAAGCACTTTATTTTCAATAAAATATGCATGTGAACGAGAAGATTCATTCATACACACCAACAATGTCGGAGGTGTATCGGTCACGCTGCATACCGCAGATGCGGTAAAGCCATGCCTTCCAGTTACACCTTGTGTTGTAATGACATTTACAGCAGTGGTTAGCAAGGACATTGCATTTCTATAGTCGGTTGCTTCAATCATCTTTTTGATCTCAAATGTTTTGATGACGTATCTCAATCCAATTCAGGGCGAATGATCTTTTGCTCATTCTCCCTAGTCTGTTTGAGCTACACTTTGTGTTAAGCACCAAGTTCATGACGAATAATTGAAGCGCCCGCACTCAATGCCTCAAGTTTGCCACGAGCAACGTCACGAGAAAGAGGTGTCATACCACAATTCGTTGATGGATAGAGCTTATCGGCATCGACAAATTGAAGCGCTTTACGCAATGTATTTGCGACTTCTTCTGGCGTTTCAATCTGATTCGTCGCTACATCAATTGCACCGACCATGACTTTTTTGCCACGAATCAATTCAATCAGATCCATCGGTACACGTGAGTTTTGGCATTCAAGCGACACAATATCAATCTTTGATTGTTGCAGTTTAGGGAAAGCCTTTTCGTATTGACGCCACTCATTGCCTAAAGTCTTTTTCCAATCTGTATTGGCTTGAATCCCGTAGCCATAGCAAATATGCACTGCAGTTTCACATTTTAGACCTTCCAATGCACGCTCTAATGTTGCTACGCCCCAATCATTCACTTCATCGAAGAACACATTAAATGCAGGTTCATCAAACTGGATAATGTCTACACCTGCTGCTTCAAGTTCACGTGCCTCTTGATTTAAAATTTTGGCAAATTCCCACGCCAATTTTTCACGACTCTTATAATGACCGTCATATAGCGTATCAATCATAGTCATTGGACCAGGCAACGCCCATTTGATTGGCTGATTGGTTTGGCTACGCAAAAATTTGGCATCTTCAACGAAGACAGGCTGTTTGCGCGATACCTCTCCCACAACTGATGGTACGCTTGCATCATAACGATTACGGATACGAACAGTTTCACGCTTTTTGAAATCTACACCTTCAAGATGTTCAATAAACGTCGTGACAAAGTGCTGACGGGTTTGCTCACCATCACTCACAATATCAATGCCTGCATAAACTTGCTCATGTAATGACAGTTTTAAAGCATCGCGTTTCGCTTCTAAAAGTGCTTCGCCCTCAAGTTTCCAAGCTGACCACAGTTTCTCAGGTTCAGCCAGCCATGTTGGTTTCGGTAAACTGCCTGCTGTTGAGGTTTGGAGTAACAGTTTTGATTGTGTAAGCGCCATGTCTAATCTTCTTTCTCTAAATTCTTCAATCTTTAATCAATTGGGTGCATTAAGCAGCTTGGTCTTGCTGTATTGTTTCGACTTTAAAATTTGCTGCCCATTCGTTCAGAATGTCGCTGTATGGCTTGATAAAGTTTTCTTCAGTCCACTTGCCTTGCTTTACTGCCAATTCACCACGTTCAACACGGTCATAGACAATCCGTGTCAAAGAATAATCGGCATAGTTCAAACTCGGTTGATACACCACACCCGCAGGCGAATTGGTATTGTAAATTTCAGGACGATAAATCTTTTGGAAACTTTCCATCGTGCTGATGGCACTGATCAATTCGAAATCGGTATAGTCACGGAGTAAATCGCCAGCAAAATAGAATGCGAGTGGTGCATTGCCATGTTCAGGTTTGAAATAACGAACGCTTAAACCCATTTTTGCAAAATATTCATCGGTACGCGAATATTCATCGTTGGTATATTCCACACCCAAGACAGGATGCACATTTGCAGTACGGTAATAGGTTTTAGATGTTGAAACGCTCAGGCAAATGACAGGCTGTTTGTTAAATTCTGCTTGGAAAACTTCTGAATGAATTAAATGCTGATAAAGCTTGCCGTGTAAGTCACCAAAATTCTCTGGTTTTTCATCTGTTTTACCCCCTAGTGCAGGTAATACCACACTGAAATCATAATCACGCACATATGATGAAAAGCTGTTACCAATCATGCCTCCAATACGTTGATTGGTTCTGTGATCGGTAATGGTGCTTTTCAGCATTTCGATAAATGGAAAAGTTTGACCGTTGCCTTCAACATCAAGTTCCGCAGAAATAATGTCAATTTCAAGTGAATAGCGATCGCCTTTTGGATTATCGACCGTAGCTAAACTATTAAAACGGTGATTAATCATCGCGAGTGTACGACGTAGATTTTCTTGGCGACTTTCACCACGTGCTAAATTGGCAAAATTGGTGGTCAAGCGAGTGTTGTCGGCTGGTTGATAGTTTTCGTCAAAACGAATGCGTTTAAGCGAACATGCAAACTTTGTAGTCATGGAGATTCAAACCCTAAATTTTTAAAATAAAAGCTAAATTTCTGTATGGCTTTATTTAAGCTTGAATCTAAAGATGAGTAAAACGATATAAATTCACAAAAAGATGAGTAAAATTCATGTTTGAAATATGCGATGGGGTTTTATTGTTCGTAGTATAGGATTTGAATCATTAAAATACGGTATGAATCTTGGTTATCTATCAAAGGAAAACATCAAGCTTTGGTCTGAAATAAATGCTTGGAAAGTGTCATGATACAAAGCATTTTGAATATAACAATATCGATTAATCTCAACTTTTGAGTATACGACTCAAAACATTGATCCAATTCTTTGATGAAATTTTTTCAATCAACTGATCTGAGAAATGTCGTTGTTGCATCCGCTCAATCAGTGCTGGCATTTGACTCACATCAGATAAATCATCAGGTAAAAGACTTCCATCAAAGTCTGAACCAAATCCAACATGGTCCTCCCCCAAATGTTCAATAAGATAATCTAAATGATCAATAATGATATCCAATGAAGTTTGGGTATTTCGCTGACCATCACGACGCAAAAATGCGACATCAAAGTTTACACCGACCATTCCCTGACTTTCTTGAATGCCTTGAAGTTGCTGATCTGTGAGATTTCGGGCTTGTGGACATAAGGCGTGCGCATTGGAATGCGTGGCGACAATGGGTTGATCAATTAATGCTAAAGTGTCCCAAAATGCACGTTCATTCATATGCGAGACATCAATGAGCATATTTTTTTCTGCACACTTACGAACCAATGCTTTGCCTTGCACAGTTAAACCTGCACCAGTATCAGGTGAATGAGGAAATGATGCATTTAAGCCATCGCCAAAAAGACTTTTTCGATTCCAAAGCGGGCCAATACTTCGCAGACCTTGTTCGTAAAAGACATCCAATACATCAGGATCACATTCTAAAACTTCCGCACCTTCAAGATGTAGCACTATGGCCAACTGCTGATTCTGTTGGCAGGTCTTGATCTGCTGGGCTGACGTACAAATTTGAATCTGACCTTCTGAGCGCACATGTAACTGCTGTGCAAATACCAACTGAGCACAACAAATGTCAATGATTTGCTGAGCGCTAAAATCACTTGATGATGGATCTAGCAATTTTTCAGGATAGTTTTTTTGTAGATAAGCATAAGGTGGAAGGAAGATTGAAAATAATCCTCCCGTCCAGCCGACTTGACGGCAACGCTTTAAATCTAAATGCCCAGGCAATGAACCATGAATAAAATCATGTACAGGATCTTCGGCTGAACTGAGCCACAAACGCGTCAATAGGTCATTGTGTCCATCAAAGATCATGGTTCATCCTTCCTGATTAATCGATTAGCGTGCGTGTCGGAATCAATTGTTTTTGGCTGAGTCGTTTAGAATTTTTTGGATTTCTAAACAGTAACTGTTCAAAAGGCACTGGGGATTCACTTTGTGCTCGGGCATCTAAAATCATCTGATGATGAGGTGATTTACCACAGACAGGATCAGCATTTTTAGCATCGCCTGTCAGCATAAAGGCTTGGCAACGACAGCCACCATAGTCTCGCTCTTTGTCTGAACAGCTTTGACACATCTCAGGCATCCAGTCATCACCACGAAACGCATTGAAGCTTGGAGAGTCATACCAAATTTCTGAAAGCTGTGTCTCACGTACATTTGGAAATTGGATCGGCAGCTGACGTGCTGCATGACAAGGAAGTGCCGTACCATCAGGTGCAACTGTTAAAAAGATTTTTCCCCAACCATCCATACAGGCTTTTGGACGTTCTTCGTAATAATCAGGCACCACAAATATCAGCTTACACTTGATATTGTGTTGCTGGATTTTCTGACGATATTCATTGGTAATGCGTTCAGCACGAATCAACTGTTCTTGGGTCGGCAATAAACCTTGTCTGTTTTCAAAAGCCCAACCGTAAAACTGACAAATTGCTAACTCGACGGTATCTGCCTCAAGTTCCAAACACAGCTCAATAATCTGTTCAATTTGGTCAATGTTGTGACGATGGATGACAAAATTCAGCACCATCGGATAACCGTATTGTTTGACTAAGCGAGACATTTCATACTTTTGATCAAAAGCATGTTTAGACCCTGCCAAAGCATTATTGACGGTCGGATCGCTGGCTTGGAAGCTGATTTGAATGTGTTGCAAACCTGCTTCTTTTAAACGTGCAATACGTTGTTCATTTAAGCCCATCCCTGAAGTAATCAGATTGGTATAAAAACCTTTCTGATGTGCATACGCTACCAATTCTTCAAGGTCTTGACGAACCAAAGGTTCCCCTCCAGAAAAACCCAGTTGTACTGCACCCATTTGACGAGCTTGATCAAAAACATTAAACCATTCTTGCGTGCTTAACTCTTGATTATGCTGAGCATAATCAAGAGGATTTGAGCAATACGGGCATTGTAAAGGGCAACGATAGGTCAATTCAGCCAATAACCATAACGGTAGCCCTACTGGTGCTTTCATGCTAAATCTATCCAATGTTCACGTTGAGCCACCAACATATATTCAATAATATCTTGCTCGATTTCAGGAATATCACCAAATATGGCTTTTACGTTTTGAATAATTTCGGCAATCGAGGTTTTGCCATCAATATGCTGACCAATCGCACTGGCACTTTGGTTCAGTTTGATCATGCCTTCTGGGTAGAGCAACACGTAAGCATCTTGTGCAGGTTCAAACTGAAAACGATAACCTTGACGCCATGTAGGAATGATCGATAAATCTAAATCTGGTAAACTCATTTAAATAATCCTTTATGCCATACATGCTCAGACGTTACGCTGTGATACGGCGCTTCGTTGTGTACATACGCCAAAGTTAATGCATCTAAAATCGTCCACAGAATATCTAGCTTGAACTGCAATATTTCCAGCATACGTTCTTGCTGTTCAACCGTTTTAAAGGAACCTAAAGTAATGGTTAAACCATGCTCGACATCACGACGTGCTTGACTAAGACGTGAACGGAAATAGGTGTAGCCTTGCTCTTGAATCCAAGGATAATGTTTTGGCCAAGACTCTAAGCGAGACTGGTGAATTTGTGGGGCAAATAATTCGGTCAAAGAACTACTTGCAGCTTCACGCCATGAAGTACGACGGGCAAAATTCACATACGCATCGACTGCAAAACGTACACCTGGTAAGACTAACTCTTCTGAGATCACTTGCTCACGGGTTAAACCCACCGCTTCGGCAAGGCTTAACCATGCTTCACGCCCCCCCCCATCAGGATAAACACCATCTTGGTCGATCATGCGTTGAATCCACTCTTGACGCACACGCTGATCTGGACAATTCGCCATAATCGCAGCATCTTTCAATGGAATATTGATCTGATAATAATAACGATTTGCCACCCAAGCTTGGATTTGCTTTTGCGTCGCTTTTCCTTCATGCATCATGATATGGAAAGGATGGTAAATATGGTAATACTGACCTTTTGCCAAAATCGCTTCTTTAAAGGCTTCTGGACTAAGTGCTACTTGTTCTTGTTGCATCATCATGACCTTACAATTCGATTTGCATACCATCAAAAGCGACTTCCACACCGTGCGCTTTCAATTGGGCTGCTTGTTCAGACTGCTCATTTAAGATTGGATTGGTGTTATTGATATGAATCAAAACCTTACGTGATTTTTCAAGCTGATCTAAATACGACAATGAGCCATGTTCACCACTGATATGCAGGTGACCCATTTCACCACCCGTTTTTGTACCCACACCATATTGTTGCATCTCATGGTCAGTCCACAATGTGCCATCAATCATGACGCAATCTGAGGCTTGCATAATCTGCATAATCTGTTCATCAATTTTGCCAAGACCAGGTGCATAGAACAGTTGTTTCTGTGTTTTAAGATCTTTAACAATAAGTGCAATATTGTCGCCATCATGCGGATCGTGACGATGCGGCGAATATGGAGGCGCTGCACTTCGAATGATTAAAGGCGTGAATTCTAAATTTTCAAAGCCTTCAATTTTAAAAGCACGTTTTGGATCAATTTGACGATATTCAAGTCCACCATTCCAATGTTTTAACATATTGAAAATAGGGAATCCTGTGCTGAGATCTTGATAGACCATTTCAGTACACCACACTCGAATCGGACAACCTTCTCGTAATGTGAGCAGACCTGTCGTATGATCCAGTTGACTATCCATCAACACGACATTGGTAATCCCTGTATCTCTTAATTTTCTAGCTGGCTGCGCAGCTTTAAAATCGAAGAGTTGCTGACGAATATCAGGTGAAGCATTGCATAAGATCCAATCTATTCCATTTTCAGAAATTGCAATCGAGGATTGAGTTCGAGCTTTGGCTTGAATCGTACCTTGACGCAATCCATGACAATTATGGCAATTGCAATTCCACTGGGGAAAACCACCACCAGCAGCTGAACCTAAGACATGAATATACATAGATGAATATTTCCAAAAAATAAAAGCCCTAGTCATCTAGGGCTTTCTTAATAGATCTAGGTCTATTAGATCTTAACGAGCTTCAAAATACATCGTGATTTCAAAACCAATACGGATATCTTGAAAAGCGGGTTTAGTCCATTGCATGGGAGTGCTCCGAAATAATCTTACTGAGGCGTAAGATGGATAAAAAGAATTTTCGAAAACATTATAATACTTGTTTGGTGCAAATTATAGTAAATCACCAAACTACTTTAAAATTTATCTAAAACCATCATTTAAAAATCATAAAAAATAATCACTTAAACAAAATAGCATTTATAAAATTATGACCAACCATCTAAAAACAATCTACACTGAGTATAAATCCTATCGTGTAGGCTTTATCCTTCATAAAACGCATCATGAATTAAGTACATATATAGACAGCAACAGGATTCATCAGCCCCAAATGCCTTGTACTAGTGATGTCTCATGATTGCCTATCCTGCTTCGAATCAAGTAAACGTCCAGATCATCATAAAAAATGATCAATACTTTAAATCTTGAAATTAAAAAAATCATACTTCACTAATGAGCCTTATCTAAACGCCAATAGCCCTTAATGTGATTATTTTTTCCAGCCAATTTACGTTCATTTCGAAAATAGTGACGAACCTGTTTAGCAGCATTATTCTCCAAAGCACCCCAAACTTGCTCCAATTGTGGAAATGACTTGAGCAGTGCAATGGATTGCTGTCCTTGTTCCTCAACAGCGGCTGTAATTTTTTGAATGTTGGTTTGATCAGGAAATTTAAAATCATCAAAATATGCAAAATCAGCTGCATCAGCACACAGTAAAATCACAATAGGTGGGATCGGGTTTTTCCAAAAATCCAAAATCCCTGCCAGTGCTGGAAATGCAGTTTCATCGGCAATCAGTACGGCCTGCCCTTGATGTAAATGCTCATGTTTATCATCGGTTTCGGTACGACTAGAGATGAGCGATCCTGTTTGTAGTTGTTGTACCCATCGACTGCCAGGGCTACTGCCATGGGTAAAGACATCGACATAACCCAAATGTAAACCATCAGTATTTGAGCCATGAGCAAATGATTTTCTTAATGTATAAAGACGCACATCTTTGTTCATGTTTTCCATCAGTTTTTGACGTTTTTGTGTCGATAAATGCTTCATAGCCCATAAAAAACCACGATCAAACAAATTTTTTAATACACCACTTTTATTTGATTTATTGGTCTGTATGACAGGTGCTTTTTCCAATACTTTTAAAATAAAACCATAGGCATATCCTGCATAATATTCTGGCAGCGGTGCTTGGCTTTTGATGGTGAGACGTGTGATATTCGGGCTGACTTGAGACTTAGCAATCACTTCAAAAAATTGTTTGGCATTATTGCTAAATTCAATTTTCTGCTTGGCGAAAGAGTTATATGCAAAATAGAGAATTTGCTCTTCTAAATCACCTTTCAATTCAAATTCTATAAATAATTCTTGCTTTGACGACGACGATGGCTCTTGGGTATGAAGCAAAATCCCTTCTTCGTAAATATCCGCAATCATTGCATCATGAATCGCGTTATTTTGACCATAAGTCTGTGCAATGATCAGCAGTTCTTTATGATGATCTTGATTCACATGATCCATGATATCAAGCTTACGGTCTTGATCTTTAATCGTGGTGAAATGTTTCATGAAGTCGCCTAAATATCTAAAATAAAATGTAAAAAATCAATCTAAAGCAAATGTTAATGTGCAACTTCTTGATCATCGGCAGGAATCAACTTCCACGCCAAGGCTGCAACAACCAAGGCACACACGAAGGTCAAAAGAACCACTGCTGTATAACCCATTCGTTGAGCCAGTGCTAAACCAAGTGCCGAGTAGGCAAAGCCCATAAAGACCACTAGGCTGAGTTGTAAACTGAAGAATGTCGCTTTGGCAGGCATGCTGGCTGCACGGTCCATAATCATGGTGGACAATGTTGCCATCACGGCTGGATTGGCAATGAAATAGCCAAAAATTGCTAAGTACACCATGGGCTTTTCGGTATGCCCCAGTGTTAATGGAATAAACAGCAACAAGGTCAAACCTTGCATAATGGTTAACGTGATGAGCGCTTTTTTACGCTGTAATTGATTGATTAATAGTGTTGCTAAAAATGCTGAAAAAATACCAATGATTGAACCAAAGACTTTGGTTGCAAAGCCAATATCCACCAATGACCATTTGGCATCGACCAGCATTGGATTTAAAATGCCAAAAACCGCTGTAAAGCCGATGGGATAAATGAACAATAATAAAAACCAGCGCCGATATTTATAAATAAAGACTTTGAGCTGTTGTCCCAGACTTTTAAATTGTGAAGCAATGGTGTGATGTGGATTGACAAAAATATCTTCAGGCTCACGGTAAAATAGCAACTGAATACACGTGATGGCAGTCAATACAGCTAGTACTGTCAAAGCGCCTTTCCATTGCAGCCACGGATAAAGGATTAACAGCAAACCACCGCCAATAATATTGCCCAGTAAGTTACTGGCATATTGGATACTGTTGGCAAATTGACGTTCAGAGGCTTGGAAAATCTTACTGGCTAGACCATCAATGGCAACATCTTGAATACTCATAAACAAGGTGTAGACAATAAATAAAATCAATACAATCGTGAACTGATGTTGAATATCGAGCCATCCACACATGAGCAATAAGATCATCATGCAGAACTGTGCAAAGATCAGCCAACTGCGATATTGCCCTTGAGTGAATAAACGAAAGCTATCGACAAAAGGCGCATATAAAATTTTACCCAGCATGGGAATCGCAATCAGATTGAGTAAAGCCAATTGATTCAGTGCAATGCCACTTTGTCTTAAAATGGCAAATACAGCTGACATAATAAATGCCACACCAATATATTGCGTGGTGTAAGTGCTGATCAATAAAACCCAAGGCTTTGAGGTGTTATTCATATTGCGATATACCCATACCCTTTTTCAAATGTTGTTTAATTTTGAAATCAATTGCGCTAAGAATGGCATTGGCTTAGAAATCAATTTGCATTGATAATTTATAAGTACGAGGGTCACCACCGACACCGACATAACCGTTCCAAACCCCTGCCCAATGTTTTTTATCTAAAACATTATCTACACCGCCACGAAACACCACATTATGTTTGGCAATATTGGTGGCATAACGACCACCTAAATCGAGCACAAACCAATCAGGAATTTTTTGCGTATTGGTATCGTTGGCATACAAACTTCCTGTATAGGTGGTATTTGCAGTTAAAGTTAAACCTTCAAGTTGTTGTACATCCCATTCAAGCCCAAGATTGGATTGCCAATGTGGAATACCTTTCACATCATTTCCATCCATGACACCGCCTGCAGTCTTTTTCCATTCAGCTTCTAAATACGACACTCCACCAAGTAACCGCACATTTTCAATAATTTCGCCCGCAGTGGTCCATTCAATCCCTCGGTTGCGCTGTTCACTTTCGCTGTAATTACGATTGGCATCTTGCGCTAAACTATTTTTGGTAATTTGATAGATACTCAGGGTATTTTTAAATTTACCCATATCCCATTTCGTACCCACTTCATACTGTTTTGATTTATACGGTTTAAGCGTTTTTTCTGCGATTAATGGATTGGTCGGGTCTGTGATGGTATCGCCTTGTGACAAACCTTCAATATAGTTCGCATAAAGTGACAATGAATTGTCCCAAGGCTTAACTACGAAACCGACCATGGGGGTCACTGCACTCTCGTCATAATACGGACTGCTTGGAAGTCCTGTTAAAATGCTATAGCTTTGTGATTTCACATTTTGATGACGTATACCCAAAGTCAATTGATACTTTTCATCCATAGTCGACAAAGTATCTGCTACAGCAAAACTGGTCAGCGTTGTGTCAGAGGTTTTGGGTAAATAAGTTGGACGTGCGGCATTTAAAGCTGGGCGTGTTGGACGGTAAATATTCGATGCCCAAGGTGTTCCCATGACCAGTCCCATCTGGGTATCTTGATCTAATAAGTTGGCGCTGATCACCACATTGTGTTTAATCGCACCGGTATTAAATTTACCTCGTACCCCTAATTCACCCGCATCGACATTGGTTTTATTGGCATTCATACGCGACACAGCCATATAGTCGCCATTGGGTTGTGCTGCATTGCCTAAAGCATTATTGGCAATCACTCCCACACCATTTTGGCGTTTCGTTCCCGCTGATACAAAGGCTGTCCATTCAGGCGCAAAATCATATTCAACATGGGCAATCGCCCCGCGTGTTTTGGTATGAGAGTAAGAACCAGGTTGATGATTCAACTTAGAATCTGGTGCTTTAGGTACAACTGATGTTGCAAAGGACACCATCAGTGGCTGTCCACCATCGAGTTTTTCATTAATATCATATAAGTCTAAGCTGGCACGGAATTTTTTACCCTTATAATCGAATGCAGCCGAACCCAAATAACGGTTTTCCTCTTGCCCATCAAGCGCTGTATCACCATAAGATTTGAGTGCATTGACACGTACACCAAACTGTCCATCTTGTCCGAAACGGCGTCCAACATCGATATGAACACCAAAAGTTGAATCAGATTTATATGTTGTGGTTAATCGTGTAATGTCTTCAGAAGTTGCTCGTTTGGGCACGACATTAATCACGCCGCCCACTGCCCCACCAATGGACATCCCATTCAGTAATGCACTGGTACCCTTAAACACATCGACACGTTCTAAAAATTCAGTGGGTACACGATTATGCGGTAAAAGCCCAAATAAACCATTCCACGCTAACTCATGACTTTGTGTGTATAGACCACGAATATTGAAGTATTCGCCTATGCCTCCTTTAGAAAATACACTACGTACCGATGGCTCACTTCTTAAAACATCTGCAACAGAAGTCGCTTGCTGGTCGGCAATATACTTTGAGGTGTAACTGGTGATACTAAATGGAATATCCATGTCATCTTTATCACCCAATATCCCCACTTGGCTTTTTTTACTGATTTGCCCTGCTGAAAGTGTTTGATCTTGATTTGCTGAAACGACAATAGTAGGAAGTTGTTGTTCAGTTGTATTTGTCGTTACTGAACTATTTGTTGTACTACTTGTTGTACTACTTTCTGGATTGAACAAACTTTGTGTATTTTGAACATCATTTAGATTGAGCGCATCCTCAGCCAAAACATACTGTGTAGACAGCAAAGCTAAACTTAAAAATAAAACAGATTTTTTTAATTGATATATCGTGCTCATTTTTTACCTTGGAGAGAAAGGTTCTGCATAAAGTCCATGAATGTTATCAAGAATCATTCTCAAGTACTAAAAATTATCCGATATTAATTTATAAAATTGGGAAAGATATTGTTTTTAAATATTTTTCTATTTAGGGACTGCTAAGAAAATTTTCATTGCTTCAATCACAGGAATTCATATTTCTTGGCAAATGCTTCATTCATTATTTTAAGATATGAATAAGGGTCTCTTGTCATTGCAGACAAGCCTTGTGAAATAGCAATAGCCCCTAATTCCCCCCTTAATACATTGACATAAAATAACGATCTATAACTTTAAAAGATATTGACTTGCTTAAATATTTTAATGATAATGATTCTCATTTATACTTATTATGAGCACCCTGATGTCTATTTACATTGATTCCCACAAGGCTGTGTTAAAACAAGTTGGTGATCTTTTTTTAGATATGTACTCACCCTTGCCGAATCACCACTTAAATCATTTCAACCCTTCGGAAGGCGAAGGCTATAGTGAAATTTATGATTTTGGAAAACTCTGTGTAGGCAAGGGCAAATATTGGGTGGATCGACCATTAAAAATGAGTGCTGAATCTCCGACAAATGCATTTGGCATCACCATTTTACTCTCTGGCACGCATCACATTAAAAACCATAGCACGAATCATGAATATCACATTCGATCGCCTATGATTATTTTGCGTAAAGGCAGTTTAGGTCTACAAACCATTTATCTTCAAGAAAACAAAGAAATGTCCCTGATTACACTCGATTTTAATGAAACATTTCTTGAGATTTTGGAGAGCAATTTTCAACATCATGAACTGGTTAAATTCTTTTTATCAGGTTCAGGTTCTGCATTAAAAACCATCACTATTCCAAATAAAAATGTTTTACATCAAGCACACTATTTATTGAATCTTCCTTTTGCCCAATCGTCTATAGATCTATTGCATTTGGAAGGTGCAGCACTGGAATTAATGAGTTTATTGCTCGATAACAATACAAAGCCTGACGAAGTCCCAGTTTCCATCACCAAAACAATTGAAATTCTAAAAACCGATTTTGAGCAAAAAATTACGATTCGTGCTTTGGCAAAACAAGTGGGTATCAATGAGTGTGATCTAAAGCGCTTATTTAAAGTATATACAGGTAAAACAATTGGGCATTATTTATTAGAAATTCGCATGAAACATGCACAAATTTTACTTAAAGAAGGTGTTTCAATTGAATACGTGGCCAATCAAATTGGTTACAGCAGTGCACAATATTTTAGGCAAGTTTTTGAGCGTCATTTTGGTTATCGTTGCTAAAGCACAATGAATCAAAAAAAATCAAAACAACGCCCTACAGTAACTCCATCTCAAACATGATTAAAATTATTTAACACTTTGTTTTTTTGTAATTTTTCAATGAACTCCTTACCCATTAATGCATATTCTAAGGGATTCGCAATTTTTGGATCTTGTTCAGCTTCAATGACAATCCAACCATGATAGTGATGCTCGGTCAAATAATCATAAATTTCTTGATAGTTAATGACACCATCCCCCGGCACAGTAAAAATGCCATGTAAAAATGAGTCTAGGAATGATTTATTGCTTTTTTTACATTGCTCTAATGGCTCCAGACGTACATCTTTAAAATGCACATGCGCAATCCGATCAATATATTGGTGCAACATCGACAATGCATCTCCATCAGATACATAAATATGCCCAGTGTCATACAGCAAAAATACTTTGGTTGGATCTGTCATGGCCATTAAACGATCCACTTCTTCTTTAGTCTGTACACCAGTTCCCATGTGATGATGAAATACCAATTTCAAATTATATTTCAGCGCCAATTCACCAAAAACATTTAAACCATCGGCAAGTTGTTGCCACTCTTCATCAGAAAAGTACGGCTTTTCCGTATAGACACATTGTCCATTGCCTTGAATGCTATAGGTTTGCTCCGAATAAACCACGACATCAGCATGAACAGCGTGTAAAAATTGACAATGTTTTTCAAAATCAATAAGCGCTTGTTCTAAGCCATCACGAATGATATAACCGCTAAACCATTGGCCAATAATATTGGTTTTTCGGAGACGCACTTCTTTATTTAATTCTTCAGGATCAGTCGGATAACATCCGCCAATTTCTGTACCTTCATAGCCCGCAACAACTGCATCACTTAAAATTTGCTTATAGGTGTTTTCTTTACCAATTTCAGGAATATCATCATTACGCCAACCAATCGGTGCAATGCCTATGCGTATTTTATTTTGACCGATGTCCATATACCTATTCTCCATTAATTATGTTAGCCGAGCGGGGCTATATTCGTTTTAAAATATTGTTGTCTAATTTCTCTCTTTTATCAGCGATAAAAATGAAAAACTTATTTTCAGCTTTTGCGGTGTATTCGGCGCTATGTCTGCTTAAGGTATGTTGATCTGGTTTATTCATGTTGAATATATTTTTTGTTGTTTAGATAGATGGAGCAAAATAGCCAGTATGATCAACGTTTTCAAAGGTATGATGTCATTTTAGGTTATTTAAAAATACGCTGACTTACATTCACACCACGAACGACTGGCTTTTCTAAAACACTCATTTTTCTTTTTAATGCCTAGAATGATGTATCGTGATTTCAATTTATTTGCTGATTTTATAAAATTTATTTGCTGATTTTATAAATGGCTTGAGCAGACAAGATTATTTCAACTTTAAAAGATGCTTTAGATATTTGATTAGGGATTAACGCCAAAAACGAAATAGTGTTTTAACTTTTTAATGTTTTTCTGATGAAAATTAATTGCTAGTCTTTCTAAAAAATATGTATATGTAAAGGAAGACATTTTCATGCAAAAAAATTTAGAACTGATTGCTGCTTACTTCACCATTGGCGGGGATGTTTACCCAGGTGCTCCTTCTGAAGTCAGTCCATTTTCATTTGCACATCGTGTACAAGCTGCAGCTGAAGCAGGCTATAAAGGCGTTGGTTTAGTCCATAACGATTTGATGGCTGTTGCTGATAAACTCGGCTACAAACAAATGCGTCAAATCTTAAATGAATTTGGCATGAAATACTTTGAAATTGAAATTTTAGAACATTGGTATCGTAGCGGTGAAATTCGTCGTCAATCCGATAAAATTCGTGCAGAAATGCTGGAAGTAGCCGCAGAAGTTGGTGTGAGCACCATCAAACTAGGCTCAGGTCCTGCAGATGATCCTTTAAATATTGAATTAATGACGGAAAACTTTGCAAAAATAGCAGATCAAGCCGCTGTATCTGATACCGCCGTCATGATCGAATTTATGCCATTTTGTAATTTAAATACTTTAGCACCTGCCATCGAAATTGCTCAAAATGCGAATCGTAAAAATGCAGGGATATTGTTAGATATTTGGCATGTGGCACGTGCAAATATTGATTTTAATGATATTCGCAGTATTCCTCAGCATTTGATTAAAGGTATCGAATTGGATGATGCAAATCGTTATCCACTTGAGAACTTATTTTTAGATACGATTCACAAACGTCAATTGCCAGGTGATGGTGATTTAGATCTTGCACTGTTTATCGATGCGGTCAAATCTACAGGATTTGCAGGTCCTTGGGGCGTTGAAGTGATTTCTGAAGTTCATCGTAAAAAACCATTACAACAGATGGCACAAGAATCATTTGAAAAAACCATACGCTACTTTCAATAAATGCTGCTGAAACTCATGCATCTTTAATTCATTAATCATTTAAATACTCTTAGGAGTATTTAAATTAAAAAATAAGATTGTGCGAACCTAAAAATAGAGCTTGAAATGAAGGGCGAGTAAATCATCCAATGATTATAAAGCTACCTTCCTGATAAATAGTCATATACAGCAAGATATCAGTCCCTATTATGGGTTATTTTTCACTAAACTGAACAGCATCTTTGTTCAGCCCTATTCAATACTATTCAGGTCACATCTAGGTTTGAAAAACTGTCTTGGTTTGAATTAGCTTGATATTCAATATCATAATAATGGTTCAATGTTAAAAGGCCCAATCAATCTAGTTGGGCTTTTATACTAAATGCATTTTAACTCATCATCATATTCAATAGCATAATGCTGAGCCTATCATTACCACCAATGTTCGAGCTGAATTCCAATATTAGATCCGTGCGAAGTATTAAAGAAACGACTGTCTGGATGGACTGAATCTCTTCGCATTTGCTCATTGTCGTTCCAAAATGCATAGGTATAAAAGAGTCTTAACTCTGGTCGATCATTATAACCTGTGCCTTTTAATGACCAAGTTGGCGCAATTGTGATTTTACTGAGGTTGTAAGTCTGATTTTTATCACTGATTTGATCATATCCAACTTCCCCTGTAATTTTAAAATGTTCTTTAACGACGTAAGACGTTCGAGAACCAGCAGAAAACCATTTGGTATCGTCAGTATTTTCGTTACGATTCACTTGATAAAGAATCTGCGCCTGCCCATTAAATATTTTGTTGTCACTTTCCCAATCTAAGACATCGAGTACTCGAAATGTTTTATTTTTTCGAGTTAGATGAAAATCTCCTGTATGACTTAACGCTGTTCCAGGACCTTCACCATATTGCACTGCAACCGTATTTTTTCCATTCAGTACATCTGAGGTTACCAATTGCAGCGTAACAGCAAGACCTTTATTTTTAGCATCGATATATGACACCCCTCCATTCAATGTATTTTTATCATTCAGTTGAATATCTTGGACAGTTAAATCGTGCCGATTAATGTAGTTTTCTTGAAATGCATTATCTTTTCTGGAAAAAACATAACTTAAGGCAAAATCATCAAACTTATAGCGATCTATACCAAACCCAGTACCACTCTGATTCCAATAGAAAAAATCAGTCATATGGATATCATTACGATTGTAGTATCTTCTACCCGCCCAAAAGTTACCGCCATTTAAAAATGGAACATTCTTCCATTCCAAATAAATTTCTCTTAATCGTGTAAAACCATTATCCCCATTAAAAGTCAGGGATTGATCGTATTGATTATAGAGTTGTAACATTCCCTTAATGTCAATTTTGGAGCCATCAGAGAATTCCACTAAATTTTGAGTAGCAGCAAGTTCAGCATATTGCTCACATTCATTACCTAATCGGTATTTAGAGTGAGCACCAATTAATCTAAAACACTCTTGTGTTCCGCCGTTATCGGTTGCTCCAATACCAGTTCGGAAATAGCCATTTGTTTCCAGTGCTGTGACCAACTGCGATGTTGTAAGAATTGTCGCGCCTAAGGTCGAGGTAATTATTTTTGTTTTCATTCTCAAAAATTCCTTTTTTGAATCATTTATCTATTTGCCTTATGTGTCATAAGACAGATAGATGCGGTTTGTAAGTTGAATTAAATGCCTCATTAGGCTGGACGATTACCTTCAAAAGCATTTTGAAGTAATGCTCGAATGGCATTTTTTTCAATGGGTTCAGGATTCCAATACGGGTTAGATAATGCGATTTCAGTGGCTTTATTTAAATCTGCTTCGCTTAATCCCAAGGATTCAAGTGAGGTTGGTCCATTTAGCTCTGAAATGAGCTGAAATAGTGCTTGGGCTGCAGTACCTTCCGAAGCTCCCAATGCTCGTTTAATACGCATCATGGCTTCTGGTGCAGCTTTTTCGTTATATGCAATTGCATGAGGCAAAATGATGGTATGCGTTTCTGCATGAGGTAAGTTAAAACTTCCACCTAAGGTATGACAAAGCTTATGGTGTATGGCCATACCAACATTACCCAGCACATAACCACACAACCAAGCACCATATAAACATAGACTACGGGCTTCAATATCTTGATCATTTTTTCTTAATAGTCGGAGTCCATCTGCTAAGGATTTAATGCCTTCTTCGGCGAGTAAGGACATAATCGGATTACCATTTTG
This sequence comes from Acinetobacter shaoyimingii, assembly GCF_011578045.1. Lineage (NCBI taxonomy): Bacteria > Pseudomonadati > Pseudomonadota > Gammaproteobacteria > Moraxellales > Moraxellaceae > Acinetobacter > Acinetobacter shaoyimingii. The sequence continues at coordinate 2,469,967 of NZ_CP049801.1, forward strand.
GGCATATAACCCCTCAGCAGCATGTGCGATTGCATTAATACCACTGGTGATCGACATTTCAATCGGTAAACTTAAAGTCAGCTCTGGATCATAGATCACGGTCTTGGGTAACACGCGAGGATCGTTACCCGTTTTCTTTATTCCATTCTCAGTAATGCCATAAACAGGGGTCATCTCAGATCCTGCATACGTCGTTGGAATTGCAAGAATGGGCAAATCGTATTCAAGTGCAATCGCTTTTCCAAGCCCCGTAGTTGATCCTCCTCCTACTGCAATTGCACAGTCCGCTCCCAGCTCTCTGGCAACAGCAACAGCTTCTTTAGCTGTTTCAACTGGAACATGCATCACCGCTTTAGGGAAAATACCTACCGCATCATGCCCCAAGATATCTGATATTTTTTGTGCAAGTTCAACTTGTTCAGGGGTCGATAAAATCAAAGCTTTTTTTGCGCCGAGGCGTTCAATTTCATTTTTTAATTTTTTGAGAGAGCCAGCACCAAAAATCACACGACTTTGCGGAACGTTATATTCAAACTCATTTTTCATCATCATCATCATCCTTATGGTATTGGCGTTGGCTGATAGGCGTAAAAAAGCCAAATGCTATTTTCTTTTTTCCAAACAGCCAGTGACTTATTCTTTAAGCTTTTTGCGACATTGCCAGCAACTAAATCTGAATGCATTTCACCAAATACGAGTGCTACATCACCAATAATCTGTATTTTATGAATCGGGTGTTCGATCCATTTATAATCGTAAAAACCACCAAATAATTTACTTAAATAGGATTCTTTTGAATCTGTAATACCACTTGTATGGGTATACGTCATATCTGGATGTGCAAGTTTTGCAAAATCTTCATATCGCTTTTCAACGATTGCTTTGAAGCGCTCTTCTTCAAGACTTTTAATTAAAATATCTTCCATTAATTTAATAATGTTCCATATAACTTAAGATTTAATTCATCCTATCTTTTATAAAAGAAGTAAAAAACAACGATTAAGGAAATTATTATTTTCATAAATGAAAAGAATCATTTTACTTAAAATTTAATTATAAAAATTAGATACTTATCTTTTTTAAATGCGCTGTGAAAATAATTCTGAATGAATTTCATCTAAATTCTGCTTAATCCAACTTTTTATTCACTTGAATCGTGAGCTTAATTCTCATGATAAAGCGGCTATGTACTTCTTAATGTACATATTCTTGCAGAATCACCTGAGCTGTTTCAGGCTTTACTGATTACTCAATTGTATCTTTCGTTCAGTAAAATAAATCAAATTTCAAATTATTCTGCTGTCTAAGTTGCTACGCATTTGCTTTGAATCAAAATTGAAAAAGACAATTTCAGAAATATAAAACTTAAGATTTCGGTTTGAGTTTTAAATATTTGCAATGGTAAGTTCAATTTATAGAAAGACATTAGATTTTTAGAGAAACAGTATTAAATGATTTTTAGAGAAACCGTATTAAACAGAAAAATAATGAAGTAAAACCAAATATGAAGACTTGAGTGATGAACTTATTGTGGCAACTTAACTCATGGCGCTGCCCATCTCTATTTTAAATCTATGGCATATCCGTGAATCACAGTTAAAATAGAGGATTAAACTTATTAAAAAAGGATCCCATATATAGATCCTTTTTTAATCACAAGATTTTATAGAAAGTTTTGAGAAAAAGTTTTGAAAAACTAATGCTCAATTCGTTCAATGATTAAAGCAATGCCCTGACCGACACCAATACACATTGCACATAAGGCGTACTGACCACCTGTTTGTTCAAGCTGGTTCAAGGCTGTCGTGACTAAACGTGCACCAGATGCGCCGAGTGGATGACCCAATGCAATCGCTCCGCCATTTGGGTTGACACGAGCATCGTCATCCGTCAAACCTAGCTCACGAGTACAGGCCAAAGTTTGAGCGGCAAAAGCTTCATTGAGTTCAATAACGTCCATTTGTGCCAAAGTCAGATTGGTCTGTTGCAGTAATTTCTTAATCGCAGGGACTGGAGCAAAACCCATAATGCGTGGTTCAACACCCGCAGTCGTAGCTGCAATAATCTTGGCACGTGCTTTCAATTTATATTTTGTGAGTGCTTCATCTGATGCAATTAACAGTGCCGCTGCCCCATCATTAATACCCGAAGCGTTACCCGCAGTGACCGTGCCTTCAGCTTTCACCACAGGTTTGAGTTGGGTTAAAGCTTCCAATGTGGTGGCACGTGGATGTTCATCGGTATCGATCACAAACGGATCACCTTTGCGCTGTGGAATCGTTACAGGCACAATTTCATTGGTGAAATAGCCTTTGGCTTGTGCTGCAGCCGTACGTTGCTGGCTGGTTAAAGCAAACTGATCCTGATCTGCACGACTAATATGAAATTGTTCGGCCACGTTTTCCGCAGTTTGTGGCATGGTGTCCACACCATACATGTCTTTGAGTTTGGGATTGATAAAACGCCAACCCATGGTGGTGTCTTCAATCTTTTGGGTGCGACCATAAGCAGTTTCAGCCTTGCCCATCACAAATGGAGCGCGACTCATGCTTTCTACGCCACCTGCAATGATAATATCTGCCTCACCTGCTTTGATGGTACGTGCCGCCATCGCAATCGCGTCCAATGATGAACCACATAAACGGTTAATGGTCGTCGCTGGTACTTGGTATGGTAAACCTGCAAGCAGTGCTGACATGCGTCCGACATTACGGTTGTCTTCACCCGCTTGATTGGCACATCCATAGATCACGTCGTCGACCTGCTGCCAATCTACACTTAGGTTACGTTGCATGAGGGCTTTAATCGGAAGTGCCCCCAAATCATCAGCACGAACAGAGGCTAGGCATCCAGCGTAACGACCAAACGGCGTCCGAATGGCATCGACAATATAGGCATTTTTCATTTATTTATATCCCAAATCATTAGAATCCCTAAACTTTCCCCCTCTGAATCCCCTTTAAAAGTGGAACTTTGCCTTCCTTTCTAAAGGTCTAAAGGTAGGGATTTAAGCAGTTGCATCAATCAGTGTTGCACCCGTCATTGCTTGTAGTTCGTCAAAGCTTAATCCTTCGACTTTTTCCAATACTTTCAAACCTTCAGGCGTGACATCAATGACACACAGGTCGGTATAAATTCGGTCTACACATTTCAGACCTGTCGCAGGATAAGTCAGTTCTGCCACAATTTTGGGTTCGCCCTGTTTGGTAACATGATCGGTCGTAATAAAGACTTTCTTGGCACCCACAGCCAGATCCATAGCGCCACCTACAGCAGGAACCGCATTCGGTGCACCCGTATGCCAATTAGCTAAATCACCATTGGCTGCAATTTGGAAAGCACCGAGGACAGCAATATCAAGGTGTCCACCACGCATCATCGCAAATGAATCTCCATGATGGAAAAACGCACCGCCTTTTAACATAGTGACGTATTCTTTACCCGCATTGATCAGTTCAGGATCTTCCTCACCTTCTGATGGTGGTGGTCCAAATGCCAACAAGCCATTTTCTGAATGTAAGAAAACATCTTTATCTGCAGGCAGGTAGCTCGCAATCTTGGTCGGTAAGCCAATACCAAGATTGACATAAGCACCATCAGGAATGTCTTGAGCCACACGTTCAGCAATTTGGTCACGGTTGAGTTTTTGATAACTCATGCCATTCTCCTTATGCAGTTTGCAATGGTGTTGTTGGTTCAACTTGAACCACATGTTGCACAAAGATACCTGGAGTAATGATATGTTCAGGATCTAGCTCACCCAGTTCGACCACTTCGGATACTTGCGCAATAGTCACTTTCGCTGCCATCGCCATGATTGGACCGAAGTTACGTGCTGATTTACGGTAAACCAGATTGCCCCAGCGGTCGCCCTGCTGCGCTTTGATCAAGGCAAAATCAGCATGGATCGGATATTCGAGCACATAATCTTTGCCATCGATATGACGGGTTTCTTTTCCTTCTGCCAACAATGTTCCATAACCTGTTGGGGTAAATACTGCCCCCAAGCCCATACCCGCAGCTTGAATACGGCAAGCCAGATTACCTTGGGGGACCAGTTCCAACTCGATTTTGCCTGCACGGTACAGTTCATCGAACACCCATGAGTCAGACTGACGTGGGAAAGAACAAATCACTTTTTTTACAGCACCTGCTTTGAGCAATTTTGCCAGACCATAATCACCATTACCTGCATTATTGCTGACAATGGTCAAATTTGTGATACCCAAATCCAACAAGCCATCAATGAGTTCGGCAGGCTGACCTGCGGTGCCAAAGCCACCAATCATGATAGTAGAGCCATTCGTGATTTGAGACAGTACATGTTCTAGGGATGTGGTACTTTTATTGATCATTTAAGCCCCCTCATCCTGAGTTAGTTTTTTATTTAAAATAAAATCAAACGCTAAGGTATAGAAAGGATTATTTTGATATTCACCATTCGGTGCGACACCATTCTCATGTTTAATCCACTCAGCGATTAGTGAAGAGCGAACGCCGAAAACTGCATCAGAATCCAAATAAGTGCCTTCAGCCTTAAATATATGCGTGACTAAACGTTCATAATCAGGCGCACAGATCATAAAATGAAGATGTGCGGGTCTCCAAGGATGTCGATTTAATGCTTCAAGCATTTTACCGACTGGGCCATCATGAGGAATTGGATAGGCTTCAGGAACAATGGTTTGAAAATAATATTTGCCATTCTGATCTGCATGAAAAATGGCTCGACTTTGGTATATTTCTAAATCTGTTTTCTGTACATCGTAAAAACCTTCATCATCGGCTTGCCAAACATCAATCACAGCATTTGGAATCATTTCACCATCAATACCTTTAATGACACCACTGACAAACCAAGGTATCCCCTTCACACCTTCACTCATGTTATCCCCCAACTCTAAATGGGGAGCATCTTGGACATGAAATGGGCCAAATACTGTTGCTTCAGTACAGCCCATAGGTTTTTTATGATTTTGAGCAATAACTAAAGTGGATAAACCCAATGTATCTGATAAAAGAATGAATTCTTGACGTGTTGGACTACAAATCTGCCCCACTTCGGTGAGAAAATTTATCCCAATTTCCCATTCTTCCTCGGTTAATTGAACTTCTCTAGCAAATGCATGCAGATGTTGCACTAAAGACAGCATGACGTCTTTTAATCGCTCATTGGAAGACAAAGAGTTTCTTTCGATCACGGCCTGAGTGATCGTTCTTTCATCTAAATTTTTCATAATTTTTCCCTAACACAACCTTACTTCCTTTAATCTCATGCTAAGCTTGTTGTAATAGAAATAAAATGTTGGTTAAGAAAATCTTTATTTCAATATAGGAATAATAATAGGAATAATAATAGGTAAGAAGATGGATAGATTAATCAGTATGGAGCTCTTTGTTGCAGTTGCAGAGCTTGGTACGCTAAACAAAGCAGCAGAAAAATTAGAAATATCCAATGCCGCAGCAACTCGACATATTGCTGCATTAGAAAATAGACTGAATGTAAAATTGATTGAACGCAGTACTCGTCGCTTATCCTTAACAACAATTGGTCTTGAATATTATAAAAAATGTAAAGATTTACTTTCTGAAATTAAGCAGGCTGAATCATCCATTAGTTCAGCCGCAGTTGAACCTGAAGGCACCGTCACGATTACGTCTTCAATTTCATTTGCGATTATGCACCTTACACCTTTAATCCCTAAATTTAATAAAATTTATCCAAAAATAAAAATAAATTTAATTGGTGCAAATCGTTACCATGACATCATCGATAGTAATATTGATATTGCCATTCGAACGCGTGAATTTGAACCTGACTCAAATTTAACCATTAGGAAACTCGCGACGACACATCGAGTTTTGGCAGCATCCTATGATTATATAAAAAGGAATGGAAAGCCAAAATACATTGAAGATCTCAAAGATCACGATATTTTGCTCTATAGCCATGCCAATAACCCAAGAGTACTCAACTTCAGTAAAGATGGCGAAGTGCAAAATTTCACACTTGATCCAGTGATGGAGACCAATGACGGTCAAATTGTCAGATCTGCGGCATTAAATGGCGCTGGGATTTTGATTCAGCCCCTCTATATTATTTATCAAGATATTGTTGAAGGTCGACTCATTCCAATCCTTACCGACTGGCAACTGCCCGAATTAACAATCAATATTACTTTTCAAAGCAGGCAATTTATGCCTATAAAAAATAGGTTGTTTATCGATTTCTTAATTGAAGATTTCAAGAATAATGAATACGAGCGCTACTGGAATTCTATTCGCACTTAAGTTTTTCATTCTAGCAACTGCAACTCATGTATTTATCACCTATTAAGGTCATATGATTCAACGAAAGTACAAATGATTATTTCATAATTGAAATAATCATTTCCTTAAAAATTCTTTATCACCCTATTAGAAAAAGATAACGTGAATCTATTCAGGACTGAAAGATTTTCTTTACAGGAGTTGTATTTTGAAAAAAAATAAATTAAAAGTTGCGTTATTAGGGATTACCCACCCACATACTTCAGGGCGTGTAAAAGCATTACAACGACGCAATGATATTGAAATTTATGGTGCAGCAGATCATAGCGAACTTCTAAAACCATTTTGTGAGGCTTTAAATCTTGTAGAACGAACCAAGGAAGATATTCTAAATAATCCAGATATTGATATCATTCTTATCCACTCAAAAAGCTATGAAATGGCTGATCTCTCCATTGCTGCCTTAGAAGCAGGCAAAGCTGTTTTAGTCGAAAAGCCAGCAGGTCGTGGTGTAGCAGATACTCAGCGTATTGTGGATGCTGTCAAAGAACATAACGGTTTCGTACAAGTCGGTTATTGCTGGCGTTTTGCCCCATCCATTAACGTCATGCATGATGTAATTCAGCAAGGTAAAATTGGCAAAGTTGTACAAATTCGAGCACATGCAGGTTGTTCTCACAATGAAGCTGCAACAGCACATATGAGACAGCCTGGCGATTTAGGCGGTGCCTTCTTCGTGATTGGTTGTCATCTATTTGACCGCGTACTGCTTCATTTTGGGATGCCAAAATCTGTCAATGCCCGTATCACCAAATTTAAAGACTTTAAAGGTGAAGAGTCTCGTGAAGATGCTGCAGGTGCAATTCTGAACTATGACGATAAAATTGTTGTTGTAGATTTCATGGCGTGGGATGTACTTCCATGGACTGAAAGCTGGGATATTACCGCTTATGGTACAGAAGGCATTATGTCTTCACGCTCACTTCCGTCTTCTTATAAACTTTATCAAACCGGTAAGGTAGAAGGCACAACGGAAGGCTGGACAGAGTGGAATGAAACGAGTTTTCCTGAAATTTGGGCAACCAAGAAAACTGAATACTCGCCAGATATTGCAGAGATTGGCAACCCTGTCTATTTTGACCGTGAGTTAAATGCATTTATAGATTCTTATACCAATGGAAAACCATCACAGATACCAGAGACTCAAGCACACAATATTTCTGTACTTCTTGCGGCTTTATTTGATTCTGCTGGCAAGAATGGAATTGAAGTTTTTTTATAAAGAATTGAACCATCAGCCTAAAAAAATGCAGCTGAACTAAGCTGCATTTTTTATGACTTTTTTGATTGTACGATTGAAATCGATATTGTCTGAATCATAAATATATCGACGAAAATTTCTTTATATTGAAATTGAATGATGATGAGTTCACGTGTGCTGACTGAACAGAAGACACCGAATTGATGATCTTGATTTTACTCTTGTTATTCTTTGCTGATCTGATCATCATCTTTGCTCAAGATGATGTTTACTCAGAGATAATTTTTTAGATAAGGTTATTTTTCAACCTAAACTTAGGTCCATTGAGCGTTTCATATCAAATGCCATTATTTCGCGATGAAGCGATGAAGCGATGAAGCGATGAAGTATGCCGAGACATACTTCATTTGAGAATAAATAACTCTACACCTGACTGATGCTTTAAAGCGTAAAATATTTTGAAGGACCTTCAGGATTGATACGAATGGCTTTATTGCTTTCCACTGATTCCATCGCACATACAGCCAAATAAAGGGCTTGTAACCCATCAAATAGATTGGTTGGAAACGCTTGTTTTTCGACAAGGCAAGAGACAAATACATTAAACTCTGTGCGATAAGAGCCAATATAACGTTCTAAGAAGAAGTTCAACAACGGTTGTTGTGAAGCCGTCGTATCACGCGTATATTTTTTCAGGGTCGATGGACGATGGTTTTGAGTTTTTAACAAACCTTGAGAGCCCAAGACTTCAATACGTTGATCATAACCATACACTGCCTCACGACAGTTATTAATGATACATTGCTTACCTGATTTTGTTTTCAAGGTAATACTGCAAGTATCATAATCGTTAATTGTCGCTAATTTTTCGTCAACCAAACGACTTGCTGTCGCAAAAATTTCAACAGGTTCTTCACCCAGTAGATGACGAGCAGCATCAAAATCATGAATGGTCATATCTTTGAATATTCCACCTGAGGATTTCATATATTCGACTGCTGGCATACCTGGGTCACGGCTGGTAATAATGACCTGACGGATTTCACCAATTTCATTGTTCAAAATGGCATTTTTAATGGCCATTGTATCTTCGTCAAAACGTCGATTAAAAGCCAACATGACTTGACCATGACGACTTTGAATTTCTTGAACTGCGGAAATAGAACGTGCGAAATCTAAATCAATGGGTTTTTCACACAAGACTGGCTTTTTGCACTTGACCGCATGTAACATTAAATCGATGTGTAGATCCGTTGCAGTTGCAATCACAACAGCATCAATATCATCACGATTAATTGCTTCATAATAGTCATAGCCAGCTTCACAATTTAATTCAGTGGCTAATTTATCTACACCCTCTTTCCAAGGATCAGCAATCAATTTAAGCTCACATTGTGTGTTTAGAAATGCACTTTTAGCGTGAATCTGAGCGATGCGTCCGGCACCAAGAATTGCTACTTTTACCATATAGTTACTTCCTTTTAATCATATTAATAATAACGATAACTTCAAAAAATGACTTGTTCTTGATTATTCTTAGGTTATACAAGCCCTTTTTTAAAGAAAATAGCGATTTCTAAAAACACTTTTTCACTTTTGACATGAATGCACGTGTCTTGTGCCTCATAATTTCTAAAAAATAATAAAATATGACTTCATTCTTTCGCAAAACGAAAAATACTTTTTCAATTTTCGACTTTTTTTCCATTTTTATTGCTCTTATTCTGCAAATGAACAGATAACAACTCCAACCCGTTATCAATCATAGGGACAAATGGATAGAAGCGACAGGAACGTCGTAACACAATAAGGAGAATAAATTTAGAGCTCTTTTGTTCCAAAGACTCTAAGAATAAAAGAAAGTTATATAGCAGTGATCCCATTCGTTATGGTCAAGGACTATTCAGACTAAAAATATATAGCAATTGTTCAGGATAATTATTCTCTTTAATGAATGGGTAGCAATACAAACCCTAAGAGGCTGTTATAACAATCATTTTTTGAAGCAGTGATGTAATTTTAAATGGAATTTAAACCGATTTACTCACATTCATTTCGCTTAAAGCTAAAGGAAACTCACAATGAAAATATATAAAACGCTAACCACCTCTCTCACTGTATTTACCTTAGCCACATTTGCAAATTGTGCTTATGCGGCTGGTGAGTTAATTGGTATTACCCTGCCAAATAAAACAGAAGCACGTTGGGTCATGGATGGTAATAACATCGTCCAAAACCTAAAAGCTAAAGGTTATAAAACTGATTTACAGTATTCAACTTATGATGTTGCGACGCAAATTGCCCAAATTGAAAATATGATTACATCTGGTGCTAAAGTTCTAATTGTTAGTCCAGTAGATGCTGTAACGTTGTCGAATGTATTGCAAAAAGCGAAGTTAAAAGGCGTCAAAGTCATTTCATACGATCGATTAATTATGAAAACGGCTAATGTTGATTATTATGCAACTTTTGATAATCACCAAGTCGGTGTACTTCAAGCTACTTCTATTGTCCAAAAACTAGGATTAGATGCAGGTAAAGGCCCATTCAATATTGAGTTGTTTGCAGGCTCACTCGATGATAATAACGCACATATGGTCTACGCGGGTGCAATGTCTGTTCTCAATCCATATATCGCAAAAGGTAAGCTTGTTGTACGCAGTAAGCAAACCACACTCACCAAAGTGGCAACTTTACGCTGGGACGGTGCACTAGCTCAAGCACGTATGGATAACTTACTCAGTGCTTTTTATAGTGGCAATAATCGTATACATGCTGTTTTGTCTCCAAACGATAATATCGCAACAGGTCTTATATCCTCTCTAAAAGGAGCAGGTTATGGCACAGCGAAAAAACCAATGCCAATCGTACCTGGTCAAGATGCTCAAATTTCAAATGTCAAAGCCATTGCTCGTGGAGAGCAGGCATCAACTGTTTTTAAAGACACGCGACTATTAGCAAAAGCAGTCGTTGATATGGTGGATGCAATTACTAAAAACAAACCCGTTCCTGTGAATAACACCAAATCGTATAACAATGGCAATAAATTTGTCGCAACTTATTTGGTTAAGCCAATCTTAGTGGATAAAACGAACTTTGATGCTGTGCTCATCAAATCTGGTTATTACAAAGCCAAGCAAATCAAATAAAAATATGTTTTAGCGCATCATGTTGAAGCGCTTAAACAAAATACAAGGCGATTATTATGGATTCATGCTGATTAGTATCGTGATCAGCAGAGGTTACTGTATGGAAACTATATTAGAAATGCGTGGCATTAAAAAGTGTTTTGGACATGTTCAGGCACTCAGTAATGTCGACATGGTTGTCAGAACAGGAGAAATTCATGCCATTTGTGGTGAAAATGGTGCTGGCAAATCTACATTAATGAAAGTTCTAAGTGGCGTATACCCTTACGGTACTTTTGATGGTCAAATCATCTATCAAGGTGAAGAGCAGAAATTCTCAAGTATTCATGAAAGTGAACAAAAAGGAATTATTATTATTCACCAAGAGCTCGCATTAGTCCCAATGCTCTCCATTACCGAGAATATATTCCTCGGCAATGAACAATCTAAAGCCGGCATTATTGATTGGAATAGCTCCTATAAAAAAACCAAAGAAGTTCTGACTAGAGTCGGTTTGACAGATTCTCCAGATTCTCTCATTACCGATCTTGGAATAGGCAAGCAGCAACTGGTTGAAATTGCCAAAGCCTTATCAAAAGAAGTCAAACTGTTGATTTTAGATGAGCCTACAGCCAGTTTAAATGACAATGATAGTGATCGTTTATTAACCCTACTCTTAGAGTTAAAAGCAAGAGGCGTCACTTCAATTATTATCTCTCACAAGCTCAATGAAATATCACGAATTGCCGATAGTATTACCATCATACGTGACGGTGCTTCTGTAGATCATCTCAATTGTCGAGAAGATGAGGTCAGTGAAGACCGCATTATCAAGGCTATGGTGGGTCGAGATATGGAAGACCGCTACCCAAAACGCACCCCGAATATTGGTGAGGTTTTATTTGAAGTGAAAGACTGGCGTGTTAATCATGCCAATCATGCATCACGCGAAGTCATTAAAGGCATCAACATCAAAGCACGTAAAGGTGAAATTGTGGGTATTGCCGGATTGATGGGCTCAGGTCGTACTGAACTCGCAATGAGTATTTTCGGAAAAACTTACGGTAAAAATATTCGTGGCTCGGTTTCTATTCACGGCAAAGTGGTCGATGTTTCAACAGTACGTAAAGCGATTGATAATGGCATCGCCTATGTCACAGAAGATCGTAAAGGTTATGGCCTATTACTCGAGGAAAGTATTAAAAAGAATACGTCTTTAGCCAATCTGGCAGGGATCTCAAAACATTTGGTCGTGAATGAATATCTAGAGACCAAAATTGCAAAAGAGTATCGAAATAAACTTCGTATCCGCAGTTCAGATGTAGAACAACATGCAGAGAATTTATCTGGGGGTAACCAACAAAAAGTCGTCATTAGCAAATGGCTGTTTACCGCACCTGATGTTTTGATTCTCGATGAGCCGACACGTGGCGTGGATGTCGGCGCAAAATATGAAATTTACACCATTATTGATCAAGTTGCCCAAGAAGGTAAATGCATTGTCATGATTTCTTCTGAAATGCCAGAGCTATTAGGCATGTGTGATCGAATTTATGTCATGAATGAAGGAAAAATTGTCGGTGAGTTCCTAGCGAAAGATGCAAATCAGGAAGTCATTATGCGATCAATTATGAGAAATGGAGAGATCTAAAGTGAATAATACAACTAATATAAATAATACAAATATTTTAGCTCATGGGCTCAAGGAATATGGTCTTTTATGTGCCTTAATTATTATTGTCACATTTTTCCAGTTCTCTACAAATAATATTTTGCTCGACCCACTTAACCTGACAAATTTGATCTTACAAAATAGTTATATTGTCATTATGGCATTAGGTATGCTCATGGTGATTATCAGTGGACACATTGATCTTTCTGTTGGTTCAGTCGTTGGTTTCACAGGGGCATTAGCTGCTACGCTCATGGTGACAAATGAAATGCCATTTATTCCAGCCATGTTCATCTGTTTATTTGTAGGAGCGCTCATTGGTGCTATTCAAGGTTATTGGATTGCCTATTGGAAAGTACCCTCATTTATTGTGACTTTGGCAGGAATGCTGGTATTCAGAGGTTTGACACTGATTGCGCTTGAGGGACAATCTGTTGGTCCTTTTGAAGATAGCTTTAATACGCTCAGTTCAGGTTTTATTCCTGAGTTTTTTGGCGAAGAGTTCCATATGACTTCACTCTTAGTTGGTGTTGTTGTCAGTATTGCTTTTTTCTTCCTCGAATTACGTCAACGTAAACTGGCAACATTACATGAAATCAGTACGAGTTCGACACTGTTTTTTGTGTTAAAAAATTTAGCGCTGAGTGCTGTTATTATTGCTTTCTCTTATTTATTAGCATGTTATCGTGGCATGCCAAACGTTTTAATCATTATGGGTGTGCTCGTTGCACTTTATACTTTCATTATGAACAGAACGACGATTGGTCGTCGTATTTATGCGGTTGGTGGAAATGCAAAAGCAGCTAAACTTTCAGGTATTAACACTGAGCGAGTCGTGTTTTTGGCCTTTGTCAATATGGGTATTCTTGCTGCATTTGCAGGACTCATTTTTACAGCGCGATTAAATAGTGCTACACCCTCTGGTGGTTTCGGTTTTGAATTAGATGTGATCGCTGCCTGTTTCATTGGCGGTGCATCTGCAGCTGGTGGTGTGGGTAAAGTCTTTGCTGTTGTGATTGGTGCATTCATTATGGGTGTGATGAACAATGGTATGTCAATCATGGGAATTGGTGTAGATTATCAACAAGTCATTAAAGGTTTAGTCTTACTGGGTGCAGTACTGATTGACATCTATACTAAAAATAAAACCTAAAGATGGTTGTCTGCATATGACTTTTATATAAAAAACGATAAAAGAAACGATATAAGTAACAAGCAAATCACAAATACTCAAACCCAGTAATTGAGTATTAAAAAACCTGAACCACTCGAGTTAAAGTCAAATTTAACTTTGTAGGGGTTCAGGTTTTTTTACATTAGAAGCCTGCCTTTTTTGCATAATAATCAGTGAACGACTTTCATCAATCATGAAATGATATGAATTTAGTTTGATACGCGTAGGTATGTTCAACCAAATAGTCAACGAGGTCAAAGTCAAACTGCTTCAGATATAACGATTCAATACTGTTGGCATTTGGGATAGGATGCCTTTTCGCTAGCTCATCAGCATATTGAGTAAAATGCCATTTTTGTCTGATGTGCGTTTGATTGCGCTATAACTTCGCTAGAAATAGTAGATAGTAGATGAATCACGAAATATCCTGTTTGCAATATGTCGTGTAAATCATCCATCACCTTATAAAGCATAAATCAGATTTGTTTGTTTTTGAGTGAGATGAGAATAATTGATTGTGGGGAGTATGAGTATTACCGTGGAATTTTGACTTTGGTCAGTCTGGAAGCAAAATGCGATTCCATCTTGCCACTTACAGAAAATCATCTGTTTTGTACTTCATTTCAGCAACTAAAATTCAATAAACAACGGTCAAATACATATAAAAAAACCATAAAGCCTGTATCACACATGACTTTATGGTTTCATATTTTAGAAGAAATGAACGCTTTCTCCGTTCAGTAGTTCAACCTTTTTTGTACGATGCAAGGACTTCTGCAGGACTGACCCAGACATTTCCGTTATGGTGAGATTTCAAGATAGACTCAACAAACAATACGCCACTCACACCATCATGAATATCTGAATACATGGGTGCAACCTCTGGTTTTTCGCCTGTACGATGACTTTCAATCGCCACAGCAAACTCAGAATAGAGTTGTGCAAAACCTTCGATATAGCCTTCAGGATGACCTTTAGGCAACCATGTTGCTAAGTAGCTCGATTTTGATAAGCCGAAATCACCACGTGAAATAATTTGTGTCGGCTTATCGACAGAGGTATAGCGTAATTTATTCATTTCGTTATGGTTCCATTCGATACTTCCTTTCGAACCATAAATACGCACTCTCACTTCACAATCATTCCCTGGGGCAACTTGACTCACTAAAATCGTACCACGCGCACCATTTTCAAAACGTGTAAGTACCTGTACGTTATCATCTAAACGACGATTTGGTACAATCGCTTCGACTTGCGCTAACACAGCATTAATTTTTTGACCGGTAATAAATTGTGCAAGATGCCATGCATGCGTGCCGATGTCTGCACTACCACCACCTGGTCCTGATTTTGTTGGATCTGTACGCCAGTTGCCTTGTCCGCCATCTTGTTGCTCGATTGGATTGGTAAGCCAATCCATCATAAACTCTACATGCACAAGGCGAATATCACCCAATAAACCTTCTGCAACCATCGCTTTTGCTTGACGAACCATTGCATAGGCAGAGAATACATGCGGTACCATAAAGCATAGACCTGAATCTTTGGCGATTTTTTCAAGTGCTAATGCATCTTCAAGGCTTGTTGTCATTGGCTTATCACAAATGACGTGAATACCTGCCTCTAAGAAGGTTTTTGCAATATCAAAATGGGTAAAATTAGGTGTCGTAATTGCCACCGCTTCGATACCATCTTCACGTTGCGATTCGATTCGTGCCATTTCTTTATAATCGGTATAACAACGCTCAGGATCAATAAACCATTCCGCACCAGCAGACTTTGCCACTTCAGCACGTGAAGACAATGCCCCTGCAACGATACGATAACGATTATCCATACGTGCAGCCATCGCATGAACGGGTCCGATGAAACCACCACTTGCACCACCCACAATCCCTAAACGAATTGGGCGAGAATTTTTTTGCAAATCCAATTTATTTAAACGGCTTTTATTTTCAGCTTCCATAATGAATTTCTATCCTGATTGTTCAACTAAGCAATAATTTTGTGTTGAGAAAGTCACTCATACTTTTAGCAATTAACCTTAGCATTAAATTTTTCTCAGAAAACGAACTAATACGAAATTGAGTTTTTCAGTTTTTATAATTCTCAAAAATTGCCCAATGGAGTTCATTCAGCATTTTAATTCATGTTTAATTCATGTGGAATTAAAGCTTGCTTAGTCTACTTGCCTAATCCATTTGCTTAGCAAATTGACTTTTAAACACGAGAAAAGCAAGGAAAATGGGAACCAAAAAATTGATTAAAAAGAATGGGATTTCTTCCATAAAACCATAACCTAAACTTATGCCATGGTACATATTCCAACTCACTATAACCAACCAAAGTGGAAGAAAAATCCACATCGCTAAACGAAAATTTGATTTATTTTTAATGTGTTTGAGCAACATAAAAATGATCATGAATATAATCATTCCAACGATAATCGTGACGAGTGTTCGCATGGTTATTGTCCTTATTATTGTCAGCTACTTTGATACAAAAATGATTCTATAAATGTACACTCATCATTTTTATTCATTTGTATCTATGAGTAAAGCATTTCTACACACCATAAAAAGACCCCAATCTCTCGATTGGGGTCTTAGAATTTGGCGGAAGCGCTTTTTACCATTCTGCACTATGATGAATAGGAAACTATCACCATCCCCCACCAATGAAAGCTATTTTAAAATATTAGGCATGAGTAGGTTTTTCGATAATTATTTAATTCTTCCTGTTACTAAAGAATTAATAATCAGTCTAAGTACCATCCACCACCCATACACTGTGGCTATTGATGATGAGTGTTCATCATCAAGTAATCCATGAGCAACTTGGTTTCTCAAATTGAATCCAAGAGACTCAGTAAATATACATTTTATTTCAAAAAGCAAATCCTCACCAAATACTTCATTTGCTTCAGGCAAAGTCACTAATGTACTTAACCCATTTTCATTTTCAATTCCTTCTGAATCAATATGTCTTGTATGTGCGCCAACTTTTAAAAGTTCAGTTCGTACAATATTCTCTAATTGAGGACATAGTAAATGAATTGCTGTACCAAATTCTTCTTCGAAGCCAAACCACAGCGCATTACCTGTTAACTCAGCTCTTCCATCTGGTACGAGTGGTGATTGCTCACAAATAGCAATTAGTAAATCTTTTGTAAATCGATGTTCTAAACATAGTTGTCGTAATGCAGGGAGGATACTTCCTTGCACTTTTAGTTGAACATCGGTAGTAAAATTCTGATACATTTTACTATGCAATAAAAGTTCATTTTCTGGATGATCTAAACTAACTTCATTATTAAGCGCTGGAATACGTGCAATGATTCTCCCATCTACGCTCATTTGAGATTTTCCAAAAATATTTTCAAAGACACTAGTTCTGATTAATTCTTTTGAAATAGTTTTTAAAGATTGGTAATTAGCACCACTAAAACCACAGAAATAGACTAAAGCCTGCTGAGGGCTTTGTTTACCTGCCACATGAGCAATAGATGATTCAACTAATGGTGAAATATCATATTTTTCTGTTTCAAATGTAACCATTTCGTCAAGCGAAGCTTGTCCTGATAAATTTTTTTTTGTTTTTAATTTTTGGATTTTCTCTTCAACACCATATTTAGCTCTATGTTTTACTGGAATTTTTCTATAAGCCTGAATTGCATTTTCATAAAAAGAATTAGCAACGAGGTTGCTATCATGACTCCTTAGATCTGCCTCTGATTCAAAAGTTTCAGCAATTTCAACTAAAGACCTAACCCAATCATCTTCCAAAGCACATTTCTTATATTTTTTTGCTGCTAAATCAAAATACCCCCTTGCAATGAGATAATCTGATTGTGATTTTAAATTACTTGCTCTAATAAACAGTGACTCTGCAATATCTTTTTCAAAATCCTTATCTATTTTGAAATTATCCATTAAATCCGCTATCCAAAAATTCATATATTTTAAATTTGAATATTCAGAAAGAAATGCTGAAAATAATTTTGCTTTAATAGTGTCTAAACGCTCATAATCTTTGAGTTGTAGACTTAATTGTATTGCTCGTGACAAATAATTATTTACACCTTTATGCCATGACTTTTCATCAATTTCGCATAGAAGATATAAGTCTATTACAATTCTTGCATGCTCTGGATTACGTCGTTTTTGAAGCAACCAAAGTAAATCAGCGAGCCTAGCTTTCAAAAATGGCTCAGTAACAACCGTAAGGAAGCTTTCAAAAGTTGCCAAATCATCAACAGTAAAATCATCTGGGATAGTTGATCTCTGACCTGTTTGAAAATTTTCTATATAAGCCTTGTAAGGTTCATTTATGCTATTTACAAGCGACATGGATGTAACTTTGACTAATAACCCAAAAATTTGGGCACTGTCTGTTTTTTCACTTTCTTTTAATTCTTGTTCTTTTTGACGCAAACTATTAGATATATCAAAATAAATATCATACATTTCATTTGAAGAAATATATTCCCATTCAGCTTCTAAAAACAACTGCGCCGCATTTTCCATTTTCCCCTCCAAAATACTTAACTTGATATTGAGTGTAGTTTGTAAATTTTATTTTGAGAATTAAATTGAATATTATTGCTTATTATTTGCTTACGTTGCATAAACCCCAAAAACAACAAAGCCCCGATATTCGGGGCTAAGTCGTTGATATTTGGCGGAAGCGGTGAGATTCGAACTCACGGAGGACTCACACCCTCGTCGGTTTTCAAGACCGGTGCATTAAACCGCTCTGCCACGCTTCCATGTGCGCCATAATACGGAGCTTTTATAAATCTGACAAGTAAAAATTACAGTGAAAGCATTCAAGTGCATATACTTTCACCAAATTCTCATAAAAAATCACAATTTGGCTGCTATTTCAGCGCCTTCACGTATTGCACGCTTAGCATCGAGTTCACCTGCAAGCTTTGCGCCACCTACAATATGATATTTTGCCAAGGTTTTTTCAGTCTCAGATGGCATAATTTCCCGCACTGACTCTTGCCCTGCGCAGACCACAATCGTATCTACACGCAACAATTGATCATTGCCCTCCATCTCAACCCATAAACCTTCATCGGTCACTGCTTTATATTGCACACCACGCAGCATACGTACACGGTGCTTCTTCAACTGTGCACGATGCACCCAACCCGACGTTTTCCCTAAACCTATGCCCAATGGCGTGGTTTTACGTTGCATCAAGTAAATTTCACGTACTGGATGCTCCACCTCAGGAGGAACTGAACCACCTTCGGTCATATAGTTCGGATTCGGGTCTACACCCCACTCTCGTTTCCAATCCTCTAAAGGTTGCGGTTGTGGTTGATGTTCAGGTTTTAACAAAAATTCAGACACATCAAACCCAATTCCGCCCGCACCAATCACGGCAACTTTATCGCCTACAGGCGCACCACGAAGTACTTCAGCATAAGACAGCACTTGCGGCGCATCACTGCCATCAATCTTTAATGCACGTGGAATCACACCTGTTGCCACTACAACTTCATCAAACCCTTCACGCTCAAGCTGTTCACGATTGACTTTGGTATTTAAGCGTAGCTCTACACCAGTCCTTTCAATTTGTACTTTGAAATAACGGATGGTTTCATGAAATTCTTCTTTGCCTGGAACGACTTTGGCTAAATTAAACTGCCCACCGACTTCATGACTGGCTTCAAATAAAGTCACCTGATGTCCACGGCTTGCTGCAACTGTTGCCGCAGACATTCCCGCAACACCACCACCGACAACCGCAATGCGTTTTGGTTTCTTGGTTTTAACATAGACCAATTCAGTCTCATAAGCTGCTTGTGGATTCACCAAACAGGTTGCACGCTGATTTTTAAAGGTATGATCTAAACATGCCTGATTACATGCAATACAGGTATTGATTTCATCTACACGATTCGTTGCCGCTTTATTGACCCAAAATGGATCTGCCAAGAACGGACGAGCCATTTGAATCATATCAGCTTTACCAGTCGCAATAATTTCTTCAGCGACATCAGGCATATTGATTCGGTTTGATGCAATGACTGGAATCGCAACATGCTTTTTCACTTCTGCTGTGTAATCAACAAAGGCTGCACGAGGCACAGAGGTGACAATGGTTGGAATACGTGCTTCATGCCATCCAATACCTGTATTTAAAAGTGTTACCCCTGCTTTTTCTAAAGCCTGAGCCACGGTAATCACTTCATCCATGGTATTGCCATCGTGTACCAAATCCAGCATGGACAAACGGAAGCAAATAATAAATTTCTCACCGACTTTTGCTCGTATGGCTTTGACAATTTCAACCGCAAAACGCATCCGATTTTCAATATCGCCCCCCCAACGATCGGTGCGTTGATTCACATGACGACTTAAAAATTGGTTTAGAAGATAACCTTCTGAACCCATGATTTCCACGCCATCGTAACCAGCTTTTTTGGCAATATTTGCCGTTTGTGCATAATCTTCAATGGTATCCAAAATTTGCTTATCACTCATTTGACGTGGTTTAAATGGTGAAATCGGAGATTTAATTGGACTTGCTGAGACCACAAAAGGTTGATAACCATAACGACCAGAGTGCAAAATCTGCATGAGAATTTTAGCACCATGTTTATGTACAGCATGCGTCACTAAACGGTGTGGCGCAACGTCGCCCAAGGTATTCATGGTTCCACCCGCAGGCAATAACCACCCTGAACGGTTCGGTGAAATTCCCCCAGTAATAATCAGCCCTACGCCACCTTTGGCACGTTCACCAAAATAAGCCGCCAGTTTTGGATAATTATAAAAACGGTCTTCCAAACCTGTGTGCATAGAACCCATCACCACACGGTTTTTAAGGGTGGTAAAGCCTAAATGAAGCGGTTTTAATAGATTTGCATAGCTAGTTGTCATGGTGAAATCCTTTATTTATTGGCTTTGCAACTTGTTGCATACTACTTTAATGCTTTTTTAATTTTTATTTATGACCGAATTCAAAAAATTATTATACGCTAGAGTCAATATGAAAAAAGGGATGATTATTTCATCCCTTTTTTAATGCTAATCTAGGATACAATTCAATAATAAAACTTGAACTCAATTATTTCCAATTTTTCAACTTAGATGTATGCCCAATGCCGACATTAAAACTGTTGGTTGGATCGAGTTTTTGATAATGCGTTTTTAGTGCAGGCTTTGCCACATATAAATGTCCAACATTATGCTCCGCAGGATATTCAGCTTTACGTGCATCCAGTAATTTCCACATCGCATGTTCCATCGCCAAAGGATCTACGCCTTTTTTGACAATATAGTCCTGATGGAACACATGACAGAGGAAATGGCCGTAGTAGAGTTTATGAATAATTTGCTCGTCCATCTCTTTAGGCAAAGTCTCTACCCATTCACGGTCATTACGGCGTAAAGCAATATCCAACGCCACAATATCTTCCACTTCGCGTAAATGCGTATCCCGATAACGAATGGCAGCTCCTGCCACAGCAAAACGGTGTAAAAAGGCTTTACGACCTTCGTCCGCATCACACAGGAAATAATCGCCTGTGTTACGGCCTGCAAAATACTGCTTTAAGAACGTATCCACGGCTGGAACGTCCTGATCTTCAATCCTTAAAACTAAATGATGCTCATATAAATCACGGAAATCGTTCATCCGTTTTGGCAGATGCGACGGTAAAAACTTGGTGACCAATTGTAGAACTTTGTCAGAAAGCCCTTTCATGCCCCATTTTTCCAAATAACCATCGACCTTGTCTTTCATGGCAAATGCGGCAGGCACTTTGGCTGTACCAAATTTTTCGATAAACATAAACGTGTCTTTACCGTATTCCGCACCAATGTCATAAGCCACACGGTGAATGTATTCCCCCGCAATTGGAATACGAGGCAAATCGGTCAACAGGAAACGGCGAATTTCGGTCAAGTCATCATGTGAGTTTGTGCCCACATAAAACACCTGACTTGGAATTTTCTCGAAGGTATCTAAACGTACGGCAAATACACAAACTTTCCCCGCAGAACCCGAAGCTTCGTATAAACGGGAAGGATCGGCATTAAAACGAGCTGGTGTATCGGCATCGACTTGCGCCACATCTTTCATATAACGATGGTCAGATGCACAGCAATGACTATCATTTTGAATATCCGCAATTTGGTACTGTTGTTGTTCCAGATTGGTCAGGATCTGTTCAGGCGTTTCACCCAAATTCACGCCTAGGTGATTGACCAGTTCAAGTTGACCTTGCTCATTCACCCGTGCATATAAAGCAAGTTCGGTATAAGCAGGACCACGACGCACCAAAGCGCCACCCGAGTTATTACATACGCCACCCAATACCGACGCACCGATACAAGAAGACCCAATCACCGAATGCGGTTCACGGTTAAACCCTGCCAATTCTTTTTCTAACCGATCTAAGCTTGCACCGGGTAAACAAATGACTTGTTTGCCTTCATTAATGACTTGAATGCCCTGCAGACGGCGTGTACTCATCAGTATCACAGGACGGTCATAGTCATCACCAAATGGGGTTGAACCACCCGTCAAACCCGTATTCGCTGCTTGCATAATGACAATACAATCAGCATCGACTGCTATTTTCAGCACTTGCCACTGTTCGAGCAATGTTCCAGGTGCAACCACAGCGAGAACTTGCCCTGATCCATAGCGACGTCCCTGACGATATAAACGGGTCTCTTGTTCATCGGTCAATACATGGGCTTTACCGACTATATCAATCAGTTTTTGAATGGTGTTTTGACAAGTAAGTGAAGCTGACATGGTTTAAATCCTGTATGACTGAATCCATCTTGAATGATGATCCTTTCAGATTCATTCGAAACTTAAAGAAAAAGAAATCTCGATACACGACCCAGTCTTTCGTTTCTGTTCGAGCCAGACTGAATTTTGAGGCAAAATGTTTCTGCGACTTAAAATTTTTCGTGACTGTTATTGTGCAAGTTCAACGAAAGACAAATGGTTTTGCTTACTTTTCCCGAAAGAAAATTAAGGAATAAGCGAGCTATATATGCTGTTAAAACTATAGTTCTTTCGGAAATAAAAAAATAATCAATGATCCATAATCTTAATGATCAATGAAATTCCCTTTTCCCTCTGAGAGAAGGTTAGGTAGGATGAGGGAACTTCAAACTAAAAACCTCTCCCTAACCCTCTCCTGACAGGAGAGGGAACTTTGTGATCAATTTTAATTGGACATAAGATGATTAACAGCATCATTTAAGTTCAACTCTTAAATTTATGCAGTTAAATGCTTAAACCAATTCTTTTTCTAATTTCACTAAGCAATCTGAAGTAATATCAGCGATGCTTTTTGCACCCGTTAAGGTCATTGCAACACGCATTTCCTTATCAATCAGTTCGAGTAAGTTACTTACCCCTGCACCGCCTGCCGCACCCAAAGCGTAAACAAAGGCACGACCGAGCATACAAGTATCCGCACCCAATGCGAGCATACGTACAACGTCTAAACCATTACGAATACCCGAGTCCGCAAGGATTTTGATATCCCCTTTCACCGCATCCGCAATCGGAGGAAGCGCACGAGCAGAGGATAAAACACCATCGAGCTGACGACCACCATGGTTCGATACCACAATACCATCCGCACCAAAACGTACAGCATCTTTAGCATCTTCAGGGTCTAGAATCCCCTTAATCACCATTGGACCATCCCAAAATTCACGAATCCATTCTAAATCTTTCCAAGAAATAGAAGGATCGAAATTATTGCCCAACCAACCGATATAATCTTCTAAACCTGTAGGTTTACCGAGGTATTTTGAAATATTGCCCAAATCATGCGGACGACCGAGTAGACCCACATTCCATGCCCAATGAGGATGGAAACACGACTGCATATAACGGCGCATCGCGGCATTTGGACCACTCATACCCGAATGCGCATCACGGTAACGTGCCCCCGGAACAGGCATATCGACAGTAAATACTAATGTTGAACATCCTGCTGCCTTGGCACGCTCCAAGGCATTTTTCATAAAGCCACGGTCACGCAGTACATATAACTGAAACCACATTGGACGGTTAATTGCAGGTGCGACTTCTTCAATTGGACATACTGAAACTGTAGATAAGGTAAATGGAATGCCTTTTTTGTCTGCTGCTACTGCGGCTTGAACTTCACCACGGCGTGCATACATCCCAGTTAAACCCACAGGTGACAATGCCACAGGCATCGACAAGGTTTCATCAAACAGTTTGGTCTCTAAACTTAACTTTGACATGTCATTTAAGACACGTTGACGTAATGCAATTTTCGATAAATCTTCAACATTACGTTTTAAGGTATATTCGGCATATGCCCCACCATCAATATAGTGAAACAAAAATGGCGGTAATCGACGTCTTGCTGCTTCACGATAGTCATTAGCAGAAGAAATAATCATAACTTATGTCCTATTCAATCGACTTGCACGCTGACGACGAGCTTCTTCTTCATCAATCATACGTACTTGCTGAACTACAAATTCAATATGCCCACACACTGCTTTACGGGCAGCTTCAGGGTCTTGGCGTTCAATTGCATTCATTACTTGTAAGTGCTGATCATGCAATTGTTCAAAACGATGTGGAGAGGTATAGACTTTACGTCGACCCAGCATCACGTTGTACTGCAATAAATCAAACAAACTGCGCATCATTTGTATAAGCACCAAATTGTGTGATGCCTCTGCAATGGCTAAGTGAAACTGAGCGTCAGCAATAGCCGCTTGAGCATCATCACCAATGGCTTGAAAATGATTGATCTGCTCATAACATTTGCGGATATTTTCCAAATCTACCGCCGTTGCACGCTGAGCCGCATACCACGCCGTTCCACCTTCAAGCACAATTCGAGCTTCTTGCACATCAAAACGATATTCAGGATCCTGATCGATTAGATTCGATAAAGGTTCAACAATATTGTGCTGTGACCAATTGGCAGGTAATTGCTGTAAATAGGTTCCTGCCCCCATACGGCTGTGTAAAATTCCACTGGCACTCAATTGTTGAATCGCTTCACGCAGTGATGTTCGAGACACACCCATTAGTTCGCATAATTTACGTTCTGCAGGCAAACGTGCTCCGACTTGCAAATGACTTTGCTCAATTAAAAGGCGTAAGCGTTGTACAACTTTGTCGGAGACTTTCATTCGTTTACCTTAACCAATTTATGGAATCATCCACGGAAAAACATAAGCTTGTAGTGTGATGATGATACCAATCATTACCGTAAAGGTAATACTGTGTTTGACCGTAAAGCGGAATAAATCGGATTCTTTACCCACCAAACCGACGGCTGCACAGGCAATCGCAATCGATTGTGGAGAAATCATTTTTCCTGTCACGCCACCACTGGTATTGGCTGCAACCAATAACACTTCTGGAACACCAATTTGCTGTGCTGTGG
Source organism: Acinetobacter shaoyimingii (assembly GCF_011578045.1). Classification (NCBI taxonomy): domain Bacteria; kingdom Pseudomonadati; phylum Pseudomonadota; class Gammaproteobacteria; order Moraxellales; family Moraxellaceae; genus Acinetobacter; species Acinetobacter shaoyimingii. The sequence goes on from NZ_CP049801.1 coordinate 2,494,903, forward strand.
TTGCTTGTAAAGCCGAGAACAAGGCATTGGCTGATGTGTCTGAACCAGTTAAGAACACCCCGACCCAACCTAAGAAAGGCGAGAAGAATGTAAATGCCTGTCCCGTATGTGCCAGTGCCAAAGCTAAAGTTGCAGATAAACCTGAATAGTTCGCAATAAAGGCAAAAGCCAGCACCATACCAATTGAGTAAATTGGCGTTTTTAATTCACTCACTGTCTCTGCAAAAGTTGCGATGGCATCCTTTGGTTTCATTTTGAGATAAATGATGGTGATCACCGCTGCCAGCATGATTGCAGTGCCCGTCGCTGAGAACCAATCAAATTTATAAATGGCATCATAGTCTTTCACTTCAGGCGCGACAGGCGGTAATTTTTGGATCAATTGGTGCAAATACGGCACTTTGATTGAAATCACCCAGTCACTGAGTGCACCATCCTTAGCGAATAACGCTTTAAAGGGTTGAATACTCCATAAAGTCACCATTGCCGTCAGTACAGCAAACGGTGACCATGCTTTAATAATTTGACCTACCGAGTATTTTTGTTTTGCAGCCTGAGCGAGAGTTTCATCGACTTGAACATCATCTTCAAAGCGGAAAATATGTTTCGGTTGCCAAAATTTCAGCAATACGGTCAAACTGACCAATGCAGCAATAGCAGCGGTAATATCTGGAAGTTCAGGTCCAACATAGTTAGCAGTTAAAAATTGCGCCAATGCAAAAGAACCACCACCTACGAATATTGCAGGCCATGTTTCTTTCACACCACGCCAGCCATCCATAATCGCCATAATCCAGATCAACACAATCGGAACCATAATTGGCAGTTGACGACCCACCATCTTACTGATGTCTAGCGTATCTAGACCTGAGACCTGACCTGCGACAATAATCGGAATCCCCATCGCACCAAATGCCACTGGGGCCGTGTTGACAATTAAACACAGTCCAGCTGCGTATAGCGGTTTAAAACCAAGTCCCACCAACAATGCAGCGGTAATCGCTACTGGCGCACCAAAACCCGCAGCCCCCTCCAAAAACGTACCGAAGGCAAAACCGACCAATAACATTTGCAGGCGTTGGTCTTCAGTTAAAGATAAGATGGAAGAGCGGATAATATCGAACTGCCCCGTCTTTACTGAAATTTTGTAGAGAAATACTGCCCCAATGATGATCCATGCAATTGGCCAAAGTCCGTAGAAAAAGCCATACACCATCGATGCCAAGGCCATGCTTACAGGCATTTTATAGAGGAACATCGACACCAAAAAAGCCAGTGCAACAGTAATCGTACCTGCCACACTGCCCTTCATTCGGAACACGGCAAGTGCAAGGAAGAAGAAGATAATTGGAATTAAAGCAATTGCGCTAGATATCCAAATATTCCCCAGAGGGTCATAAACTTGTTGCCATTGTTGAAGCATCGCTCTCTCCTTGACATGCTTAGCCAGTTCCGATGTTAAAGATCATGTCTATTTCGGTATTGGTATTACCAATATAAGCAATAAAGACTAAAAATCATTTATTTCAGACCAATAATGGTAATACCCACTGATTTAAAGCGCAATAAAGAATCATTGAAATTAAATTGGTATGACCAATATTGACGGTTGAAAGGAGCACTGCTGTACTTTTAAAATCGTATAATATTAACAACAAGATATTGATTAATAATATTATTTTAATTTTTAGTGATGTATTAAAGATCATCCTTCAAACTTTAGTCTAAATACAGTCATTGCAACCGATTTCTAGAATGTGAAAATGATTTATGCAGCACAGCATATGGAGCTTTTTATCGCTAAAATTCACTTTTTAGGATGTTGATGAGAATTAAATTTACCAAGATAAATGTCATTATTACTTTGCAGATGCTTAGCCAAGGTCAAGTACTAAAGAAAAATGACGGGCAGAATAATTAAACCAAAAGTATCCGTTATATAACAAAACAAAAGAAACAATAGAAATAGACGTACGCGATTTTTAGCTTTTTTCGAGCCTGAGCTAACCATTAATGAAACACGATGCGAAAAAACCATTAGTGCAAGTGATGAATAGCACTACTGCATAAGGGCGAAGTCTTTTTATTTTGACTCGCCTCATCACAATCTTCTCTTTGCTCCATATATAAATCGATTCTCATTGATCTTATTAATCAGAAACTAACGATCATTTTGTTTTCGAAAAAACGCATTGAATACATTAATTCAGATTAAGGCGCAGCATCGATAAAACCTTGTGTACTATAATAAGTCACATCTAAAGGACCTAAATAACGCGTACCATTATTCAAAGGTAAATCTTCTAAATACTGTAAAAAGGCTTCGGTATAATCAAGCCCAACATCAATACGACGATCTCCACGAATCGTGCTTAATGTGTGATATGAACCCTGACCATCAGCTAAAAAATTAATGGTGATGAGTTTATACATCCGATTTAAATCGAGCGCCTGCAATTGGTTTTGCGCATCTCGAATTTGAATATGACTTACGCGTTGACCAAGCGGTTGATTTAAATCGACTTGCCATGTCATTCCTGCTGTATATGGATAACTCCCTGTTTGACCATTTAACACAGCTTGCATCGCATCCTCAAGCATGGCTTTTAGCTCATGTCCATACATATTCAGTTGAACCAAGGTGTTATCAAAAGCTAAGATTCGATAGACCTTATCCACATTAATATCGCCTTGTGCTATATCTTCACGAACACCGCCACCATTGATCAAAGATATATTCGCTTGGAAATAACGCTGTCCTTGTTTTAAATAAGCTTCAGCAACCAATTGTTGAATATCACCACCATGCTGATGCGTAAATGAATTTTGATTACAGACATCTCCTAAAGCTGATCGGTTGATATCGCGCCATGTTCCAGGAACACGTCTTAAACAAAAATTTGTGGTTGCCACCGCCACATTTTGCTGACCAAATAATATTTTTGCCGAACGATATGGCGCAAGTATGGCATCAGCTTCAGCATCGGGTTGCACAATACTCAAACTGCCACTTTGTTGAATATCTTGATGGATAAAATCTAATTCTTCAGCGGATAATACTGGTGTGTTTCCAACGCGTTGAAAACGATCTCCCAGCAAAATATGCGGTCGACCACCACATTTTAATACATGACCTTGGTCATCAAACTCAATATTGAGTTGTCCCACCACATAAGCATACTGTGCTGCTTGAGCCACACAAACACGACGACCGTTTTTGTCTTGAGCAATAGTTGGATAAGGACCTTGAGGGCTAAAACCATAATCACTTAAGTTTTCATTGGCCAATAAACTATGTGAATCCCCACCAATGACAATATCCACTCCATCTAATTGCCGAATAAGGTTCAAGTCTTCTTGATAACCAATATGTGACTGTAAAACAATTTTATTGATACCTTGTGCTTTTAAGACATCAATCGCTGCTTGTACGCTTGCCAGTTCATCCAAAAACTCAGTATTGGTATCTGGACGTGAGGAATGCTTGGTTTTAAATGCGGTGGTGACCCCAATCAAACCAATTTTTTGACCTTGTTTTTCAATTACTGTATAAGGTTGAACACGATTACTTTGATATAAAGCTGATCCTTCACCAAACACTACATTACTACTTAGCACAGCGGTTTTTGTTGGACATGCTGAGCTTTGCTCTAAGTCATTTAAGAATTTAAGTAATGCAGTATCGCCATTATCAAACTCATGATTGCCTAAAGTAAAACTGTCGAAGCAAATGCTATTCATCATTTTTGCTTCAGCTTCACCACGCCCAATTTTGAAATATAAATCGCCGACCAATGCATCTCCTGCATGGATTTTTAGGGTATTGGGCAATTGGACGCTTAGCTGTTTAAATAATGCTGCGACACGACTAAAACCACCATAATTGACTTGTATTGGTTCACGTGTGTCTTCAGCTGTTTTGAGTTGCAATTGGATCGTGGATTCATCAAGGTGAGAGTGACTGTCATTAATATGTAAAATATTCAGTTCAAATGTTTGATGGTTCTGTTCTGAACCATTTGATTTACAACCTTGTATCATAAAAAACGACATACAAAAGCTAAGCCACAGCAAGCTATTCAGCATTTTCCTTTCCTGAATGTGTTGCATATGTTTCCCCAAATACCGTAGCCATGTTGTCATTCTTTTTCCCTAATTGAATCGATTTAATCTTGAGTCAATGAACTTAAGACTTGATCATACATGATTATTTTGACAGTTTGATCACCACTTTATAGTCAATATTTATACAAAATTCTATGAAAATCGAAGAACATTTTACTCTAAGCCATGATTATTCGATTATTTTCAAAAAAAGATCAGTCAATAAATCACGTATATTATGATTTTTCTCTATGCTGAATTTTTTTAAATTCTCAAAATGAATTATTTGCAAAATTTCAACGAGATTTTCTCATCTAAAAACCACACCAAATAAAATAGTGGTACAATTAACTAACTGTATATTCTCCTAGGTCAGTGGTTTTAGGACCTATTTACATATCTCGTTAGGATTAACAATGTCTGATAATGCAACCATTTTGCAGAATGTTCCTGTAGGCAAAAAAGTTGGTATTGCCTTTTCTGGTGGTCTAGATACTTCTGCTGCTTTATTGTGGATGAAACAAAAAGGCGCTGAACCTTATGCCTATACAGCAAACTTAGGTCAGCCAGATGAAGACGATTACGATGCGATTCCAAAAAAAGCTGAAGCGTATGGTGCGGTAAAAGCACGTTTAGTGGATTGCCGTCTTCAACTTGCATTAGAAGGTATTGCTGCGATTCAATGTGGCGCGTTCCATATCTCTACGGGTGGCGTTCCATACTTCAATACAACACCATTGGGTCGTGCAGTAACAGGAACAATGCTTGTTACAGCAATGAAAGAAGATGATGTAAACATCTGGGGTGACGGTTCAACTTATAAAGGAAACGATATTGAACGTTTCTACCGTTATGGTTTGTTGACTAACCCTGCGCTTAAAATTTACAAACCATGGTTAGACCAAACTTTCATTGACGAACTAGGTGGCCGTGCAGAAATGTCACAGTTCCTGATCGACAATGGTTTTGACTATAAAATGTCAAAAGAAAAAGCATATTCAACAGATTCGAATATGCTAGGTGCAACGCATGAAGCTAAAGATCTTGAATACCTAAATGCTGGTATCAAAATCGTTGATCCAATCATGGGCGTTGCATTCTGGAAAGAAGACGTTGAAATCGCACCTGAAGAAGTATCGATTACTTTTGAAGAAGGCTTCCCTGTTGCGATCAACGGCAAACGTATCGAAGATCCAGTTGAATTCATTCTTGAAGCGAACCGTATCGGTGGTCGTCATGGTCTAGGTATGTCGGATCAAATCGAGAACCGTATCATCGAAGCGAAATCTCGTGGTATCTACGAAGCTCCGGGTATGGCACTTCTTCACATCGCTTACGAGCGTCTTGTGACTGGTATTCATAACGAAGATACGATTGAACAATATCGCATCAATGGTTTACGTTTAGGTCGTTTGCTTTACCAAGGTCGTTGGTTCGATTCTCAAGCGCTTATGCTTCGTGAAACTGCTCAACGTTGGGTTGCTAAAGCAGTAACAGGTACTGTGACTTTAGAACTTCGTCGTGGTAATGACTACACTATTATGAACACCGAATCTGAAAACCTCACTTATGAAGCTGAGCGTTTAACGATGGAAAAAGGTGATTCTATGTTCTCTCCTATGGATCGTATTGGTCAATTGACCATGCGTAACTTAGACATCACAGATACACGTCAAAAATTAGGCATCTACACAGGTGCAGGTTTATTGGCTGTTGGTACAGGTTCTGCTGTTCCACAACTTAAAGACAAAAACTAAGTTGTAGTTAAGTCAAAAAGCCGCGCAATTTGCGCGGTTTTTTATTGATTTAAATACTGCACAAACACTCGATTTCGCCCTAAAGCTTTCGCCTGATAGAGTGCCTGATCAGCAGCTTTGAGCACATCAGCGTAAATTACATTGTCTTGCCCATCATAAACCGTTAAACCAATACTCACGGTCAGATGTTTTGCCACAGATGAGCGTTGGTGCTCTATATCTAATGAACGAATCTTTTGCAACAGTTGCTGAGCAAATACTTCAGCCTCTGCTTGATGAATATGATGCAATACAATCACGAACTCTTCACCACCAAATCGCACTGCATTTGCTTTATCTGGGAGTGAACAACTCATACAATGTGCCACTTGTATCAGTGCTTGATCACCTTGTTCATGACCATAGTAATCGTTATATAGCTTAAAAAAATCAATATCAATAAACAATAATGCGAAGCTAGATTGCGTTTGCTTTGCATCAATAATCGTTTGACTTAAATATTCATTAAAACCACGACGATTCCCCAATAACGTTAAGGCGTCTTGATGACTTAAATCTTTAAAATGTTGATTCATCAATGCATAAATACGTCTGTCATAATGAATAATAATTGATTGTAAAAATCTAATTTTTTCTGTTGAACTGACCAACAATGCAAGCGCAAATCCGACTAAATTTGGGAGCAACAAAGCATTAAGTACAACCCAACTCGCAATCTGTACATCTGCCCAGTGAAAATAAACAATGCTCAATAATGCAGATAAAATACTCGCTAAAAATGTAATTTTAGGTTTTAAGCCTGAGCATACATAAACAAATACAATCGCTAAAGCAACCACAATACTTCCCCGCCAAGCCAAAGGAAGTGAATACATGGAAAGTAAAATAGCGGAGTTAAGACCTATGCCAAAAAAAACAATATAAGGTACAATCTTGCCATAGAGATAATGCCATTGTGGATGTTTGGCCAAAGTAAAAATAATCAGTAACGCCAACCATGAACCAGCAAAAGAAAAATGATTCCTGAAAATATCTCGTTCACGATACAGTGGATCTGCGGAAAGATAATTCATTGATAAACTGACACAATGGAAAATAAAATAAATGACTATTGCAGGAAAAACAGCTCGGCCAATGAGTTTTATAATCCGATCTTGACGATCTTTCCAAAATTGATGTTCTAAAGCATCATCAAATGAAGCATTGACTGATTTTTTCTGTTGCAACAAAAGTTGCTCAAACTTTAATTTTTCTTGTCTTAGTATGTGGACTTCATTTTCAAGATCATTCATACGCCATGGGCTATCATAACAGCAAAGAATCTTGCGATCGAACACTCGCTGTGTGATAGCCATTTCTTCCTTGATCTTTTGCCACATACAAAGCTTGATCTGCTGCTTTTAAAATATCTGGATAAGATATTTCATCTTCACCATCATATAAACTCAGCCCAATACTTACGGTTAAATAACTGGAAATTTGAGATTTTGCATGCTCAATTTTTTGCTGTTGAATATCGTGAATAATCGCTTGAGCAATATGTTCAGATTCTTGCCATGAGGTGTTTTTAATGAGCAACACAAATTCTTCTCCCCCAAACCGAATTGCAATATCACCTTCACGTATATGTGCCAAAAGTGTTTTTGCCACCTTAATCAGTGCCTGATCACCACATTCATGGCCATAACAGTCGTTATATAGCTTGAAGTAATCCACATCGATAAACAAAATAGCAAAGGCTTCTTGGGTTTGCTGCGCATGAACAATGGCATTTTCCAGATTCTGCTCAAATCCACGACGATTCCCCAATAAAGTCAAGGTATCTTGATGGCTCAAATGAATAAAATGCTGATTCAGCAAAGAGTAAATTTGTTTATCAAGATCAATCACAATCGATTGTAAAAAACGAATACGTTCGGTTGAAATCGAAAGTAATGCCAATGCAAGACCGACTAAATTGGGTAAGATCAGACTATTGGCCATTACCCAATTAGGCAAATCCGAACGTGTAATTTTTAAATACAAAAATGACAATGCAGCTGCCAGCATACACGTCAAAAATGCTCTACGTGGTCTTAAGCCTAAGGTTAAATAAACAAAGATCAGAGCGAGTGAAATAATAATCGTGCCACGCCATATCAATGACATGGTTTGCATTGAGAGCAATATTGATTGTGCAATTGCCAAAGTTATACATAAAGCGACTGAAAGCACTTTTGCATAATATTGATGCCATTCGGGTCGATGGGTAATGGTAAAAATTGTGGCCAGTAAAAGCCAAGCAACCGCAAATGAAATTAAATTACGTGAAATATCGTGAACCAGAAATTCTGCATCCGCACTCAAATAATTAATGAAAATACTCAAAAATTGAAAAATGAGAAATACAACAACAATCGACGATTTTGCACGGTGCAACATTTTAATCAGTCGTTCTTTACGATCACGCCAAAAATGCTGTTCTAATTCATGATCAAATTTGGAAGATAACTTACGATTTTGCCGTTCCAATAAATGTTCATAATGAGTTTTTTTGGCTTGTAAATCATCGATATTTTGTTCTGAATGCATAAGCTCACTTTTGAACCATCACGTGGGATGATTGATTGTTTATTGTCTGGTTTTAAGTGTTGTTCTACTTCTAAGATATAAAATACGCTTATTTGAAAGCATCATTCAAGCCATTCGAGATCTTTTTTAGTGATATAAATTATTGTTTTATATTATTTTTAGACATCATTCTCTTTTTTTAAAAATTCTACTCTTTTTCCCTTAAAATATTCCTCTACATGTATTACAACTTTTTAAAGGGATCGGTTTTATCGTCGAATGCTTTAAACGGTCTTTTTTAAGACCTGCGTTGCTCTTTCAAGTTGTGTGAGATCAGAATAAAGGTTCAGTTCTGCTTGTTCGCGATTCCAAACATAATAACAATTTCTTCCCATACTTTTTGCATGATATAGCGCCTGATCCGCTTGTTTTAAAAGATCGGAATAACCGATATCATGATCCCCATTAAACATGGTTAAGCCAATACTTATAGTCAAATGATCAGCAATACTTGATTGGCGATGTTCAATTTTTTGCAATGCGATATCGTCCAAAATATGTTGTGAAATGACTTTGGCTTGATCTTCTTGAACATCTTTTAACAACACCACAAACTCTTCGCCTCCATAACGAATGGCAGTATCACCATCATCCAAATGACGTAATAATGTTTGGGCAACACGAATTAAAGCTTGATCACCTTGATCATGCCCATAACAATCGTTATAAAGTTTGAAGTAATCGACATCTATAAATAGCAAAGAAAATGGTTTTTTATAGGTTTGCGTATACTGAATTTCATCCATAAGTTGCTGTTCAAATCCACGTCGATTGCCCAACAATGTTAAGGTGTCTTGCTGACTTAAACGAATAAAATGCTCATTTAAAAATGAATAAATCTTTTTATCATATTCAATAATAATCGATTGTAGAAAACGAATACGCTCAGTTGAAATAGCCAAAACAGCCAAAGCCAAACCGACTAAGTTTGATAAAATTAGTGTATTGCTAATAATCCAGATGGGGCGATGAACACCATCCCACCATAAAAAAAGACATGTAATTATTGCCGCGCACATACAACTCATGAACGTTGTTTTGGGTCTTAAACCTGAACATAAATAGGCAAACATCGTGGCAAATGCAATGATTAACGAGCCACGCCAAGTCATTGATAAAGAATGCATAGACTACAGTACAGACTGTACAATGGTTAATGCAAAGCAAATTACCCCAGCCACAATTTGATTATAATAAGCATGCCAAGCGGGTCGTTTTGCCATCGCAAATGTGGTAAATAATGCGATCCACCCTGCCGTATAAGACAACATGGTTAGACCAACATCATGCAATCGATGTTCAGGTGCTGTGGTTAAATAATTCAGTGGTAGACTAATCAATTCAAAAATAATAAATATTTTTATTGCAGGCACAATTGCACGCACGATCATTTTAATTAAACGATCTTGACGGTCTTTCCAAAATTGCGCTTCGAGTTCAGGGTCAAAATGATGAATTAACTTATTTTTTTGAATCTCTAGAAGTTGCTCAATTTCAGATTTTTTATGTTGTAATTGATCGATTTCTATTTGCAATTTCATAATACGTATTTAAGGTGCCAGATTAATTTCTTTTTCCACTAAATAATTGTTTTTTGATTATATTCAACATTAGCATTTTTTAAGGAAAATCAAAATATTAAATTTAAAAACCAGACACCAATAAAGCAATTTTTATCACGCTTCTTATATATTTTTGTGATTGAATTCACATCAAGGAAACAATAAACTACAATGATCGCCAGTAAAATCAATTGCTACAATTTCAAATCAGATTAATTTTTATATAAACGACTAATAAATAAGCACATTATTATATATTTCTTATCTAAATCGTAAATTTAATTCTATTTTGCAGTTATCAATTTGTTGATTTTTGGATTATCATCTACTTTATTTTTTCAGTAATAATCACCTTGAATACGATCACTCTGCTTCAACCTGATGATTGGCATGCCCATTTACGAGATGGACTTGCATTACAACGTACTGTTCCTGATTTAGCTCGTCAATTTGCTCGCGCAATCTGTATGCCAAATACAGTTCCGCCTGTAAAAACAGTTGAAGAAGCTGTGGCATATCGCAACCGAATCATGGCGCATGTTCCTGAAAATTTAAACTTCGATCCTCGAATGGTTTTATACTTCACAGATCACACATCGCCAGATGAAGTACTCAAAATCAAGCAGTCTGACGTTGTCAATGCCATCAAACTTTACCCTGCTGGCGCAACAACTAATTCTGACAACGGTGTCAGCGATATTCGTAAAGTTTATGCAGTCATTGAAAAACTAGAAGAACATCAAGTTCCATTGCTGTTACATGGCGAAGTAACCCATAACCATGTTGATATTTTTGATCGTGAAAAACGCTTCTTAGATGAAGTTTTATCTCCACTGTTAAAACAATTTCCAAAATTAAAATTGGTCTTAGAACATATCACCACCAGTGAAGCAGCTCATTTTGTACTAGAGCAAGATCGTAATATTGCTGCAACGATTACACCGCAACATTTATTATTCAATCGTAATGATATGTTAGTCGGTGGAGTGAAGCCACATTTCTATTGCCTTCCAATTTTAAAGCGCCAAACGCATCAGCAAACTTTGCTTGAAGTTGCAACCAGCAGTAATCCAAAATTTTTCTTGGGTACAGATAGTGCACCGCACTCTAAAAATGCCAAAGAAAATGCCTGTGGTTGTGCAGGTTGCTACAGTGCTCCAACAGCAATTGAATTGTATGCACAAGCATTTGATCAAGTTGGAAAAATTGATCGACTCGAAGGCTTTGCAAGCCATTTTGGTGCAGACTTTTATGGTCTTCCACGTAACACCAACACCATTACCTTAGTTAAAGAAGATCAAGTCATTCCAGAAAGTTTAACGTATTTGGAAAATGAAACGATTATTCCTTTATATGCTGGAAAGACCATTCAATGGAGAAAGGTTTGACAACTGAAAATCAACCTATCATCGGTCAACGTTTTCGCGGTTTTTTACCTGTCGTTGTTGATGTTGAAACAGCAGGTTTTAATGCAGATACAGACGCATTACTCGAAATTGCTTGTATCCCTATCGTTTATAATGAACAAGGTGAGTTTGTTCTAGGGCAAGCGTACCATGCACATATAAATCCATTTGAGGGTGCGAATTTAGATCGTCGCTCCTTAGATTTCATTGGAATTGACCCCAATAATCCAATGCGTATGGCGATGGCTGAAGATGAAAAATCAGCGCTAAAACGTATCTTCAAATCAATCAATGAAGTACGTAAGCAACAGCAATGTACGCATGCTGTTTTGGTGGGTCATAATGCTCATTTCGATTTAGGCTTTGTAAAAGCTGCAATCAATCGTACGGGTACAAAAAATCAGAACCCATTTCATAGTTTTTCTGTATTCGATACAGTGACTTTAAGTGCGGTAATGTTTGGTCAAACAGTGCTAGCGAAATCATGCATTCAAGCTGGAATTGAGTTTGATGGGAAAGAAGCACATTCAGCATTATATGATACGCAGAAGACCGCTGAACTGTTTTGCTATATTTTGAACAAACTCGCACCTCACCTGCTTGACACTTTGGTGGCGGATCAATAAGATACCGCCATCTTCTAAACGTCCCTATCGTCTAGAGGCCTAGGACATCGCCCTTTCACGGCGGTAACCGGGGTTCGAATCCCCGTAGGGACGCCAATTAAAAAAACTCTCTCTTCAAACCAGTTCCATATCCTTACATCCCTATATTTCAAATATTTTTCTAGTAATATTTGAACTGCCTTCTATTGCCCTCTTTTTTTGAATTGATATTTACACTCCCTTTTTACTCACAACAATATTCAGCTATATAATTTTAAACAAATGACATCAATGTCTAATCTTTCGCTTCAATAGCTATTCAAATGAATTTTCAGCAAATCATATAGTCTGAATGTTTTTCTCCTTAAACCCATTCCTCTATAACTCATTACCTCCACGTATAAAATGAAAACGCATTAAACTAAAAAATTTCATTGTTCACTTTGGCCCATTCATACTCAAAAAATATTTTTTAATAGAATTTAAATATGATTAAAGTGCAAACGTATATTGATTAATAAATCATGTTTAATGATAATCACTCTCGTTTTCATTTCGTTTAATTTATTATGAAGTTTGCATATTCTCCTTTAAGTTTCGCAATTTTTGCAGCAATGAATACGCATAGTTTTGCAGCCAATGAGGTTGAAACAAACAAAAATAATGTCAATGCGTCATTACAAACGATCGTGGTTGAAGCTAAGGAGAAAAGTGAAGTCGGTAATACCGTTTATAGTAAAGATCAACTTGAAAGCATGCCGAATAGTAAAAAATCAATTACCGATTTCTTAAAAACCAATAGTAATGTTCAATTTTCTCGTGATGCAAATAGCGCCGGAACCCAAGGTTCTTTAGCACCAGATAAAATCTCTATTAATGGTGCACCAAATTTTGCAAATAAATTTGTCGTTAATGGCGTAAATACATCGAATACATTTGATCCAGTAGGTGAAAGTGCTGATGCTAATTATTATGGTATGCCAAGTAACTCCCAAACGGCAAATATCAATACAGATCTTCTTTGCGAATTAGAAGTCATTGATAGCAATGCTGGTGCCGAGCATGGTGACTTTTTAGGCGGTGTAATTCAAGCGAAGACTTGTGCTCCTCAAACTGAAATAGGCCAAATTCATGGAAGCTTAAGTTATGATTACACTACTGATGCTTGGGCTCGATTTAATTATTTAAATGAAACAGAAGAAACAAGTTTTGAGGAAAAGCAAGATGCAACTCACAACCGAGAATATACCATACAAGGCGGTAGTGCGAACTTCTATGGACGTATGTCTGAGAAATTTGGACTCAGTTTAAATCTTGCTAAACGCAATTCTGTTATTCCAGTGATGAGTGGCTTTGTTGAAGGTGAAAAAGTCAAGACTGAGGAAAACAATGACAGTGTAGGATTAACATTATTTTATACACCAAACGCGACTTCGAAATATCAATTTGGTATAGAGCACTATAATTATGATAAAGAAGGCTATTATAAAAATACTTTAAACTCGAACTATAACATTGATACGATTACTCATTCGTTTTTTATAAATAATGAGAAGCTTTTTGAGCAGTTCAAGCTAGAACAAAACCTAAATTACAGAACAAGCGAATTAAATCGGGAATTAAAACAGAATTATTCTGTGAACTGGGCCTACTCCCCTATTTCCAAAAATGACATTATTGGACTAAAAGATGGTAGTACTTACACCATGGGTGGTTATGGTGGAGATTTAATTAATGAGCAAAAAAATTTATCCTACGATGCAAAGTTAAGCTTGAATGCATTTGATTTTCTACAAATGAATCATCAAATAAAGCTAGGTTTTGGCTATAACCATAATGAAGGCTCTTGGGAAAGAAATAATGATATGGCCTTATATACTGGTACTGGATATGAAAATAACACCACCAAAACTGATCCTCAACGCGGTAACTTAAGAGATGCTAGCTGTGCAATAGGTGATTATCTCTGTGATGAAGGTGATCTCAACTATCGACCAACAACATCCGCAGCTTTTGAGCAATGGAATGGACAGTACCTCAGGAAGGGAACACTTTACGGCAAAGGAAAATTTACAGCGAGACAAGATCAATGGAATGTATTTATTGAGGATAGTATTGCTTGGAAAAATTTCAAAGCACGTTTTGGTGTGCGTGCTGATTATGAATCACTTGCTTCAAATTTAAATATTGCACCAAGAACCAATATTGAATATCTACCATTTCATAATGATAAATTAATATTCTTAGCGGGATTTAATCGATACTACGGTACAACATATCTTTCTACGGAGTTAGATGCAAAAGCTTATTTAGCTAATGCTGATTTATCTCGAGGTTTAGTATATTTGGACTCATGGGATTCAAGTAATAATTATGGCTGGATTAAAACACCTAAAACCAATGTTACAGGTGCTGAAGCAACGGATCTGAAAACACCATATAGCGATGAACGCGTCTTTGCAATCAACAGTCAATTAGCCAACATGAATATTGGATTAAAGTGGGTTAATCGAACATTTAAAAATCAGATTCGCGAACAACAACCTATCGATGATCAATCACGCACTTATAAAAATGTTGATGGTGGAAAATCAGACACTTACACATTGAACGTAGCATCTATACAACCTATTGATTTTTTAAATATTCATCATAACTTGAGTTTGGGTGTCAGCTACATCGACAATAAAACTTTTACCAGTGATTATAAAGTTCTCGACAACTCAAATGCTGACTACAACACACAAGTCTATTTCAAAGGACAAGTATTTAATCGCAGTGATTTACCCACTAAGGATTCACCGATTACAGCACGCTTAACATGGGACATGAAAGCCAAAAATATCCCACTCAGTTGGAATAATTTTTTCTACTATCGGGATAAATCCACCAATTATGTCAATCAAAAAGATGAAAAAAACAAAGAAATTAAAATGTCTCTACCCAATGGCAAGTCAATCTACGTGATTGAAGAAAAATCATTTTCAAGTAAATTCACATGGGATACAAGACTAACGTATACCGCAAAAACTCAACGAAAACAGGATTTAATATTTGGTTTAACTGTAAATAATGTACTCAACAAACACAATTTAATGGTCACAGATAGCGGTACCTTATCATCCGAAATCGGTCGCCAATTTATTGCAGATGTAAGTTTTAAGTTCTGATGTTCAAGATAGATAAAAGAAGTCATTGAGTACTTCTTTTTTTATCATTTTTTTACAGCAGCATACTTTTTTTGAGCTAAACTCTTTATTTCAATAAAAAACATTGATTGGGGCTTGAAAAAAAGCAATCACCCTCGATATTAATGATACATAAGTCACTCACTCTCAAAATGTGCATATGAACAATCAAAATAGACCAGAAATTATTACCATTGACGATAAAAACTTTGGCAGTCATGTAGAGCATTGGAGCTTACTGACTGAAAATCCAACACAAGAAGTTCCTAAATGGTTAGGTCTGGCTTTAGAGACACCTGTCATGCCAATGGGGCTATGCCAACAAGAAAGTGAGATGGACGCCGCTGTTTGGCTCATCCAAGGCCCAGAAAAATCTGCAATCCAATTTTCACAAGTGATTGAAGTCGACAACAATAAGCCAAAATCACTGAAAACAGCATTCCCAATCTTCAGTAGTCCCTATACATTAGATGCGACGGTTGAGCGAGTGATTACGTGCAAATCCAACACTCAGGCTGTTTTACAGCTCAAGGTAAATCCCAATAGCGTGGTCTATGCATTTGATAGTTTATATTCGGTCAATCATAACCAATACCAGAAACAACAAAGTTATAAAGTGCAATTAAATGGCTGGGCATATAGCTTAGAAAAAGTATCAGATCACGAACAAATTGTTGTTGATGATCCTGCATCGATTAAACACCATCGTGCTTTAAATGAAATTTTAAGTGAAAATAATGGTGTTGCACCAGCAAATCTACAACAACTGATTGATGCATGGGAACCAAAGACAGAAGCAGACAAAGAGCCTGTGACTGTAGATTTTTCAAAAATGGTGGCGTATTTATATGGTGAAATATTGGGTCAAGAAGATGAAGCCTGGTTCCAAGGCAAAGTTGTAGGCAAGACGTCAATGAGCGCCTTAAATGAAGATTATACCCTTTATGATGTCACGCTCATTTTAGATGAAAACCAACCTGCGACCCTGATTCGCATCGCAACTAAAGATAATTTATATAAAAATTTCGAAATTGGTCAATATATTCGCGGAAATATCTGGATTCAGGCGAATATTTATGCTAAAAATACATCAAATAAATAGGATTTAACTATAAATTAGCATTTAGGCTGTTGGATGAAAATTATACCAGAACAATCGACTAGTTTAATGACACATAGTTCCCCTCGTTTTCGAGTGGATACTTGGGCTTGTTGTTTCTTCATTTTAGGCATGTTCCTCTCTGCTGTCATCCTTCATTTGGTTGGGATTTTTCCAACATCCATCTAAATTTATTGATGATTACGCCTAAATTTAGCTTCTAAACTCGCATCCTATTTTCAACACATTTAAAAAAAGCCCTCATTATGAGGGCTTTTTGATTTTCTTTATAAGGTCTTCAAGTCATTAACCGTGACGCTTTTCAAACTCAGACATGAAGTTCACCAATGCCTGAACCCCTTCTAAAGGTACAGCATTGTAAATACTTGCACGCATACCACCTACAGAGCGGTGACCTGCCAAATTCAACAAGTGATTTTGTTCTGCTTCTTGAAGGAACAATTTATCCAGATCAGCATTCGCCAATGTAAATGGCACATTCATAATTGAGCGATTTGGCAACGCAATTGGATTGTTATAGAAATCACTTGAATCAATAAAGCCATAAAGCAATTTCGCTTTTTCAAGATTCACTTGATGAATCGCATCTACCCCACCCTGCTCAAGCAACCACTCAAACACGAGACCCGATAAATACCAAGAATAAGTCGCAGGTGTATTCACCATCGAATCATTCTTCGCTTGAGCAGCATATTTCAAAATACTTGGAATTTCAGGTTTGGCTTGATCGAGTAAATCTTCACGAACAATCACCAAAGTTAAACCTGCAGGACCAATGTTCTTTTGCGCACCCGCATAAATCAGTCCAAATTTAGTCACATCGATTGGTGCAGACAAAATACTTGAAGACAAGTCTGATACTAAAGGCGCTTGCACCTCTGGAATACCTGCAAACTGCAAACCACCAATGGTTTCATTATCTGCGTAATGCACATAAGCCGCATCATCCGATAAATTCCATTGACTTTGCGCTGTAATAGCAAGTTTGCCATCGATGCTTGTTCCCGCTTCCACGACATGAATATCGCCATAGCGCTGTGCTTCTTTCAGTGCTTTCTCAGACCAAATCCCAGTATGGATATAATCTGCTTTGTTGTTTTTACCCAATAAGTTTAAAGGAATCGCAGAAAACTGAAGTGAAGCACCACCTTGTAAGAACAATACTTTATAGTTCTCAGGAATATTCATCAGCTTACGCAAATCTGCTTCTGCTTTTTCCGCAACGGCAACATAGTCTTTACTACGATGGCTCATTTCCATGATCGAAAGACCTTTACCTTGCCAATCTAGCAATTCAGCTTGAGCTTTTTCTAAAACAGCAGTAGGTAATGCAGCAGGACCAGCACAGAAGTTGTAGGCGCGCATGATTTTTCCTTTCAAAGTGAAACACAATAAAATGATGGCATTTAACCATATCTTGCGCAGGCTTGCAGTATATTCTCCTGAAAATATTTCAATACTTTTTCGCTTTTAAAGTTAATTTCTCAATAAAGAACACATTTTTATTTTGAATTAATTTCTTTTATATTTGTTTTTTTACACAATCTCAGAGAAAATAGAATATACATCGAATACACTATTTCACCTCTATTTATAGATATTTTGTAGGATGTTTTTAAACAATTCAGTTACTACTTCAATCTCACATCCCTCAACCAATATCATATAATGATTTGAAACCCTTAAGAGTTTGATTTATGTCTGTGCTTTTCTTTAAAAACAACAATAAGAGAAAACATGTATCACAACCCTCAATACGCAGGATCAGCACTTCGCGTCCATGGATCATGACAACCCTGTTATTATCGATATTCAGTTCAATCTCTCATGCTGAGTCTTTAAGTTATGGTCAAGCTGAACAATCTTTTTTAAAAGATTCCTATACCACACAAGCCAATCAAGCCCTACAACAAGCTTCACAACTTGAAGCGGAAGCAGTCAAAGGCTTAGGATTACCACGTGTCGATTTAAATGTCCGTGCTTATGCGTTTCATAGTGAAGTGGACATTCCACTGGATAAATTCAAAAATAATTTAGAAACAACCTTATCGCAAAGTGTCAATAATGTGGTCGACCAACAAAATTGGGCACCCAATATTGCAGATCCTTTGAAACAAGATTTTAATCAAGCGATTCATAGCGGTGTTGGACTTTTTCCAGATTCAACCAACGTGGTTCTTGAAGATCAGGTGATTCGTCCAACTGTTTCAGTGCTCATGCCACTTTATACCGGTGGATTAACCTCAAGCGCTAAAGAAATTGCTAAAATCAATGCACAACGCAGTCAACTCACCACTAAACAACAACAAGATGTGCAACGTTTTGAATTGATTCAAGCCTATTTCAATGTACAAATGCAAAAGCAACTTTTAAGCTCAAATCAGTCCAATTTAAGTGCCATGCAAAGCCATTACAACAATGCGCTGAAACTTGAACAACAGGGTTTTATTGCCAAAGGGCAACGCATGCAATTTGAGGTGGCGAAAAATAATGCTGAACGTGGTTATCAAAATGCCCAAGCCAACTACAAAGCCAGTCTATTTCAACTGAATAATTTACTGAGACGCAGTCAAATCACTGAACTGACCACTCCCCTATTTGTAAACTCGAATCAAAATCAAAATGTGAATGCATTGTTGAAAAGTTATCAAGATCAATCTGCACTGATTCAAAAAATGCAGATGGATACCCAACTTGCCAACGCCAATGTAAAAGCAAAAAATGCTGCGAAAAAACCGAATCTATTTGCTTTCGGTGAATACAGTCTAGACGACAAGCAAAATTGGATTATTGGGGTGATGGCTCGCTATAATCTATTTTCAGGAGTGGACAAAAATAAGTCTGTGCAAGCAGCTGAATTACAACGCTATGCCACAGAGTTACTCACTGAACGAACTAAACAAGAAATTGAAAATGTCATTTATAAATCATATAGCGAACTCAGTACGGCTCAATTGACCCATCAACTTTTACAGAAAAATATGCTGGCAGCTCAAGAAAACTTACGTATTCAATCTTTGTCATTTAAGGAAGATATGGGCACAGCCAACCAAGTCATTGATGCTCAGAATGCGTTATCAGGTCTTAAAGGTGAAATGGCTTTGAATGCTTATAAATACGTAATGTCTCTTGCGACCCTATTACAAAGTCATGGTTCAATTGATCAGTTCCAAAATTATGTCACACAAACCAATACCAGCTACATTCGTTGATGGATGGAAATCATATGACTCAAGAACAAAACCATTCAGATTCCAACATTTCAGATAATGAATCAGCTTCACAAAACACAGCTGAATCTAGTCAAATCGAGCCAGAACAAGTGCATCCTCAAAATGATCATCCTCAGCCAAATGACACAAAAAAAAATAAAACCATCAAAATAATAGCAGCCATTTTTGTCATCATTTTACTGGCTGTGATTGCATATGGCTTATGGAAAGCCTATCAACCTAAAGAAATCGAACTACAAGGTCGCGTTGAAGCTGAAACCCTACATATCAGCACCAAAGTTCCGAGTCGCATAGAAGAAATTTATGTTCATGACGGACAGAAAGTCACCAAAGGACAAGACTTAATTCGATTGGCCAGCCCTGAAATTGATGCAAAAAAACAGCAAGCTTTGGCTAGTCTACAGTCTGCCCTCGCCTTACAATCCACAGCAGATCGTGGCTCGCAACAAGAAAACGTCGAAAGTCTCTATGCCAATTGGCAAGCCATGAAAGCACAGCAGCAATTAGCCAGTACCACAGCACAACGTGGACAAAATCTCTTTAAGGAAGGTGTGATTTCCCGTCAACGTCGTGATGAACTTCAAGCAGCAGCCATTTCAGCAGGACAACTGACCGAAGCGGCTTATCAACAATACGCTCGTGCAAACCGTGGGAGTACACCACAACAAAAATCATCTGCAGATGCCCAGGTTGAAATTGCCAAAGCTGCGGTGGCAGAAGCCAATGCTTTAGATGCCGAAACCAAACTGAGTTCCCCAATTAATGGCACTGTGTCTAAAATCTACGGAAAAGTGTCTGAATTGGTGGCGGCAGCAGTGCCCGTGGTGAGCATTATTCAAGACGATGAAATTTCTGTCAGCCTGAATATCCGTGAGGATCTATATGCACAAATTTATCAATTAGACACGATTCAAGGTTATATTCCTGCCTTAAAAAAAACAGCGCAGTTTAAGATTCATCATATTGATGCTGAAGGTGAATTTGCCACCATTAAAACCACACGTCAAACTGGTGGCTACGATATTCGCAGTTTCAAAGTCGAGTTACGACCAACGGAGAAAATCCCTGACCTCAAAGTTGGGATGAGTGTGCTCTTTAAAGTGAAAGAGTCCAAATAATGGGCAAAGGTTTCTGGCGTGAACTCCATTATCTCATCCATCATAAATGGGATTTATGTCTAACGACGCTTGCGCCAATCTGTATTATTGTTTTATTTAGCAGTATGTTCTATCAGGGTAAACCCAGCCATTTGCCCATCGCGATTATTGATCAAGATCAAAGTGAGCTCAGTCGAAATATCGAAAAATATGTCGGTTTAAATCATACTTTGAAGACTGAGCAAATTGACCATCAGCAAGATGAAGTCGAACAATTACTGAATCAAAATAAAATTTGGGGCTATATCACCATTCCACAAGGTGCTGAACAACGTTTTGTACAAGGTAAGGATGCAGAGATTAGTATCGCCTTTAATCAAAGTTATTTTAGTGTTGGTAACAGTATTTCAACCGCCATGCTGGTGAGTACACTCAGAGCCTTAGCTGATTTTTCAGGTCAAAATTATTTAGACAATACCTTACCTGCAATTGAAGTCCCTACGCCAAACATCAAGATTTCACCACTCTATAACCCCAACTTAAATTACGAGTTGTATTTAGAACCTTATATGATTCTCGCGATTTTGCATTTATTGCTCTGTTGCTGTGTTGCATTTTCAATAGGGCAAGAACTGAAATATAAAACCGTTTCCGATTGGGTCAATCAAACCACCATGCCCGCTGCGGTTTGGAAAAGCTTGCTCTCTAAGAATCTGACCTATGTGCTGATCTTTAGTTTTTGGACTTGGCTTTGGATGTTCTGGCTCATTGAAATAAGAGGATGGTTCGTACAAGGTCATCTGTGGGTGATTTTACTCGGGCAATTTTTAATGTACTGCGCTTATGCATTCATTAGTTCAACTGTCGTTCTTGCGACACAAGATTTGGCACGTTCTTTTGGTTTAATTGCTGTTTATGGTGGTTCATCGCTAAGTTTTGCGGGTGTGACACTACCATTAAATAACGCGCCTATTTTCACCAAGTTTTGGGCGAATATTATTCCATTTACCCCTTATGCCAAGCTTCAAACGGAACAATGGGTCATTGGAACACCTGTTTTCATTTCTTTGCTCCCACTTGGCATATTGGCGATTTATTGCATCATTTATTGTTGCATCGCATATGTTCTTTTAAATAAATATTTAAGAGGATTAGCAACATGAAATCGAAAGCTAATTTTTGGAATGCTTACTGCCAAACATTTAAAGATATTGTAAAAAACAGTTCGATATTCACGACCTTTATTCTCTCAGTGATTTTTTATAGTTTTTTTTACCCCACCGCCTATAAAGCTGAACATGCGGAAGCACTTCCGATCGTTATAGTAGATGAAGAACAAAGTCTAGTCAGTAATCAAATTATAGATCAAGTCAGTAAAAGTCCTAACGTTGTCATTACATCGATTACAGGAAATTTTGCCGAAGCGGAACTGATGGTGAAATCTCATCAAGCCGATGGTATTTTGCTGTTGCCCAATAACTTATCCAATAGTTTACGTCGTGGCGAAACAGGTGGAATTGGTTTATATCTCAGTGCTGCGAATTTCTTGGTTACTCAAAAAATTGGTTTGGGACTTGCTGCATCAATTGAAAATGCTTTGGCTATACAAGCTGAAAAATTTGCCAATATCTCCGAATTTTCACCTGCGATTTCTATTCATCAAATTCCACTGTTCAATACACTTTCAGGTTATGGCAGTTATGTTTTTCCTGCGGTCGCACCTCTGATTATTCATCAGACAATATTACTGGGTCTATGTATGCTCATTGCCACTTATAGAGAAAAGTTATGGCGACCGACTCCAAGTCAATTCTGGGGATTGTTTAGCGCCATATTCACTATTGGCTGTTTAGGGTGTTTGTATTTATTCGGCTTTACGTTTTGGTTATATGACTATCCGCATGGGGGGAATTTCTGGGGAATGCTGTTGTCTGTGCCTATTTATGTGAGCTGTGTCATTGCAATCTCAATGTTTTTGGCTTCATTTTTAGACATGCCTGAACGTGCTGGGCATGTTATCGTCTTTACCTCCATTCCTTTGTTTTTACTTTCAGGGACAGCATGGCCTCATGCAGCCATGCCGCTATGGATGCAATATAGTGCAAATGCCTTACCATCAACCCAAGGCATTCAACTGTTTATCCAACTCAATCAGATGGGAGTTCCTACGCAACTCGTGATTCCTAAATTGATTTATTTAGCGTCAATTGGCGCTATATTTCTTATCTTGAGTTTCTATCGTTTAAAATCCACACCCATAAAATCGTGACACTCATCACTATATACATCTAGTATTACTATAAAAAATAGTAATATCATTTATAAACCAAATTAAACTGTTAGTTTTTTAATCTATTAAACCAAAACTACATAAAAAAGTTAGCTGAATTGAATATAACGTTGCAAAATAATGCGATTTCCTCATTTCCTGCCCTTTGGTTGTCACTCTAAACGATCATTTCTCCCAAATTTGTCGTGAGTTTTTGACAGCATTTCAAGGCAGTTTTTTTATTCCCCAAATTTCATTTTAAGGGTTTAGCATGAAGAGAATTAAGATTAGCCTCGCATGGCAAATCGTAATTGCGCTCATTTTAGGTGTGCTTGTTGGCTCTTTTTTGCACAACTCACCCGAATATCGTGATCTCTTAATCAATAATATTCTTAGCCCACTTGGTAAAATTTTTATTAATTTAATCAAGATGATCGTGATTCCACTCGTGGTTTCAATGTTGATTCTTGGTATTGCCAATGCTGGAGACAGTAAAAGTATCGGAAAACTCGGTGTAAAAACCATTGTTTATTTCGAGATTATTACCACTGTTGCGATTATTGTTGGTTTAGTGGCTGCAAATGTCTTTAAACCAGGTGCTGGTATCGACATGTCGAGTCTGACGCAGACCGATATTTCACAATATCAACAAACGACACAAGAAGTCAGCAGCCAAGCACATGGTTTAGTTCACACCATTTTATCGGTCATTCCATCCAACATTTTCTCAGCAATGACTGATGGGCATATGTTGCCTATTATTTTCTTCTGCGTGATTTTTGGTCTTGGCTTGGGTTCGCTTGCAAAAGAAACCAAACAGCCTTTGCTGGATGTGCTGAAAGCAATTTCAGAAACCATGTTTAAAGTGACACATATGATTATGATGTTCGCACCATTTGGTGTGTTCGGCTTAATCGCTGTGACTGTGGCGAATTTTGGATTTACTTCACTCATACCATTACTCAAATTAGCCGTTTTGGTTTATGCAGCAATCTTATTCTTTATTTTTGTTGTGTTAGGTTTTGTCGCTAAGTTCTGTGGTTTTAGTATTTGGACGATTATTAAAATCTTAAAAGATGAGTTGATCTTAGCTTACTCTACGGCAAGCTCTGAAACCGTTTTACCACGTATGATGGAAAAGATGGAAGCGTATGGTGCGCCAAAATCGATTACCAGTTTTGTGGTGCCTATTGGTTATTCATTTAACTTAGATGGTTCTACCCTTTACCAAAGTATTGCGGCAATCTTTATTGCACAGCTTTACGGTATCGATTTAACCATTACACAGCAGATTGTGCTTGTATTAACCCTCATGATTACGTCTAAGGGGATTGCAGGTGTTCCTGGGGTGTCCTTCGTGGTGCTTTTAGCAACATTGGGTAGTGTTGGTATTCCACTTGAAGGTCTTGCGTTTATTGCAGGTATTGACCGTATTTTAGATATGGCACGTACGGTATTGAATGTGATTGGTAATGCGCTTGCTGTGCTTGTGATTAGTAAATGGGAAGGTCAGTTCGATACTGAAAAGCAAAAAAATTATAATATTGCTGCTCAAAACGAACTTTAATTTTCATTTATCTTAAAAAGGACGCTTCGGCGTCCTTTTTTAATTTATATTTTGTGAATTTAGTCTATTTTTCATAAATTTTTCAAATTGTTTTCTCAATATTAGTTATTGAAATATAAATGAATTAGTTCAATACTGAATAATATTTAATCAAAATAATATTATTCAGTAGGTTTTAAATGGAAACTTTTGTAAATAAGCTACAAAATCATATTGAACACGTCAAACGTGTTGGGGAACATTGCTCTACAGAAGAAACGACGAAACAAGCATTAATTCTCCCTCTTTTAGATATTTTAGGTTTCAGCCCTTATGATCCTACAAAGGTTCTTGCTGAGTTTGCTGCTGACTTCCCAGGAGTTAAAGCATCGGAAAGAGTTGATTATGCATTGTATTGCAATGGACAACCTGTCATGTTCATTGAAGCAAAACCATTTACAGCAAATTTAACGAACCATGCACCGCAGTTATCTCGTTATTTTAATAGCAGTCTTGGTGTGACTATCGGCGCGATCACAAACGGAAAAGAATGGCGCTTTTTTACAGATCTCATTAATACAAACGTAATGGATGAAAAACCATTTTTAGTTGTTGATTTTACAAGACATAAAGCTGAAGAACTTATTCAATTGGCAGAATTTAGACATGATAATTTTCATGTAGAAAAATTACGTTATTTTGCTGAAGAAAATCAATATATTCAGCTCTTCAAAAGTGTTATCAGAAAAAGCATTAATGAAGTTGATATTGATTTTGTCCGTTATGTCGCTCAACAAGCGAGTATTCAAAGACAATTAAATACTAAATTTTTAGAAAGTATTCAGCCCTTCGTTAAACAAGCAGTTGAACAAGCTATTAGTGATACGGTAGTAAAAGGGCTATCTTCACCAACTATTATTACAGCGAAACCTGTAGAGCAAATAACTGAAACTAATAATCCAGCTGATTCTAATGATGGTTTTGAGGATATTGTAGATATTCATAATGATAGAATAATTACAACAAAAGATGAGCAAATTCTTTATTCGATTGTGAGTGAATTATTTCCAGAAGCACAACTTAATCAAAGAGATACTGAAAGCTATTATTCAATTTTGTTCCAAAACAAAAATAACCGATGGTTATTTAGATATGATGTGAACCGTAAACGCCCGACTATCCAATTTATTGTTCCATTGGATGAGCAAAGAAAAATTGAATTAATTCGATCAGGTCTAGAAATTCAACCTAATGGTACGATTTTCTTGGATAAACCTGAATATATATATCGTGCAGTTGGAATTTTAAAAGATAGTCTTGATTACTGTAGCAATGATGAAAATTTCAAACGTACTAGCAATGGTTAAACTTAAAAAAGGACGCTTACGCGTCCTTTTTTAATCAACCTAACTTACTCATCATCAGATTCATTCACATCTGATTCATTTTCAGTTTGATCTACAATCGTTTCATCATCCACTAAAGTTTCAGAATGAATTAATTCTTCACCTTCAACAGCTTCAACGAATTCATCTTCTTCAACAGCTTCAACTGAAACCACACCCACAAGGATTTCTTCTTTACCTAAACGGATCAGACGAACACCTTGCGCATTACGACCAGTCGTTGCCACTTCTGAAGCACGTGTACGAACTAAAGTACCACCATCAGAGATCAACATCAGCTCTTTGGTTTCATCAATAGACACCGCACCAACCAGCTCACCGTTACGCTCAGAGGTCTTGATCGCAATCACGCCCTTACCGCCACGTTTCTTAGTTGGGAAGTCGCCTACTGGTGTACGTTTACCATAACCGTTGGCACACGCACACAATACTTCGCCTTCTTCTGGTACAACCACAAGTGAAACAATACGACTCATCACGTTACTGTCTGAAGAATCCTCATCTTCTGACTCAACGTCAGTATCGACATCTTCTTCAACAGTGGCAGCAGCAAAGGTTACACGCATACCACGTACACCTTTCGCAGAACGACCCATTGCACGGACATCAGTTTCAGCAAAACGAATTGCCTTACCTTCGTTCGAGAACAACATGATTTGCTGTTCGCCATCAGTGATCGCAACACCTATTAAGGTATCGTCTTCTTTTAACTCGATTGCACGTAAACCATTTGAACGAACATTACTAAATTGTTCTAATTCAACACGTTTGATCGTACCTGAAGCCGTTGCCATAAACACATAGAAGTTTTTACGAACAGCTTCAACTTGTTGAGCAAAGTCATTGATGATTTCGTCATCCAAATCAGAAGTAGAAAGTTCTACACCCAATTCTTTTAACTGCACACGTAGCGCATCAGAAATATCATCCGCACCATCTTCAAGTTCAGCAAGAGCAGATTGAAGTGCTTCAAAATGACTATTGATCACTTCATTTTCTTGCAACTTAGCCGCATTCGCTTTCACAAATGCTTGGAACGCTGCGAGACGGTCTTTAAATTTCTTCGGTGCATCAATCACAGGTAAGATTGCTGTAATCGTTTCATCAGCATCCAGTGGCAACAAGTTCACCATTGGGCGACCTTTTGAACCACGAGAAGCTTGTGGTACTTCATACACTTTCAGACGGTAAACTTTACCGACATTGGTGAAACACAGAACCGTTGCATGGTTCGACGTCACAATCAGATGTTGAATGTAATCATCTTCTTTCATGCTGGTTGCAGACTTACCACGACCACCACGACGCTGAGCAGCATAGTCAGATAATGGTTGAGTTTTCGCATAACCTGTTTGAGAAACAGTGAGCACCATTTGCTCTTCAGGAATCAAATCTTCACGTGAAAAATCAATGCGTGATTCAACAATGTCCGTACGACGTCCATCACCATATTGTTGAAGGATCAATGCCAATTCTTCACGAATGACATCCATCAACAAATTGAAGTCATTCAAGATTGCAGTGTATTCAGCAATTTGCGCTAAGATATCAGAATATTCAGCATGTAACTTGTCTTGTTCAAGACCTGTTAAACGATGTAAACGTAATTCTAAAATTGCGCCAACTTGCGTAGGTGAAAG
This sequence comes from Acinetobacter shaoyimingii, assembly GCF_011578045.1. Lineage (NCBI taxonomy): Bacteria > Pseudomonadati > Pseudomonadota > Gammaproteobacteria > Moraxellales > Moraxellaceae > Acinetobacter > Acinetobacter shaoyimingii. The sequence continues at coordinate 2,522,446 of NZ_CP049801.1, forward strand.
ACGGTAAATACTGCCATCAAAACCAAATGGTTTAGCAAGATCTTCACCTTCAATCACATCTGGACGTACAGACACCGAACCTGCTTTTTCAAGCAAAGCAACTACGCCACCTGCATTCCATTCACCTGCTTGTAAGCGCTCACGTGCCTCTGCAGGATTCGCAGATGTTTTGATGGTTTCGATAATTTCATCGATGTTGGCTAAAGCAACTGTCAAACCTTCCAAAACATGTCCACGTTCACGTGCTTTACGCAGTTCATACATGGTACGACGTGTCACCACTTCTTGACGGTGACGGATAAATGCCGCAATGATGTCTTTTAAGTTCATTAACTTAGGTTGACCATTGTCTAGGCAAACCATGTTAATGCTGAACGAGTTTTCAAGTTGAGTATTCAGGAACAAGTTATTCACGATCACTTCAGCGTTTTCACCACGCTTCAAGTCAATCGCAATACGCATCCCTTCTTTATCTGACTCATCACGAAGTTCAGAGATGCCTTCGAGTTTTTTCTCTTTCACCAACTCAGCAATACGTTCAATGGTTTTTGCTTTGTTGACTTGATAAGGAATTTCAGTGAAGACAATCGTGTTACGACCAGTTTTTGCATCTTCCTCAATATGGTATTTACCACGGATATGCAGACGACCTTTACCTGTACGGTAAGCATCTACAATGCCTGATTTACCATAAATAATACCGCCTGTTGGGAAATCTGGACCAGAAATATGCTCCATCAATCCTTCAATGCTGATATTTGGATTATTTGCATAAGCAAGACAAGCATTCACAACCTCAGTCATGTTATGCGGTGCCATGTTGGTTGCCATACCTACTGCAATACCTGTTACCCCGTTAATGAGTAAGTTTGGTACACGCGTTGGCATAACTTGAGGAATACGCTCAGAGCCGTCGTAGTTATCTTCCCATTCAACCGTATCTTTTTCGAGATCAGCCAAGAGTTCATGGGTCAATTTACGCATACGTACTTCGGTATAACGCATTGCTGCTGCGCTGTCACCATCGACCGAACCGAAGTTACCCTGACCATCTACCAATTGGTAACGTAGGCTAAATTCTTGAGCCATACGAACAATGGTTTCATAAACTGCAGAATCACCATGCGGGTGATATTTACCGATGACGTCACCGACCACACGTGCAGATTTTTTATAGGCTTTGTTATAGTCATTGCCCAACTCGTGCATAGCAAAAAGCACACGACGATGAACGGGCTTTAGACCATCTCTTACGTCTGGTAATGCACGAGATACAATCACACTCATAGCATAGTCGAGATATGAGCTTTTCAGTTCATCCTCAATGGCAATCGGTCTAATTTCCGATACGCTCATGCATACTCCTTATTACAAGCGGATCATCATTGAACCACTTGTTTTTGTATAATCAATCTTGCAAAAAATTAACCCAAAAATGTAGGATTAAAATCTGAAATTTAGCCGTAAATTATAGCATAAAAACTCTGATTTTTGTGCCATAAGATTTATCTTAATCTTGTTAATTTTCTTGAATTTAAGGTTTATTTTTTAAACAGCAAAACGGGTCACATTCTCGGACTCATTTTTTCAAAAAACCGCTCGAATTTTTTATTCAAATATAAAAAAAGCCCCTAGAATCAGGAGCCTTTTTAGTGCTTTTAAGTATGAATTAATTGACTTCAATATGAGTATCGCTTTGCTTATCCTGTTTCATGAACTGAAAAGCAACGATAAACAATCCGATGATCAATGGAAATTCGTACAATTCTTCCATCAAATCCCGATAAGCGACATTATAAACAAACAAATTACCAATAAAACGATGATGCTCAATTGCATCTGAAATCATTAAACCAAAGATCACTAAAATCACTGCCCACAGTGAAAAAGCTCCATTCTTAAATTTATTGGCAATTTCACGCCGCAACGCTGCATTGAGTAATGGAAATACTACGGATGCAATTAATAGAATAGAAACGCCACGAAAGAAAATTTTCGGGATTTCTGGAAAATAATCTCTTCCCCAGCTCGTACTACGTCCTAAAAGAACAACCCACCAACACACTGCCCATATCCAAAATAGCTTACGACCTTTACTGAGTTGCAGTGGCTTCATATACACATATGTCGATATGGCAAAAATAAGCAATAACACAGCTTGTATCGCCTCGATGATATGTACTGTCGTCATACTATATACGGCGTTACTGTGAATCAGCTGTACCAATGGAAAACACAAGCACATCAGTATTGCTAAAAAAATCGGCCAAGAAAACCGTAAATCAAATGACAATTTAAACTCCACCCATAGAGCAATTCTATTAAAAATTTATATAAATAATTGTATAATTATAACACAATTCAATTATTTAACGTAAATTATACTCAATACAAATTACTCAAATTAAGCCGATAAAAACTTGTATCGCTTAATTATGACTTAATAATAAAAATGAATATTCAATCAATTAAAAAAGCCCTTAAGTTTCCTTAAGGGCTTTCGCAACTTAAGTGCCCAATTATAGTTTTGACACCAATTCAGGCACTACAGTATTTAAGTCGCCTACTAACCAGTAGTCAGCAACTGCGTTGATTGGCGCTTCTTCATCTTTGTTGATCGCAACGATCACCTTAGAATCTTTCATACCCGCCAAATGCTGAATCGCACCAGAAATACCAACAGCGATGTACAAGTCAGGCGCAACGATTTTACCAGTTTGACCTACTTGCATGTCGTTTGGTACGAAGCCAGCATCCACAGCTGCACGTGATGCACCTTGTGCTGCACCAAGCTTGTCAGCCAATGGATCAAGAACTTTATGGTAGTTTTCACCAGAAGCCACACCACGACCACCAGAAACAACAATACGCGCTGCTGTTAATTCAGGACGTTCAGATTTCACAATCTCTTCAGAAATGAATTTAGAGATGCCTGCATCTTTAACGTCAGCAACAGCTTCAACTGCAACAGAACCACCTTCGCTAGCAACTGGGTCAAATGCTGTACCACGAACAGTTGCAAGTACGATATCTTCAGCAGATTCTACAGTTGCAATCGCGTTACCTGCATAGATAGGACGTTTGAAAGTTTTTGCACCCTCAACCGCAATCACGTCAGTGATCATGCTTGCATCAAGAAGCGCTGCAGCACGTGGAAGTACGTTTTTACCTGTTGTAGTCGATGCAGCAAGGATATGCGAATAACCTTTACCCAAATCTGCAACTAAAGCAGCAACGTTTTCAGCCAATTGGTTTGCATACGCTGCGTTGTCAGCAAGTAATACTTTGCTTACACCAGCTACTTTCGCTGCTTGATCTGCAACAGCTTGCGCACCTGAACCCGCAACCAATACAGTGATATCACCACCGATTTTTTGAGCTGCAGCTACAACGTTTAAAGTTGCACCGTTAAGTGCTTTATTGTCGTGCTCAGCGATAACTAAAATACTCATGATTTTTATCCTTCTGTATTAGATCACTTTCGCTTCATTTTTAAGTTTTTCAACAAGCTCATCTACAGATTTCACTTGTACGCCAGCTTTACGCTCTGCTGGTGGCTCTACTTTAACTGTTTTAAGTTTCGTTGTAGATGTCACACCAAAGTCTGCTGGAGTTTTAGTATCAAGCGGCTTTTTACGTGCTTTCATAATGTTTGGAAGTGCAGCGTAACGCGGCTCGTTCAAACGTAAGTCAGTTGTAATAATCGCTGGAGTATTTAACTCAACAGTTTGCAAGCCGCCATCAATTTCACGCGTCACTTGAACAGTTGTGCCTTCAACTTTTACAACTGAAGCGAATGTACCCTGACCCGCACCAAGTAAAGCACCTAACATTTGACCAACTTGGTTAGAGTCGTCATCAATTGCTTGCTTACCTAGAAGAATTAATTCAGGTTGTTCAGCTTCAACAACACCTTTAAGGATCTTCGCTACTTCCAAAGCACCTAGTTGGCTGTCATCAGCTTCAACTAAGATACCGCGGTCTGCACCAAGCGCCATAGCAGAACGGATTTGTTCTTGCGCTTCTTTAGGACCAATTGAAACCACAACGATTTCAGTAACAGTTCCTTTTTCTTTTAAACGAACCGCTTCTTCCACTGCGATTTCATCAAATGGGTTGATCGACATCTTAACGTTAGTAAGGTCTACCCCACTATTGTCCGGTTTAACGCGAACTTTAACGTTGGCATCAACCACACGTTTTACAGCAACAAGAGCCTTCATGTAATCCTCGGCTGTGATAACAAAAGTAAATGTTAAGAAGCATTATCATAACGCTTCATTTAAAATTTTTTAGGTGTCCTATCTTGCAATGTGTTTGGCATTTGGGTCAAGTCACAATTCGCAAAAGACCTGTAAAAAAGCGTAAATTTCGTAGAATGATGCGTTCATAAAAAATAAAGTAGCCAATAATTCATTCAAATTAAAGAAAAATAAATATTTTATTAGATGTTGATTTTTATTATTTTTTTATTTGATTTAATACATCAGAAGAGATGATATTAGCCTTTTAGCTAATACAAAAAAAAGCGCTCCCACTGGTTAAAATGACCATACAGTCTTCGTAATGAATTGTCATTTAGGACAGATGATCTATAAGGTTTGCCCATATCTGCACCCAGAGAAACCATCAAAAACATGCATGCTATTTGTAACAAAATAAATATATCTTATTCTTTACTATAAATAGCCATTTTAAATCTCTCTTACTATCTGAATTTTATTTATCACTTAGTTTCTTTTTCTGATTGATTTTAAAATATATTTAGACCATTTATTATTTTAACATTGCATTTAATTTAAAGTAATAAAATATTGAGTCATCACAAATAGCATCTCAAAAAGATGAAACAAATATGAAATAAACATTGAAAAAATAAAGGCACGTCCTATTGGCTGTGCCTTTATTTTAATGTCGTTCAATCAACAAACTAATTTGCAATCAACCAAGTTGCAGCCAATGCCAACAAAACACCAGAACCACCATCAACCCATTTTTGTTTGCGTTCATCGATATGCGCTTTTTGACTCAGTTTAGCCAACAATAGACTTAGACCACTATAGACCACAAAACACAATACAATAAAAATCGTCGACAAAATCAGTGCTTGGGAAATTGTATTTCCTGACTTACTCATAAACTGCGGCAAGATTGCAAAATAAATGAGCATACCTTTCGGATTTAACAGTGCTGTTAAGAACCCTTTACGAATTGGATGACTGGTTTGTTTTCTCTCGATCACCAATTGATTTTGACTAAACACAGATTTCAATAAGTTAAATGCCAAGTACAAAAGATAAGCGATACCCAACCAGCGAATCGTTTCAAATAACAAGGGAAAAGAAACAATAATTGCAGCAATACCGAGTGCAACCAATACCGAATGAACAATATAACCAGAGCAAACGCCTATTGTTGCCATAATGCCTGATTTTGCATCTTTACCCATTACTTGTGACAATATAAACAACATATCTGGTCCAGGTGTAAAAATAAGCGGGATAATCGTCAGTGCGAACAATGCATAAACAGACATTTTCTTTTCCTTTCAACAACATGAAAATGAGAAAATAGTATCTGCGAAAATATACAAAATAGGATTTCAATTATTCTATAATAATGATTATTTTTCGAATTAAATTCTAATTTATGAAAATTATATCTAAATCTATTTCAGTTAAATTGGATCGAACCGATAAAAGTATCATTCGACATCTACAACAAAATGGACGTATTCAAAATAATGACCTTGCCAAAGAAATCGGTCTGTCTCCGTCATCGTGTTTAAGACGGGTCAAACTCTTAGAAGAAGCAGGCGTTATTCAGAATTACACCACTGTGGTAGATCCACAAAAAGTGGGCTTACAACTGATTTTGTTTTCACGTATCTGGTTGGTTGGTCAAGATGCTGAAACCATTGATACATTTATTGAGGCGATGAAAGAACTGCCTCAAGTCATGGAGTGTTATATTATTTTGGGTGAATGTGATGCCATGCTGAAAGTGGTCGTCCCCGATTTAGAAAATTACCGAAAATTCCAATCTGCGCATTTAACCAAGAAAAATGGCATTACCAGTGTAAAAACAGATTTACCCAGTCAAATTATTAAACAAAGTTTTCAATTACCGTTAGATCAAATCTAGTAAGACAAAATCGAACAACTCAAATACGCGAACATGGAAATATGCTATGTGCATTTCGATTGAGACAGATCGGCTAATTTTAAGACCTTGGGGAAAAAATGATGCTTTACCTTTTGCTGAAATGTCTCAAGACAAAGAAGTGATGCGCTACTTCCCCACTTTACTCTCGAAATATGAAAGTGATGCACTCATTCAACGTATTCAAAGCTATATTGATCAACAAGGTTGGGGCTTTTGGGCAATTGAACTGAAAGAATCAGGTGAATTTATTGGCTTTACGGGTCTACATCACCAACCTGATAAATTTGAGTTTTCACCATGTACAGAAATTGGTTGGCGACTTAAGTGTTCAGCATGGGGCAAAGGCTTTGCATTTGAAGCAGCTACGGCAAGCCTAAATTTTGGCTTTAATTCACTAAATTTAAAGGAAATTGTCGCGTTTACAGCGCAGTTGAATGAGCCATCAGAAAAGTTGATGCTACGATTAGGCATGCATAAGATACAAAATTTCGAGCATCCTGATATAGAGGAAAAGAGTCCTTTAAAAATGCACGTATGCTACGCCATCACTGCAACTGAATTTAATCAACTGCGCCAAAGCAATAAATAAAGCGCTGAAAATTTTCGCGCTTTATTGGGTTTTGAATATAATTTTTTTGAATTTAAAGGTCTTAAGCTGAACCTTGCGGTATGTGTAAATTTAAAAAATCACGATGCACATGACTAAGATCAATCAGCTCATATTGTGCCAACTCAAAAATCTTCCAAATTTCAATTGCATCTTCTTTTAAGTCAATATTTTCAGTATGGATGGGACGTTCTTGCCACTGTAAATCTGAAATCCAAATATATGTTTTATTTTTTTTAGGATTGATCGCCTGTACCTTACCTTCTGCATTAATGCCTTGTACATAAGCGCCTTCAGGCAATACAGCCTCAATTTTGGGTAAACTGATTTCAACAAAATGCTTAATTTGGCGTAAACCGTACCCCGCAAAAATTTCTTTTTGAGCTTGGCTCAATTGATCATATTTCTTTTGAATCTCTGGAATCATTATATTACCTAAAGCTGTTGATGACCTTCATGGTCAGTAACACAGATAGATTGTAAATTTAGTGTGCTTTTGTCCTGAATAAAAGATATACAACATGCTTTAAGTAATTACAATTACCATTTCAAGTTATTTTCAAGTGATTAAGGCGTGCAAAAAATAAAAATTTGCAAAATATTTCCATAGAATATATTTGTACTCATATCGAGTTTCGTTAGAAATGAGACAATATTCGATTCGCTACTTTAATTCGCATTCATCTAATGTCATGAAATCAGATCCACTCGCCATCCCTAAAATGCATTTCGCTTGAATAGACTGACCATCCTTTAACTTTTGAAATTTTTTCTCAGCATCTTCTCGTGGCAATAATCGAGCAACAGCTGTTTCAGGGTCAGATGGGCTACTGATATCAAACACTGTTCCACCAGATAAATTATGATCACGGCCTGCAATCACACCTTTGAACTCAATTTCTTGGTCAAATTCTTCTAATTCAAGGGTTGAATAATCCGCTTGTTGATATCGTGCATATAAATCATCAAGTTCAACAGTTTTGGCAAAACTGTGCGTAGCGGTTAAACATGAAAAAGTGATGATGATGGTTCTAATAGTATTGTTCATGGTTTTATTTAGGGCTAATCATTATTGTTGGAGGCGCTAATATAGCTTTATTCTAAAAATATTCCTATAAATCCCACTCACTCTTGCTCATGTTTCTTGAAAATCATTTTTTTAATTCTTAACTTTCGAAGCTCTTGGGTGCGACTGATCATAGACTTGGGCTAAGCGATCAAAATCTAATTGTGTATAAATCTGCGTGGTCGATAAACTACTATGCCCTAACATCTCTTGTACCGCTCGCAAATCACCACTATTGGACAGCATATGGCTGGCGAAACAATGACGTAATAAGTGTGGATGTAAATCTACATTCACACCTGCTCGTTTTGCTTGAAATTTAACTCTTTTTTCAATTTGGCGCGGAGTAATGGCATTGCCTGCTTGCGTAATAAATACAGACGATTCTGGTGTAAACTCCCCACACCAAATACGATACATTTTCAACCAATTCACAAGGCTTTCTTTGGCTTTTGATCCAAATGGAACAATACGGGTTTTATTGCCTTTACCTGTTATTCGTAATAGTTGACGATTAAAATCAATATCTTTAATCGTTAGCCCTTGAACTTCAGCTAAACGTAGACCGCTGGAATACAATAACTCTAAAATCGCTTTATCCCGTAACCAAAGTTGCTGATCTATGGGCTTCTCTGGTGCTTTTTGATCTAGAATTTGATTGACTGTTTCTATGTCCACCATACCGGGTAATGGTCGAGGTTGACGTTTTAATTTAAAGTCATCCGTAGCATTCATTTCTAAGTAATGGCTTTCTTTCGCCCACTTCATAAATTGACGAATTGAGGTGAGATGGCGCTGCAAACTACTGGAATTCAGTTGATCACGTTCAACTTTATGCGCTAGATATTCACGTAAATCAGAAGCTTCAACCTGATTCAACTCAATCTTTTTGTTGTAGCAAAAATCGATAAAGCCTGACACATCACGAAAATATGCATCTAAAGTATGTTCAGATTGATTTTGTATTTTGCGTTCTTTGAGCCACATAGAGAGCAATTGCATTGCGCCATACTGCATTTCACTCTCCTATTCACATATTGAATTCATTAAGAAAACAGTTTAGCAAAAAATCCCTTTTTCTTCTCTTTTGGTTTTTGGTAAAAAGCTTCAACTTCATTAAAAAAATAAGCATGTATCCCTTCTTTTTCTTTCTTATCGAGATGTAAAAGATCAAGGGGTTTCACTTCTTCTGAACTATCTTTTGCGACTTGAGCAATATGCTGATGCAATTTCTGAACTTTATCCGTTTCTAAAACATCATCAAATAACAATGCAATGATATGTGATGGCTCTTGATCTATTGCTGGGTTATGCATTTGCGCCAAATAGGCAGCTCTAACAGCAGGATAATTCAATAAAACCTTGGATAATTGATCCAACATATAATCAGGCTGTTCTTCAGGCTGTCCAAGCAAAATCTGAGTATCTTCCTCTAATGTATACGCTTTAAATGATGCATCCTCACCATACAGTAATTCTTGAATTTCTTCAGGGTAAAATGGTTTCTGTAACTCAGACTCAGGGTTTAAAATAAGCAATGTACCTAAGGTCATTTTAAAAAATACACGACAAGAAAATCTGACAAAATGTTCACCCTCGCCTAAAGCAAGACGCATTTTATCCAATGACGTAAAAAAAGGAATAATCTGTTCATATTCTTCATGTGGCCAAGTTTTAATTTGGAGCGTTTCATCTTTACCTATTATGTGCTCTTGAACACCATCTCCAGAACAATGTTCTGAATTTCCTGCAACATAAATATCTGCATCTAACAGCTCATTTAGAAATTGTGCACGATATGCTGGTTCTTCAAATGCTTTTCTCAATAATTCTTCTAGTTTTAATTCTGCTTCTTGGCTCATTTTAATTGTTTCTCTAATTCTTTATTTAAATCTAAGTTTAGCTAAATCCCATAAAAAAAGCGCTGATCAATCAGCGCTTTTTAAAGTTTTGGATATTAACCTTGGAAATAACGTAAATCTAAACGACCTTCATATACGGTTGCTGTTGGACCTGTCATCCACACCACATCACCTTCACGCCATTCGATAAACAAACTTCCGCCAGCCAATTCAACTTTGACTTTACTTGAAAGCAAACCACGGCGCATACCAGAGACTGCAGCGGCACATGCACCCGTTCCACAAGCCAAGGTTTCACCTACACCACGCTCAAACACACGCAAACGCACATTATTTTCATCAATAATTTGCATAAAGCCTGCATTTACACGCTCAGGAAATCGTGTATGTGATTCTACTTGGGGACCAATCTTTGCCACATCTGCGGTCAAAACATCTGGTACGACAGTCACAGCATGTGGATTGCCCATATTCACCACATCAATCTTGAGTTGCTGATCTTCAGCAAGTTCTAGGTCGTAGAGCACTTCAGGCTCATCAGCTGCAAATGGAATTTCTGCAGGTAAAAATTTCGGGTAACCCATATTTACACGGACCCAACCATTTTGACCCAATTCTGGCTCAACAATACCCGCTTTGGTTTGGACTTTAAATTTGGTTTTGTTGGTTAACTGACGGTCATGAACAAAACGAGCAAAACAACGTACCCCATTGCCACATTGTTCAACTTCAGAACCATCTGCATTAAAAATACGGTATTTAAAATCAACATTGGGTAAATCAGGAGATTCAACAATCAATAACTGATCAAAACCAATACCAAAGTGACGATCCGCTAAGCGACGAATAATGGTGGCATCTAAATAGGCACGTTGGCTGATCAAATCGATCACCATAAAATCATTACCCAAACCATGCATTTTGGTAAATTCTAACAACATCCTCATTTACTCCGCAGGTAATATACGTTCTCTTTCCCAAAGTGATTCGATGCTTTCACGCTCACGAATCAAATGTGCAACGTCGCCATCAACCATCACTTCAGCAGCACGACCACGACTATTGTAGTTCGAGCTCATCACGAAACCATAAGCGCCAGCACCCAAAACTGCAAGATGATCATTGGCTTGAATCGATAATTTTCGCTCTTTGCCTAGAAAGTCACCTGTTTCACAGATCGCACCGACCACATCCCACTGTTTTTCTTCAGCCGATGTATTGCGATTCACTTCTTGAATATCCATCCATGCTTCATACAGCGATGGGCGAATCAAATCATTCATAGCAGCATCAACAATGGCAAAATTACGATGGTTCGTCGGTTTAAGCAGATCAACTTTGGTCACTAACACCCCAGCATTAGCAGAAATACTGCGACCTGGTTCCATATACACTTTTAAACCTAACTTTTCTAAAGCAGGTTTCATCGCATTGGCATATGCTTCAACACTTGGCGGTGTTTCATCTTTATACGTCACGCCTAAACCGCCACCAATATCAATGTGTTTTAAATTGATGCCTAATGCTTTTAGCTGATCAATCATACTGATGACACGATCAAGTGCATCCACGAAAGGTTGTGTTTCTGTGAGCTGAGAACCGATATGACAATCAATACCAACAACATCTAAATTTGGTAATGATGCCGCGTATTGATAGGTTTCAAATACCGCATCAGAAGGAATACCAAATTTATTTTCTTTTAAACCTGTTGAGATGTATGGATGGGTTTTGGCATCGACATCTGGATTGACACGCAAAGAAATCGGGGCTTTTTTACCTAGACGTGCAGCCACAGCCTGAATTCGATCAAGCTCTGCATGTGATTCCACATTGAAACATGCAATACCGACGTTTAATGCTTTTTCAATATCTGCTTCAGTTTTACCTAAACCTGAGAACACAATTTTAGATGCATCACCACCTGCAGCCAAAACACGTGCCAGCTCACCACCCGTTACAATATCAAAACCTGAACCCAGCTTCGCTAAAACATTCAATACTGCAATATTTGAGTTTGATTTCACTGCAAAACAAATCTGATGATCAATAAAGCTAAACGCACGATCCATATCTAAATAATGTTTTTCAAAGTTCGCCTTTGAATACACATAAAGTGGTGTGCCGAATTGCTGCGCAAGTTGATCTAACGAACATTGTTCTGCGTGCAATACCCCTTGGATGCGAGTAAAACTCATGAATGTTTCCTTTCAGTGAAGCAAGATAGAGAGATTATTTAGTTTCTGAAACTGCAGGAGCCACAGATTGCGTATCTGTTTGTTCTTGTGTCGCTTTTACCACAGGTTTTTGAACCTTAGCATCATCTTTGTATAACATGTATTGCGTTTTACGGTTGTCTTTTGGATCATTCGGCAACATTAAATCACCTGTTTGACCACAACCCACCAATGTCATTGTTACCCATAATAGACTTGTGCCACACATCAATGTACGCATCTGACCACCTCAATTTTATAAATTGTGGAAAGTATACTCTGATCATACTGCTGACCAAAGCGCTAAAGGCTAGAGATTAAAGCTTGAGTGAAAAAAACGCCAGTAGAACACTGACGTTTTTTAAATAGTATGGCTTTATTTTAAGTTCTTTTTCTTGTAAAAGCCTAAATAACCGATAAGCAATAAAATAAACCAAATTGGGCTAACTTTCAGCGCCTTAAGCGTATCATCTTCTAAAGCTAAAATACCAATCGTACAAATAAAGAATATGATCACAATCCAGCACGTTACCAAACCACCAGGCAGTTTGAACTTAGACTGAGCATGTAATTCTGGACGTTTTTTATAGTACGCCATATAACTCCAGATAATCATTAACCATACGCAGATAAAAAAGATCGTCGATAGTGTGGTCGCTAAGGTAAAGGCTTCAACCGTATTGGGTACGAAGTATTGAAGTGCTGCCCCCAACATTAAACACACCGTTGAAAAATACAATGCATTCGCTGGTACAGCTCGTGTATTTAATTTACCAAAGGCTTTCGGCCCTTGTTCTTCACGAGACAAGCCAAACAGCATACGACTGGTTGAAAATACCCCACTATTCATCGATGACATCACTGAAGATAACACCACCAAGTTCATGATAATTGCAGCTGCTGCAATACCTGCTTGACTGAATAAATTCACAAATGGACTCATTGATGGGTCAATACGATCCCAAGGCGTCACAGACATCACAATCACGAGTGACAAGACATAAAAGATGATGATACGAATGGGAATAGAGTTTACGGCTTTAGGTAAATTGGTTTCTGGATCTTTGGTTTCTGCTGCGGTAGTCCCCACCAACTCGACCCCAACGAAGGCAAAAATGGCAATTTGGAATCCAGCTAAAAATCCTGTTAGGCCAGTTGGGAACACGCCACCATGATTCCAAAGATGACTAAATTCAGCAACCTCACCAGTGGAAGAAGTAAAGCCTGTAAAAATCATCCAAAGCCCGACAGCAATCAGTACCACAATGGCGGTAATCTTGATCATGGCAAACCAAAACTCCAGCTCGCCAAAGAGTTTGACGGTCATTAAATTGAGTCCCGTCACAAACACAATGGCAGCCACACTGATCATCACCCCTTCAAAAGGCGTAAAAGGCAAACCGTGATTAAAAAATTGTAAGTAGTAAATAATGGCAGATAAATCAGCAATCCCTATAGTGATCCAGCACAGCCAATACGTCCATCCGACAAAATAACCTGCCCAAGGCCCAATTAAATCTGTGGTGAAATCAATAAAAGACTTATATTGAAGATTGGATAATAACAATTCGCCAAGCGCTCGCATGACCAAGAAAACCATTAAACCAATAATCATATAAATAAATAAAATTGATGGGCCGGCCAGACTAATGGTCTTACCAGATCCCATGAACAGTCCAGTTCCGATTGCCCCACCAATAGCAATCAATTGCAAATGACGGTTGGATAAACTGCGTTGCAAATCTCCATCTTCAACGCTGGATTTCAAATTTTCGTCTGGCATTATTCAGTTCAACTAAGAATTTAATCTGCACAAATTATCCTAAAATCTTAAAAAAATGAAAAAAAAATTAATATTTATTGTTTTTTTGCGACTAATTTCCTAGTTTTAAAATTAATTTTTGGAAAAAAATTTATAAATTTCAGCTACAAAAATTTTTTTTACTTGTATAAATTTTAATTCGTAGGTAAAAAAGTATCAGGTGAATTTGATACAGCGAATGTTTGTATTGAGCATTCAGCAATAAAATATTCAATGATTCAACTGAGTTGCATCGATTATTGAGTGATCGCCACAGGTTTTGAGTAGGATGTTTAAACCATGGCATAGCAATTGCTTAATAATTACACGTCAAAAATAAATATTTCATTCAATTTAGGATCGATAAGAAGAAATTATTATGATGCAAAATATTCAAAGTCTAATGGAAACACTAAGTGGTTGGGTCTGGGGACCTTATATGCTTGTTTTGATTGTTGGAACAGGCATTTTTCTCACCTTTCGCTTACTGTTTTGGCAATTTCGAATGCTGCCACTCGCTTTCAAACAAGTTTTCGGCAAGCATGATCAAGCACAATCTCAAGAAGGAGATATTTCACATTTCGCATCATTAATGACCGCACTTTCAGCAACCATTGGTACAGGTAATATTGCAGGTGTTGCAACCGCTTGTGTATTAGGTGGTCCTGGCGCTGTATTTTGGATGTGGATGACTGCACTTTTTGGTATGGCAACCAAGTACGGCGAAGGTGTTCTCGCTGTCAAATTTCGTGTCAAAAATGAAAAAGGCGAAATGTCTGGTGGTCCAATGTACTACATCGAGCATGGTTTAAAGTGGAAATGGCTAGCGATCATATTCGCTTTGTTTGGAACACTTGCTTCTTTCGGTATTGGCAGCTCAGTTCAATCCAATACCGTTGCCTTAGCTGTGGAAAATAGTCTGGGTGTAGAGACTTGGATTACAGGCGTTGTCATCACTCTATTTTCAGCACTTGTGATTTTAGGTGGGATCAAAACCATTTCTAAAGCGTCTTCTGTGATTGTACCTATCATGGCAATCGGATACGTTGCAGGTGGCCTCATTATTATTCTTACTCATCTTGAATTGGTGATTCCTGCTTTAAAAATGATTTTCACTTATGCATTTACCGGTGAGGCTGCTGTAGGTGGCGCAATTGGTGCAGCGATTCGTTATGGTGTAGCACGTGGTGTGTTCTCTAACGAAGCAGGTATGGGTTCAGCGCCTATTGCAGCTGCTGCTGCAAAAACCGATCATCCTGCTCGTCAAGGTTTAGTTTCAATGACGGGTACTTTTATTGACACGATTATTGTTTGTTCAATCACAGGTATTGTTTTAGTCATGGGCTATATCATGGCAGGCAATAATTTTGGCGATCAAACGGGTGCTGTTTTAACCATTGGGGTTTTTGACAAACTTTTACCTGGCATTGGTGGATGGGTCGTCACTTTCGGTATTATTTTCTTTGCCTATTCAACCATTTTAGGATGGTGCTATTACGGTGAGAAATGCTGTACTTACCTACTGGGTGAAAAATTCGTTACGCTCTACCGCATTATATACATTGCATCGGTCTTTGTGGGCTGTGTTGCCACTCTTGATCTGGTTTGGTTATTTGCAGATACCTTTAACGGTCTAATGGCTGTTCCAAACTTAATTGCATTACTGCTTCTTTCAGGTCTAATTGTAAAAGAGTCAAAAGACTTTATTGCCAAACGAAAATCTGGCGAGTTGTACTAAATCGACATAAAAATTTAATCACATACAAAAAAGCCACAATCGTGGCTTTTTTGTTTAAGCCCCCTAAGACAGTAAATTTACTGGCGGTTCGTCATCATGTTGAATCTGACGTTCCGCTTCTATTTCTAATGCCAGCTCTAAAGCCAAAACAAAGAACAGCACACCATCAAGTCGCATATTGCCTTCGTCATCTTCTAAATATTCACATAAAGCTTGATAAATAGGATCATTTTCATCTACAGCTAAATCGATATAAAGATCACCAGCATAAACATCAACAAAACCTTCTTGCTCCAAACCCATACATGGCTCGAATGGGATGCCATGATCTTCTAACCATGCAACCACAATTTCACGAATGGGATCATCCCCCTCCTGATCTTCTTGATAACGTTCGAAATGTAAAAAAAGCACATCTCGATTTTTTTCACGTGCAATTTGGTCAATATGTTGCAATTGTTGAGGCATTCAATGTTTCATCTAAAAGTAGTTGATGTAGCATTATAAACTTCTGACACATCACAACACAGTGTTGATGTGTTTAAGCGACAATGCTTGACGTAAAAGTAATATTTTCAACTGCAAAGACATAGTTTTAGCGCGTATTCAGCGCTATGCTGTTAGATAATTTCAAAATATCAATGTGAATCATGGCGAAAGTTAAGAGTGTTTATCGGTGTGAACAATGTGGCGCAGATCATCCAAAATGGGGCGGACAATGCTCAGAATGTGGTGAATGGAATAGCCTCGTTGAAGTTCGTGTTGAGCCTGCTGTCACTCATCGTGCCCAACCCAAAATGGGCGGTGGATATGCAGGTCAATCTGCCAATGTCACTACACTAAACCAAGTTTCAGTTTCGCATGAAACTCGATTACATACGGGTATTGGCGAATTTGATCGTGTCTTGGGCGGAGGCTTAGTGACAGGCTCTGTTGTATTGATTGGTGGTGACCCAGGTATTGGTAAATCAACCATTCTTTTACAAACTGCAACGCATATGGCCGCTGCCAAAAGTTCTGCGCTATATGTGACAGGTGAGGAATCCTTATCTCAAGTCGCATTACGTGCACATCGGTTAGATTTACCGACTGAACACCTCAAAGTCATGGCTGAAACCTGTGTTGAACGCATCTGTGAAGTTCTGGCACATGAGCGTCCTGCTGTGGCGATTTTAGATTCGATTCAAACCTTGTACACCGAAACTTTGCAATCTGCACCTGGCGGTGTATCGCAAATTCGAGAATCTGCTGCATTACTGACACGATTTGCTAAAAATAGTGGCACTGCCCTGTTTCTTGTTGGTCATGTGACCAAAGAGGGTGCATTAGCTGGCCCACGTGTTTTAGAACACATGGTGGATTGTGTGCTGTATTTTGAAGGTCAGTCTGATTCGCGATACCGTATGATTCGGGCAGTCAAAAACCGATTTGGGGCTGTCAATGAATTAGGCGTTTTCGGAATGACCGATAAAGGCCTCAAAGAAGTCGCTAATCCTTCGGCAATTTTCCTGAGCCGTTATGATGAAGCCATTCCTGGCTCAGTGGTGATGATTAGTCGTGAAGGGACTCGCCCACTACTTGTGGAAGTACAAGCTTTAGTCGATGATGCACACGGTCAACCACGTCGTGTCGCACTCGGCTTAGAACAAAACCGACTCAATATGCTGCTTGCAGTGATGCATCGTCATGGTGGCGTACAAACATCAGGGCAAGATGTTTACGTCAACGTGGTCGGTGGTTTAAAGATTACTGAAACAGGTTCAGACTTAGCTGTGCTTTTGGCCTGTGCTTCGAGTCTACGTTCAAAAGCTTTACCGCAACAGTTGGCTGTTTTTGGAGAGGTCGGATTATCAGGAGAAATCCGCCCTGTACCCAATGGTCAGGAACGCCTAAAAGAAGCCATTAAGCACGGTTTTAAATATATTATTGTGCCTCGTGGCAATGCACCGCAAAAGCCAATTTCGGGTGTAAAAATTATTGCGGTAGCACGTTTGCATGAAGCATTGACGGAAGCCATGCAACTGACCGATGAAGTCAGTTAAAAAACCAGACTTTTCTCATAAATATTTTTGCTAAAATTTGTGTTTTTGCATTGAATTTATTTGAAAAAGACTGCATATATAAAGTTCTCTATTTTCATTCTTGTATTTAGGAAAATTCAATGGAAGTTCGACAGCGTGGTTTGGTGGCTAGTTTATTAGTTGCAAGCTTAATGATTGCTCCTTTGGCTGAAGCGAAACGTGCAGGTGGCGGCAAAAGCCATGGTATGAGCCGTTCAGCATCATCTAGCCAATCTTATTCTCAACCTAGTCAGTCTTATCAACAACCGCGTCAAGCTACTCCTACCACTGCACCTCAAAAATCAGGTTCTAATGTGGGCGGTATGGTTGCTGCTGGTGTCGCTGGTGCTGCAATTGGTGCTGTGGCTGCAAATGCGCTTGCAGATGACAAACCGAATGCTGCCAATCAAGCAGCGGCAAGCGAAGCTCAAGTACAACAACCTGCTCCTGCTGAGGAAAAAGGCGGTATCCCAAGTTGGATTTGGTTATTGATTATTGCGGCAGCTGCATTCTTTATTTTCCGTAAACTCGGTGCAAAAAAAAAATTAGCAGCCAATAATCCGTATGCACCAAACAGTTCAGGTCCTTCACCTGCACCGTTTGGTCAACCAACGCCACGTTCAAATGACAATAGCAATATTTTTGGTCAAAACGTAGGTGGCGCAGCGCCAACTCAAGCACCATTTGGTGGGGCTTCGTTCCAAAGCGGTAATGCATTACCAGATGGTACTGAGCCAGCTGCTTTCTTACGTGTTGCACGCCAACGTTTCAACCATATTCAGTCAATGAACACAGCGAGTAATATTTCAGAAATTCAACGCTATTTGACTCCTGATCTTTACCAGTCAATGTATAACGACATCATGGCGAACCAAGATCAAGATGTTGCTGAGTTTTCTAACTTAAATGCCTTGGTGGTTGATTCTGCAACTGAAAATGGACAATACGTGGTAAGTGTTCGCTTTACAGGTACAGTAAGTGAAGATTTAAATAGCTTGCCACAACCATTTGCAGAAGTTTGGCACTTTGTTAAGCCTGCAGGTTCAACGCAAGATTGGCTCGTTGCGGGTATTCAACAAGAAAGCTAATTCATCACTATATGATGAATTAAGATATAAAATTAGATAAAAAAATAGCGACCTATTCGGTCGCTATTTTTATGCCAATTGAAAATCAACCAACTGTGCAATATGTAATTGTGTCGTATCAAATAAGGGGACATTGATATCATCTTGCTGCACCAATAAACCAATTTCTGTACATCCTAAAATAATCCCTTCAGCACCATCCCGATGCAATTGCTTGATGATCTCAATAAATTTTTTCTTTGAATCTGAACTGAATGTTCCGACTGTTAATTCTTTATAAATCACGTCATGAACCACTTTGCGATCTGACTCATTGGGGATCAATATATCAATACCCTGCTGTTGATAACGATTGCGATAAAAATCTTGCTCCATGGTATACATCGTGCCCAACAATCCAACTTTCTTGAATTGAGCAGCCTGAATTGCCTGTATGGTCGAGTCAGCAATATGCAGAAAAGGAACACGAATATTCCTTTGAATTTCATCTGCAACCTTATGCATGGTATTAGCACCTAAGGCTATACAATCTGCACCTGCATTTTGTAGTTTTAACGCAATATCAGCCAGCATGTGTCCAGCAGCACCCCACTCGTTTGAGCGTTGTAATTGTTCTATTTCTTTAAAATCAACATTGTATAAAATGACTTTTGACGAACTTAGACCACCTAATCTTTGCTTAACTGCCTGATTAAGCCCTTGATAATAAAGATCTGAAGATTCCCAGCTCATACCACCAATTAGTCCTATGGTTTTCATTGACTCGATACTCAATCCGCTTAAATTTAAAAGTCTATAGATTCATTAGATTTTATACAGTCAAATTGGGATATCAATAAAAGCATTTTTGTAAAAAAAGCCCTCTTTTGAGGGCTTCTAAAGTAGATTGAATTATCGTTTTGGTAGCGGAATATATTGTGAGTCATTACTTGGTTGAAGCTTACGTTCGCCAACCACCACATCTATAGTGACAGGTTTTTCATTACGGATGACTTCAATACGAATCGTATTATTCGGCTGTTGTAATGCGACATAATTAATTAAGTGTGACGCAGAAGTGATTTCCTCTTCATTCACTTTAATGATTTTATCACCCACTTTAATTCCTGCTTGCGCTGCGGGACCATCACGTAAAACATCAGCGACCACAACCCCTGCTTCACGTGGTTTAAGGACATCTTCTTGTTTTGGTGGTACCAAACTAATCCCCAGCCAGCCACGAATCACGCGTCCATCTTTTAAAATAGAGTTCATAATTTGCTGGCAAATTTTTGCTGGAATAGCAAAACCAATTCCGAGGTTACCCCCAGATTGAGAGAAAATAGCGGTATTTACCCCAATCAAATTCCCTGCAACATCAATCAGCGCACCACCTGAATTACCAGGATTAATAGCAGCATCTGTTTGAATAAAATCTTCATAGGTATTGATACCTAAATCAGATCGTCCAGTTGCCGAAATAATACCTTGCGTCACGGTTTGACCCACACCAAATGGATTACCAATGGCAAGAACAACATCACCGACTTCGTTGCCGCTCAATTTAAAGGGTAAAACAGGTAATTTATCTAGATCAATTTTGATCACAGCCAAATCACTATCTGGATCTGTACCTACAACCTTAGCAACGGCGCGACGACCATCATATAAACCAACAACAATTTGTTCAGCTTGAGCAATCACATGATTATTAGTCAAGATATAGCCATCAGGTCGAACAATCACCCCAGAACCTAAACTATTTTCATTTTCAGATTGTCTTTGGTCAGGAAGATTATTGCCAAAAAACTCTCTAAACACAGGGTCATTAAGCAAAGGATGATTTTGCTTAACTTTCTGTGTAGTAAAAATATTGACGACGGCAGGCGCAGCAACTTTCACTGCAGCACTATAGGACACAACTCCACCTGATCGTGAAGTATTCACCAATGGTTCTACCTTTTCTGCTGGCATTTTAACGCCATCTGAAGAAATTGTTGCTTTTGGCACATGCAACTTCTGCCATGCAACAAAACTAACAATCACAATGATCAGTAAGACCCAAGGTAACCAAGTAAAGGAACGGCGCACTTTCACTTCCTCTGAAATTTATTTAATTTATTGATGCAAAAGCATTTTCGATATTGTAATCAAAATTTGTAACGATACATAAATTTCACAAAAGACTTTTGTTCAGCTTTAGTTACAATCCATAATATGTTTTGATATTTCCATCTTCATTATTTTTAGGAATCGCATGGCAGATTTATTCGATATCATTCAATGGTGTGACCAAACGCTTAAATCTCATGAATTCAAAGATTATGCACCAAATGGTTTGCAAATTGAAGGAAAACAACAAGTTAATAAGATATTGTGTGCCGTATCAGCCTCGCAAAGTGCCATTGAAGCTGCGGTTGAATATGGCGCAGATATGCTGTTAGTTCATCATGGATATTTTTGGAAAGGTGAACCCTACCCAATTACGGGTATGCGAGGCAAACGAATCAAGACACTTATTCAACAAGATATTTCACTTGTTGGGTATCATCTGCCCTTAGACAGTCATCCAACTTTAGGTAACAATGCGGCAATTGCTGATTTACTAGAACTTGAACAGATTGAACAACTCGATCCGTCAGAACGTAATCCGATTGGTAACATTGGCTATTTAAAACAAGCCATGACGCCAGATGCATTTAAAGCGTTTGTTTCTGAGCAACTTGGATTTAATGCTATTCACTTAGCTGCAGATAAAACTCGCATTCAAAAAGTAGGTTTCTGTACAGGTGGCGCTCAAGATTACATCACTAAAGCTGCTGAACAGGATTGTGATGCGTATATCTCTGGTGAAGTGAGTGAACGTACTTTTTATCAAGCTCAAGAATTGAATGTGCATTATTATGCTTGTGGGCATCATGCGACTGAAAAATATGGTGTTCAACGATTAGCCAAAGCTATTTCAGAACAGTTCAATATTGAGTATAGTTATTTCGAATTAAATAACCCGATTTAATTTCAACATTAAGTGATGGCTTATTTCCTTTATACGTATTAATTCGAGCTTTATTCTGTATTGTTATTTATGATCAATGCGCATTTAGGGCAAAGAATCTATTACAATAACGCTACTTAATGTCAAAACCCAGCAAATCGCAAGGAATTGAAAACATGACAACCATTACTTTACCGGCTCTACCATACGGTTACGAAGATCTTGCTCCCCACATCAGCAAAGAAACTCTTGAATACCACCATGACAAACATCACAACACTTACGTTGTTAACTTAAACAACTTAATCAAAGGCACTGACCTTGAAGGTAAAACTTTAGAAGAAATCATCAAAGCTACTGCTGGTGATGCATCTAAGGCAGGTATCTTCAACAATGCTGCTCAAGTTTGGAACCACACGTTCTACTGGAACTGTTTAGCTAAAAACGGTGGCGGTAAAGCAACTGGCGCTTTGGCAGCTAAAATTGATGAAGCTTTCGGTTCTTACGAAAAATTCGCTGAAGAATTTGCTGCTGCAGCGACAACTCAATTCGGTTCAGGTTGGGCTTGGTTAGTTGCTGACAAAGTAAACGGCAACTTATCAATTACTAAAACTGCAAATGCAGATACTCCACTTGCTCATGGTCAAGTGGCTGTATTAACAATTGATGTATGGGAACATGCTTACTACATCGATTACCGCAACGCTCGTCCTAAATACATCTCTACTTTCTTAGAAAGCTTAGTGAACTGGGACTATGCAAATGCTAAATATGCTGGTCAAGAAGCTGGCGTAGAAAAATAAGTTTTTTGAAAACTTATTTTTAGTTGAAAAAATCACCCTTTATGGGTGATTTTTTTATTTAAAAAGATATAAATGCATAATTATAAGTCAAACGCTTCAATTCTTTACATTTACGTGTTGACGGCTTTGACTTTCCTCCCTAAAATGCGCATCAGATTCTCCAATAGCTCAGTCGGTAGAGCGACGGACTGTTAATCCGCAGGTCCCTGGTTCGAGCCCAGGTTGGAGAGCCAAATTCTAAAAAGCCCACGCATCATGACGTGGGCTTTTTTTATTTCAAAAAATATTTTCAATAACATTCAAATGATAATCCCCCTGTAAATAACTTAACTTTCTCAAGTGATATAAGCTGACCTAACTTAAAAACGTTTCACAGTACTCATGCAATGCATTACTGAAATCCACGATCTACACAGCTTCTCGATACGGAATATTTTGAATTTATTATTGAATAAAATTTCAATTATCCTATAAATTCAATACAATCTGATGATAAAAAATACAAACAAATCAATAATGAGCAAGTTTTTTGAGTTTGGACTTGACCACGTTCACTTTCCTGCTAAAATGCACATCAGATTCTCCAATAGCTCAGTCGGTAGAGCGACGGACTGTTAATCCGCAGGTCCCTGGTTCGAGCCCAGGTTGGAGAGCCAAATTCTAAAAAGCCCACGCATCATGACGTGGGCTTTTTTTATCTATACAATAAACATCAAAATACAATGAATAAAATCAAAATGAATCAAGATCATAAAATTAAGTTCACCATGTCTAAACGTCACATGATCATATATTTGTTGACGATGCCCTTGCTTTCAGCAGTCTTGTATTTTGTTGGACAAGAGATCCTACTTTCAGATCCTTGGATTGCCTACATCCTCATCATTTCTTCAATACTACTTATGATATTAATGTTGTATTCCATACTGTTTTTATTTAGGCATGGACTACCTTATGTAGAAATAAGTGCACATACGATTCAATCTAGGGCTTTTCTGAAAAATAAAATTATTGAAATTAAAAACATAGAAGAAACAGGCTTTATCATTCAAAAATTAAACCGATTTATGTCTGCTATGGATCTTGTGATCTATCAAACATCAGATACAACAAAAATCACCTTAAATGGACATCCAATACGAAATGAAATCAAACTTCCACTCTCCTTTCTCACTGTTGAGTCCAGATTTGATGCATTAAATTTTTTGTCTTTTATTTATTATACAGATGAAGCTAAACGTGAAAGTTTAATCAATGAATATAATCAAACATTAAATTTTGAGTTTGAACGTTATCTTGATCCAAAATTAGTGACCTTAGTCAATCATTTGGGCTTTTTGACGATTATGCCTCAACATGAATTAGAAGAAACATTTAACTTGATTGAGCAAAATTTGGAAAATACGCCACCATTTGATTGAAAAAATAAACATCAGGAAAACCACTTATTTTACAGTTGCTTAATTCCATATAAATGATTATTTTTAAAACATATCCAATCCTTAAAAAAACAACATGAACACACCTTGGCTTAAATCATTAATTTTTTGGTCCGTCGTCATTGCCATTGTCTATGTCGTTTTCCAATGCACACAACGTACGGAATCGAGTAGAGCCGCACCAACCCTAATGTACGAGCGCCTGTATTATTGTGCAAAAGAGCTAAATACACAGCAACATCAAGCTCTAATTCATAAAATTAAAAGCCACGTACAACCCAATATAAAACAAAATGAACTGATGCAATTACTCAATGAATGTCGTCAAGCCAATCCAATGAAATCAACTGAAAGTTACATGCAATTGATTAAAAACATAGAGCATCAAATCGTGACTTCAACTACTGCGAAAGACATTGACCATTCACAAAATACAATAGAAGACGAAACTTACCCTGAAGTGAATGACCCATCACTCGACTCAAATGAAAGTGAAATAGAGGACGAGTAATAAGCTAAAAACATTAGAGAGTTTCACAATGGAAAGATCATTATCTTCAACTCACGACGCTTTTGTATTATTCAACCTTTGACCTCACAGATAGCTGAAATACCTATATATCCAAAACTACGATACCCAAAAGTACTATTCCGATTGTTTTTAAAACAGTTGCATTGAATTTTTATTTTTTTTCATTGTTAACCCTTGACCCATCTAATTTAGATACATAGAATGCGTATCAGATTCTCCAATAGCTCAGTCGGTAGAGCGACGGACTGTTAATCCGCAGGTCCCTGGTTCGAGCCCAGGTTGGAGAGCCAAGATTCTAAAAACCCACTCAATCGAGTGGGTTTTTTCTTATCTCATAGAAAGACGAATATCTGTGGTTCATGCAAGTCAATTTACATTTTTCATTATTGGATGTGCATTTAGTATCGCACTCTTCATCACCATTATCTCTGAAAAAGTAAAAAGCAAATCTACTGCTGAAACAACCACCAATAAAAGAGAATATTACTCAAAGCCAGTCATTACTCGCTTTGAAACAAAGATGTTTCAGCGTTTAAAGCAAGCCTTTCCTGATCATCATATTTTGGTGCAAGTGGCTTTTAGTTCTTTAATTACCAGTGATTACATGCCCACACGTAATAAGTTCAATCGCAAGGTTACAGATTTCGTGATTTTGAATCATCATTTGGATGTGATTTGTATTATCGAGTTAGATGATCCCAGTCATACAGGTAAAGAAGATGAAGATGCCAAGCGAGATGCCATGCTCAATGAAGCAGGATATCGCGTCGTCAGATATGACCATATCCCAACGGTTAAGCATCTTCAAAAAGAAGTGATTGGTAAATGAATATGGATCAAGCTTTATCGATGGGTATGTACAGACATCATAATGCCAAAGCCAGCCATTAAGGTAATCACTGCTGTACCACCATAACTTAAGAAGGGTAACGGATCCCCTGTTACAGGAAAAATTCCACTGACCATACCTGAGTTAACAGCTACATAGAAAAAGAAAGATAACGCCAACGTCCCCACCAAAATGCGACCATAGTTATGAAACGACATCATGGCTATACTCAGCGAGCGAATAATAATGGCACCATACAACACAAACAACAGGAATACACCAAACAAACCAAACTCTTCAGAAAAGGTCGACATAATGAAATCTGTATGGTGTTCAGGTAAAAAACCATGATGTGACTGGGTACCATTTAAATAGCCCTTTCCAAAAAAACCACCTGAACCAATGGCAATTTTAGATTGAGTAATATTCCATCCAGCCCCCAAGGCATCGGATTCTGGATCAAACAAAGTGAGTATTCGCTTCTTCTGGTAAGCTTGAAGGACAAACATCCACAAGATGGGTAATAACGCTAAAACAAAGCCAATTGAACCTGCGATAATGCGCCATGAAATCCCGCTGAGAAAAAGCACAAATACACCACTAATCATAATTAAGATTCCTGCCCCTAAGTCAGGCTGTAAGGCAATCAAAATCATGGGCAGTACCATCAAAATGCCAGCAATAACAATATGCTTAAATTTAGGCGGTAATGGATTACGTGTGATATACCAAGTGACCATAAGCGGCGTTGCAAACTTCATAAGCTCACTGGGTTGCATACTTCCTATTCCTGGCAAAGTCAGCCAGCGTTTAGCCCCAAGACGGGTATCTCCAATAAAAATGACCAGAATCAGCATTGCCAATCCTAAATAATAAAAATAGGGACTCGCAGCTTGATAAACCTTAGGGGGAATTTGCGCGCAGATCACCATTATGATCGTACCCAACATAAAACTAGTGCCTTGTTTGATCACCATATTGAGATCTTGCGCAGAAGCACTGTATAGCACCATCAACCCCACTGCCACATTGATAAACAATAAGCCAAGAAGCCATGGATCTAAATGGATTTTTGTCCAAAATGATGGACGATACTTTAAGTGCAATCCATCTTGAATTGATCGCCTTAAAAATTTGCTTTGCGGGTATTCATTCATACGTCAATCTTTATAATCACAATCAAGATAAAGACGATTAAGATGTTACTTCGTTGATCATTCATGCATTAATAATTTGAATAAGAATGAAACAACAATTCACCATGATTAATCTTTTCGCTAAATGATTGCATATTCATCACAATTAACAACTAAATTATGAATATTTTTTTAATTTAAATATTTAATAAATCACAATTATTTTTATTTATGCCAATTAAATCAAAACTGAAATAATTATTTTGCATTTTGCTTTCATTTAGAAAAACTAAAGTCCCACCTAAAATACAAACCATAAAAAAAGCATCGAACTGCGATGCTTTTGATGACTATATAAATAACGAAAATCTCAATGGATAACTTACCAATAGGCCAATAAAATCCCAATAAAAATAATTACACCCACCCAACGATTATGACGAAATGCCCAGAAACAACGCTGAGGGTCACGATCACTTGTTTTGCTCCATTGATAGATAAAATCAACTGCAACTACAGCTAAAGCAATCAAACCAAAAGGTATTAAAATATCTTCGAGATAAAATGCGCAACCAATCAAAAGAATGCTACTGAGTTGAAGTAAAGAGATGATTTCAATATCATAGCGACCAAACAAAATGGCGGTCGACTTTACCCCAATTTTTAAATCATATTCACGATCTGTAATGGCATATTGCGTATCATAAGCCACAGTCCAAGCTAAATTTCCAAAATAAAGCAGCCAACAAGTTAAATCTGGTGTTTGTCCAACAGCGGTATATGCCATAGGAATACACCATGAAAAAGCAGCACCTAGAAAAACTTGTGGCAAATGGGTATAGCGCTTCATAAATGGATAAATGAATGCTAAGAATAAAGCACCAAATGACCAATAAAATGTTTCAATGGGTAAGAAAAACAGCAAACACGCACTGGCTGCCACTAAGAATAAGAAGACAAAAACTGCCTCTCTGCCACGGATTATGCCCGTTGCCAATGGACGTGTCTTAGTCCGCTCAACATGTGCATCGACTTTACGATCGGCGAAATCATTAATGGCACAGCCTGCCGCACGCATAAAAATCACACCTAAAATCATAGGTATTAATATTTCCACACGGGGCACACCTTGACTGGCAATCCAGAGCGCCCACATCGTTGGCCAAAACACCAATTCTGTACCAATAGGTTTATCAAATCGACACAAGTAGTAATACGCTTCTAAGCGCTCACGCCAAGTTATATGCTGCACAGTAGCCATGACTGCCCTTTTACCACATTATTAAATTAAAGTTAGATCACTGGATCAATGATCTTGAAGATAGCGTTCAAAAGCAGGAAGAAAAGTCTCTTGAACGATAAATTTGCATCCATGCCAAGTATAACAGCTCTGACGTGTCCAACCATCGTCTAACAGCAGCACACGTCGCTCACAATCTGGCGTAGTCCGTTGAAATAAAAACCAACCAATCGGTTTTCGACCAATATGTTTAAAAATACGTGCGCGTTTATACAAGCTTTGGATTGGAAATATACTTTTTGCTTTTACCCAAGGCTCTGCACCACTTCCATACAAATAGCTTTCACGAACCCATGACGTATGGTGATGCGGTGCTTTCATCCAAACTGCATCGATCAAGTTTAGACGTTGAAATTTTTCACGGATAAGTTGAACCTTGAATTGACCACCCGCCAAATCAGTAAGTTGCTGGGTGAGTGATCCAGATGCATATAACCATGTTTTAAGCTCAGGGGATATCTCCTGCTTATTCAATGGTTTTTTTTGCATAGTGTATTTCTCAAACGAATTAGCATAATTTTAACTCAAGTTATACATTCATTTGTTAAAAATGCGTATGCATAAAAATGTACATTCAGCCTCATTAAAAGCGTATAGCTACAGCTTGCCAACCGTTTGCATAGCTTTAAACAACATTAGGACATAAGTTTTTGTGCTGATTAAATGAAAATTAACGCTAAAATAGTAATCAAACCTTCATAAAATAACTTTAGTGTTCTTGCTACACACTCAAGCAAGTAAGGTCGATGATGAATATCAGCATACAATCTCGTACTTCAAAAGCATGGAAAAACACTTTACTCAGCCTAACCCCCCATCAGAATTCATTTAATGATGATTTGATTCAAGAAAGTGCCAATATCGCCCATCACTATTTAAATATTGATGAATCACATAAAGATGAGCTTAAAAATGGGAAAGGCTTTATCGAATTTTCCAACATTCCCATTGATGATCAAATCGGAAATCCGCCGTGTAATGCGACGAGACCTTATAACAAAGGCTATATATCGGAACTCGCATTGATTGGTGTGACCAAAGCTTGTGGTTTAACCCCCTTCTCCTATCTCGAAGAGAAAAATGGGGCTTTGGTTCATGAAATCACACCCTCTGAGAATAAGCTTGCCAAAAGTGTATCCAGTGAAGGTACTGTAGAATTCGACTTCCATACAGATGGTGCTTATTTGTCCCGCTCTATAAGACCGCACTCATTGTCTTTGTTGTGTTTAATGGATCAAAAACAAACAGGAACCAACCTGATTTCACTCAATGATTTAATTGCAGAACTCTCAAACCAACATAAGGAAATCTTATTTCAATCTCGCTTTGTCCATATAGCGCCAGAAACATTTAAAGTTAAACATCGATATATGACCAATTCTGTGCTGGATTTGGTCGATGGACATTATGAAATTAAAGCGGCTTTACATAGTATTACTGCTTTGGATGAAGAAGCAGAAAATGCGTTAACAGAACTGAAAAAACTGAGTAAAAAAATCCACTCAACCAAGAATTGGAAATCTGGTGATCTGCTGATTTTTAATAATTTAAGATGCATGCATGGACGTGGTGAAATTGTAGGCAAACGTTGGTTACAAAGATGTTATGGCACATATACCTTTGATCAATCAACAATAGTAAAACTCAACCCCTAAGTATTCTCTATGATGATCGAACTGTTTATTCGAGTACTGCTTTTATTGTCTTTAACTGCAATAGGTTGGTTACTTGGAAAAAATCTCAAATTGGATGCAAAGGGGATTTCAGCGCTACTCATTTACGTGATTTCGCCCTTTGTCATTTTTTATGCCATTGTTCAGTCACCTGCCAATTGGACTTATTTAAAATATTCATTTGTCGCATTTGTCATGGCATCTACAATGGCAATGTTTGCAATGCTTTTCGCAAAACGAATCTGGCATGATGGTCGCATCAATCTCTTTGGATTTGCTGGTGGTACAGGCAATACGGGTTATTTTGCATTACCTCTAGTCCTCGCAATATTTAATGAAAATCAAATCGCCATCGCAATTTTTATTATTATTGGCATCACTTTATACGAATTCACCATCGGTTATTTTATGACAGCCATTGGTGCAATGAATATGAAAGAAAGCTTGATTAAAGTACTCAAACTTCCACTTATTTATGCCGCCACTTTAGGCATCATCTTCAAATTTTATCAAATCCCAATTGATGATATTGCTGCTTCATTTCTAGCAAATTTTAAAGGTGCCTATAGTGTATTAGGTATGATGTGTATTGGAATCACCATTGCACAATTTTCAAAACTCGCAGTGGATTGGACATTTGCTATTTTAAGCAGCTTTTGGAAGCAAGCCGTTTATCCCTGCATTGCCCTATTAATATTTGCATGGCTATGGCCAGTAAATAAAGAAACTTTACAAGTGATTGCACTGATGGCCGCTACCCCAATGGCTGCCAATGTAGTCATTATTTCCACCAATCTAGATTTACATCCAGAAAAAGCAGCAAGTGCCGTCATGTTAAGTACATTATTGGCTTTATTGTCCATACCTGTTGCCTTGTATGTCAGCCTTACACTTCTATAAAGTGTATGATAAACAATAAATAATCGAATAAGTTGCAATGAGGGGCTGACAGAATCAGATAATTAAGCATTATCCGTTTTTGCAATGACTTCAAATTTACCTTGTGCTGTTTTCACTAAAATCAGTCCTTCAGCACTGATATAAAAAGTTTTTGGATAATCAAAAGCCAATGCCAGTTCAGGGTTCTTGAGTTCGATAAATTCAGCTTGTTTATATCCTTCAATTGTACGACCCACTTCCAAATAAATGACTTCTGAAAAATTTAGCTTAAAGCCTTTCTCATGATCATTCGGATCAATCCATGGAAAGAAGCCTGTACTCTTTTTACGTGGTTTAGCCATAACAACTCAAACTATTGATCTCAGGGTTTATATTAACGCAAGAATATAAAAAACCCGCACAAGGCGGGTTTTTCACAGTGAAATTCTTTAAAGAATTACAAGCTGTAGTACATATCAAATTCAACTGGGTGAGTAGTCGTGTTAAGACGACGAACTTCTTCAGTTTTAAGCTCGATATAAGCATCAAGCATTTCTTTAGTGAATACGCCACCTTTAAGAAGGTAATCGTGATCCGCTTGAAGAGCTTCGAGCGCCATATCTAGGCTATGTGCCACTGTAGGGATTTTTGCTTCTTCTTCAGGAGGAAGATCGTACAAGTTTTTGTCAGCAGCTTCACCTGGGTGCAATTTATTTTGAATACCGTCGATACCCGCCATCAACAATGCTGCGAAACCTAAGTACGGGTTCATCATTGGATCTGGGAAACGTGCTTCAATACGTTTACCTTTAGGGCTTGAAACGTATGGAATACGGATAGAAGCAGAACGGTTACGTGCTGAGTAAGCAAGCATAATTGGCGCTTCGAAATGTGGCACTAAACGCTTGTACGAGTTTGTAGAAGGGTTCGTGATTGCATTCAATGAACGCGCGTGTTTGATCACACCACCAATGAAGTAAAGTGCAGTTTCAGAAAGACCTGCATATTCGTCACCAGCGAACAAGTTCTTGCCATCTTTAGAGATTGACATGTGAACATGCATACCTGAACCGTTATCACCAACCATTGGCTTAGGCATGAAAGTCGCAGTTTTTGCATATTGGTGTGCTACGTTCCAAACAGCATATTTGAACTGTTGTACTTCGTCAGCTTTACGAACCATTGTGTTGAAGCTCACACCAATTTCTAATTGGCAAGATGCTACTTCGTGGTGATGTACTTCTACACGACCTGGCCCCATGATTTCTTCAATTTTTGCACACATATCTGCACGCATATCATGTGAAGAATCTACTGGAGGAACTGGGAAGTAACCACCTTTCACACGTGGACGGTGACCTGAGTTACCAGACTCGTAGTCTTTACCTGTTGACCAAGCTGCTTCTTCAGCAATCAATGTATGGCGAGCGCCAGACATGTCAATTTCCCATTTCACTTCGTCAAATACAAAGAATTCAGGTTCTGGACCAAAGAATGCTGTATCACCGATGCCTGTTGATTTTAAGTATTCTTCAGCACGGCGAGCGATCGAACGTGGGTCACGGTCGTAGCCTTGACCTGTTGAAGGTTCGATTACGTCACAAGTCACAACTACAGTCGGCTCAGCGAAGAACGGGTCGATAAAACCTGTTTCTGCATCTGGGCGTAAAATCATGTCAGACGCTTCAATTCCCTTCCAACCTGAAATTGATGAACCATCAAACATTTTACCGTCTTCAAAAGTATCTTCATCGATTGTGTCAGCAGGATAAGTTACGTGTTGTTCCTTACCTTTGGTATCAGTAAAGCGAAAATCGACCCATTTTGCGCCACTTTCTTGTATGAGTTGAAGGACCTTGTTCGCCATGCTCATTTGCTCCAATGAATTTTATTGCACTGCCCGAGTGCGTGTTAGTAGTTGGTATCTATTAAGCAATTCTCATACCAACTTTTGAGACTGTATCTAAAATCTTGAATTTCTTATGAGAAAAAAAGCTTAGATTGCTTATGACTAAGCGTATTATACTGTGTCAAAGATTAAATGCACCATATTAACCCACAGAACTATACTTTAATTTTTATAACAAAATGATCGCACCATTAAGGTGCGCGTATATACTCCATCAGACAATCTGCACAAAAAACAAGCACAACTTGATCTAAACATGTTGCGCTGATTCAGCGTTCGCAACTATAGGATTGATAATTAATTCTTCAATTTCACTTAGATTGACATTTATATTCAATCAAAATATTAAGGGGGGATTTTAAAGCGTACGGATGCGATTTCATTTTTAAAATTTATGTTGCAAATATGTAAAATCAAATATTTAAGATATAAAACTCAGCATTGAACGATAACTTAAGAATAAAGAGAAGCTGGCTTAAGTAACACATTGATAGAATATAAACTTTGATTTACTGCTACAGCAGTATATTTTGTTTTTTAGAATTATTAAAATACTCAGAACATGAAAACTTCTTGCATAAATCATTTTTGATTTGTGCAAGAGATCTATGTATTGAAAAAATGGGGCTTAGCCCCATCTTTAAAACATCAAATTTAAAATATAAGTTATATATTTTCGATTTCAGCACGTGCAATAAGCGCTTCTACAAGCATTAATATTTCATTTTTATTGCGTGCATCAACTGCAAAAATTGGCATGCTATAACTGTTCAATTTTGCCCAATCACGATATTTCTTGAGTAAATGTTTTGCATCTTGGTCTAAATGCGTGATGCCGATAATCATGTTATTTAAATTATCTTTAAATGAATCGATATAGAACTGTAAATCTTCTAAAGCTGTTTTCTTCGAATGATCGATCAGAATCACGCCACCCAGCGCACCTTTACAAATCACGGTCCAAATAAAATCGAAACGATCCTGACCAGGTGTCCCATACAACCCAACAACCACACCATCATCTAGACGAATTTCACCATAATCAATCCCCACTGTGGTGAGTGCTTTGGTATGTGATTCTTCATCCGTATTCATCGCTTCTGTAGACAATACAGAGACTTCAGACAATGATTTAATCGCTTCTGTTTTCCCTGCCCCCATGGTACCGCCAAAGACGATTTTATATTTTTGTAAAATCACGAAATTCCCCTATTTTTATCCCTTATACAGCTGTGTTTTCGACAGTTCTTTTGAATTTATAATCCTAATTTACTTCTTAAACTGCCGAAGAACCCACGCAATGAACCTTCAGGACGCTGATCTGCTATTTTAAGTTTCGCATCCTGCTCTTGAATCTCAACTATTGCTTTACATAACAATGATACCGAAACAAAACGCTCAATAATGTCTTTATCTAAACTCAGCTTTTTCTGCACTTGTTTAATGCTGGCGCCTCGTTCAAAACAGGCCGCAATTTTAAAGATATTTTGACGATCTTGAACCATTTCAGGTTGTGGCCAAACATTCAATTTAAAATAAACATCGGAGGAAATATCTTGATCTAACACAGGTGAATACCACAGTAGATTCCATAACCATGTTCTTAAATCTTTACCTTGTTGTGACGTTACAGATTGCATGGTCTGCATGGTTGCATAAGTAAAATTTATGGTTTGATCTGTACCAGCAATACGTCTTTCAGCATTCATCCACACTTGCTCAGTATTGGTGTTGACAATCGCAATATTTCCTTTGCTATCGAAAACCTGGACATTGCCATTTCTACCACTGAGGAATTCATCTAAAACCTTTTCATAATCAACATTAACAGGCTTATGCTGTTCTGTCTTGGTCGATGCACTGGCTTGTAATGTTGGCACATTTTTATAACTTTGTTTAAACCAATCTTGAATGGTGTCAGATAATGTTAATGGCAAATACAGAACATCGTTTTCTATCTTGCCTAACTTATTGCTGTCATTGACTAATCTTAGATAAGGAACACGGTTGCCATTGACCAAACTCTGTATGGTCGGTGAGCCAAAAAACATATCATTGACGAGAAGAATATCCAATTGAGGGTCTGCAATATTTGCCCATTTAAGTTCTACTGAGTCAGCATAAATACTTGTTATTTTTTGTTTAATATTCTCCAATACATTAAGACTCAACCCAAATATTGCTATTTTTACTTCTTCTTTCATTTAGCCCCCAGCATTATATATTCATGTGAAGAATTTATAAATTTCCCTATTCCGTATTTATACATCACACAATGAGCAAGTATATTTTTAAATCATAAAATTATTATAAGTGATATAAAATTTGGATAAGTATACATCATATAGTGAAAAATCAACACTCTACAGTAAAGCAATTCAGCTAAAATTTATTCAGAATATAGTGTATGAATTGCTACAAACTGTGCGAGTATTATTCACTTTTTATTGATAATATTCTATTTTTTAAGCGATCGTCCATTCATATTTATATTAAAAATTTTAACCTCGGCAACGGAATAACCATTGTCTTCGATTGATGCCTAATTTGTGTTGTTTAGTCTATAACAATTAGCCTATAACAAAACGCATGGCTGAAATATCAACAGCCCCTCATCACTAAGCCTGCATCTAAGCCGATTTTTGTAGAAATAGATCAGTTTCATCATCAAAACAATCACTCACTAAAATAATTACGCTGAAATTGTGGATTTTTTGCTATGATGTTTCCCACTCTAGATACACATTGAACGTTGTTATTTTTAAAAAATAATCTTCAATGATATGGGTCATATTTTAGAGTCATGATCATGGATACACTAGCACAATAAAGTGCATAAATTTTAACAGGTTAGTAGGTTTAGTCTCATGCTTTTAATGATAGACAATTACGATAGCTTTACTTATAACATCGTCCAATATTTTGGCGAGTTAAATCAAGAAGTAAAAGTTGTTCGCAATGACGAAGTCACATTAGAAGATATTGAACGATGGCAACCGAAATATTTGGTGATTGGTCCTGGGCCTTGCTCTCCATCTGAGGCAGGTATTTCTGTGCCTGCAATTCAGCATTTTGCTGGAAAAATTCCACTCCTGGGTGTGTGTTTAGGTCATCAAGCGATTGGACAAGCATTTGGTGGAGATATCATTCGTGCCAAAACAGTGATGCATGGTCGCTTATCTGACATGTACCACAGTGATAAAGGTATTTTCAGCAACCTTCCTTCCCCCTTTTCAGCGACGCGTTATCACTCACTTGTGATTGATCAAAAAACGATTCCTGAATGTCTGGAAGTGACTTGCTGGACCAATGAAACTGATGGCTCGATGGAAGAAATCATGGGTGTAAAACATAAGACATTGCCTATTGAAGGCGTGCAATTTCATCCTGAATCTATCTTGAGTCAACACGGTCATCAAATCTTTAAAAACTTCTTAGATATTTACGCATAAGAGTGCTTAAACACATGAATATTCAACAAGCTTTAAATAACATCACCAAAAATATTGAGCTCACACAGCCTCAAATGGAAGATGTAATGCGAACCATCATGAATGGTGAAGCAACCGATGCCCAAATTGGCGCGCTCATGATGGGTCTGCGCTTAAAAGGCGAAAGTATCGATGAGATTACTGCTGCTGCCCGTGTCATGCGTGAGTTTGCCATTAAAATTGACGTCAGTGATTTACCTTATTTAGTGGATATTGTTGGTACTGGCGGTGACGGTCAAAACTTATTTAATGTTTCAACTGCATCCGCATTTGTGATTGCAGCGGCAGGTGCAAATATTGCAAAACATGGGAATAGAGGCGTTTCTACGAAATCTGGCTCTTCCGATTTGCTTGAAAAAGCAGGTATCAATTTAGATCTCAATATGCATCAAACCGAACGTTGCATCCGTGAAATGGGTGTAGGTTTCTTGTTTGCACCAAATCATCACAAAGCCATGAAATATGCGGTAGGTCCTCGTAAAGAGTTAGGCATTCGCAGTATTTTCAATTTACTTGGCCCGCTTACGAATCCGGCTGGAGTAAAACGCTTAGTGATTGGTGTTTTCTCTGATGAGCTTTGCCGTCCAATTGCTGAAGTCATGAAACAACTCGGTGCTGAACACGTGATGGTGGTTCACTCTAAAGATGGTTTAGATGAAATTAGTCTCGCGTCTACCACCTATGTGGCTGAGCTGAAAAACGGCGAAGTGACTGAATGGGAAATCACTCCTGAACATGTCGATATCGAATCACAAACCTTAGTCGGATTAATGGTTGAAGATTCAGCACAAAGTTATGAGCTCATCAAAGATGCATTGGGTAAAAAGAAATCCGCTGTGGGTGAAAAAGCAGCCCATATGATTGCTTTAAATGCAGGTGCTGGCATCTATGTTTCTGGATTAACCACTTCTTATAAACAAGGTGTCGCGTTGGCGCATGACATTATTTATGGTGGTCAAGCTTTAGAGAAACTTAGCGTTTTGTCTGAATTTACCAAAACCATCAAACACTACGAAACACAGGAATAAGGAAAATCTCATGGTCAATATTGCCAATACCATTTTAGGTAAAATTGTCGATCGTAAACATGAAGAGTTTGCCCTTCGTCTAAAACAACGTAGTTACAAAGATGTTGAAGAACTTGCTCAGGCGGCAACACCTGTCCGTGGTTTTGCTCAAGCGCTTCGTGGTAAACAACCTGGAGTGATTGCGGAAATTAAAAAAGCATCGCCATCTAAAGGGATTATTCGTGAAAACTTTAATCCTGCTGAAATTGCAGAACAATATGAAAGCGCAGGTGCTGCATGTTTATCTGTATTGACCGATGTGGATTTTTTCCAAGGTGCGGATGAAAACATTCAGATTGCTCGCTCACATTGTTCCCTTCCTGCACTTCGTAAGGACTTTTTAATTGATCCTTATGGGGTAATTGAAGCTCGTGCTTTGCAAGCAGATTGTATTCTTCTGATTGTGGCGTGTTTGTCGAATCAGCAGCTTGAAGAAATGTCGCAGACAGCTTTTGAACACAAGCTTGATGTCTTAGTTGAAGTTCATGATGAAGAAGAGCTTGAACGTGCTTTGCGCTTAAATGATCGCTGCTTGTTGGGCGTGAACAACCGTAATTTAAAAACCTTCGATGTCGATTTAAATACATCTTTGCGTTTAAAAAAATTACTTGATCCATCACGATTGCTTGTAACGGAAAGTGGCATTGCTACCCCTGCCGATGTTGCGATGATGCAAGAACATGACATTCATGCTTTCTTGGTTGGCGAAAGCTTTATGAAGCAACCACGTCCAGATCATGCATTCAAAGATCTATTTGGCACACCACGTTTAGTTTAAATCTATGTTTGGTTTAGATATAAATCATTCATTTACACATCATGATGAGGGCTTAGGCCCTCATTTTAATTATAGTTGTTGCTGTATGATTATATTTGAAATCAAAATTTATAAGTCAGCATATTTCATCAATATTAGTATATATTGATATTTAAATTCATTTTTGACACCCATACATCATTATTGATTTTAACTTTACCATCATTTGATACTTGCAAAACTTTTCCATAATAACTGGTTACATTGATAAAACAACCATCCTCATTATAATTAACCCAAGCACATCGGCATTTAGATGGGTCTTGTTCCTTATAGAAAGTGACTAATACTTTCGGAAATTTCATTTCATCTCCCTCTAATCTTAAATTGTTTCTTCTTGAAAATTGGAATCTCCTTCTACGAAGTAAACTTCTTCGGTACCATTTAGAATCTATTGAGATGTCCCATATATTCGATCTAGTTCTTGATTTATTGAATTATATAATCGAATGAGATGCCCTTTGTCATCAAATTCACCAACATATTGAATGACAGGCAATATGAGAAACTCCTCAAACATCTTATGCACTTTTACTTTCTTAATCATCAATTGCACCATTGCAAATGAATCAAAAGGACCTTCGCCCCTTTAATTCACCTTCCTTAGACTAAATCATTACTTAGGTTGTGCATTAGGCTGTGAAACCTCACTATGCTCAGGAGCATTGATCGACTTTTGGCGTTCTTCAGCATTTTTCTGTTGTTCTTTATTCAATTGTTGTTGCTGCTGAGACGGATTAGGTTTATTCGCATCTGGTTGTTTAATCTGGTCACTGTTTGATGCTTGATTTGAATTTGACATAATATGAACCCTAATTTTGTCATTTGTATTAATGACCAAATCAGCATGTTCCTTTCATGTGTGAATAGATATAGCAAATACGTATCAATATATATTATCTATCCAAAACAATTATACCTACCATGTAATTAAATTAATTTTTAAATATCAAATAAATATAAAAATTATAATCAATCACTTTATTTATGTTCTTTTTAAATTTTTCTTTATTTTTATCGACATGATAAAAAATCAAAATTACTTATATCTTGTTTAAAATGATGTTCGAATTACAAAATACAATTCAATAATCAAGCAATCAATACACAATGTATTTAAATATTTTCACAATCACTCAACACCTAAATAAAGGAAAACTATTCAGTATGTTTCAATGCATTATATTTTAATTATTAAACATCAGGTTGCAATTCCACCATTGAAATCTCAGCGTTTTGCCATTTTAATAAACCGTCAATCATAGGGAAAATGCATTATCAATCAAAAATATATACGAACTTTTATGCATCTGCGTGTTGTTAAAAAATCATAGAACACTGGAAGCGTAACTCAATGTTATATAAAGAAATAAAAATGAATCAAGATCAACTACCTACTGCTATTTCACTTTTTATGCAATCCATTTGGATAATATCGAGATGGATATCATCCAATGTTTAAGTCCAGATGCATGTCTAGAAGATGAAGGTCACTTTTATCAAGGGCATCAAGAAATCAGAAATTGGTTCACATCTGCAATGCAAAAATATCAATTCCAAGCAGAACCTTTAAAAATTATAGAAAATCAAAGTCAACACATCTCAATCCTCACACGTGTCTCAGGTCATTTCCCCAACAGCCCAATTCAAATCACCTATCAATTTAAACTCAATCAAAATTTAATCACACATGTCATCATTTCCTAAAGTATTAAATCTACTCAGTTAGCGTAAATAAAGCACAACATCATTGATCAAATTTTGTCGTTGCTTTGCAACACGTGAGTTCTGAATGCAATTCAGTTCAAATTGCTGTCTTTTCAGATTATAATTGTGGTTAAATTCTTTGAACTTGATGTTCTTTTAATCTATGAGTAAACATGACTCTTCGCTTTCCAAAGAACAGTACAATTTACTGAAATCTTTTAAGAAGCAAATCTCAAATCCTCATTCTAGTGCCCTTGAAAAAAAGCCAGAGCCTAAAACTCAAGCAGAACAAGTGCAGGAAGATGATTTAGATTTATTCAAAAAATCCATGCAAGGTATTCAACGCATGGATACCAGTAATATTGCGCCTATTCAAAACAACAAAGTCAAAAAACCAGATAGTCAATTACTGGCTAAACGGGCTGCAGCTGAAGGTGCGCCTGAAATTGAAGGTGCTGAACTCTCTGATACACAAGCAATTTTAAATCCGGTCGGCAGTCAATCTGCGCTCAGTTATCGTATTGCCACTTTACAGCACCGAGTTTTTGAAGATCTAAAAGCTGGCAATTTACGTTGGTTTGAAGCTGTAGATTTGCATGGTTGTACGGTTGAAGAAGCACGTTCTGCCGTTTTACAAATCATTCAAATGGCTAAAGAAGAAAATCAGAATGTGATTAAGATTG
This sequence comes from Acinetobacter shaoyimingii, assembly GCF_011578045.1. Classification (NCBI taxonomy): domain Bacteria; kingdom Pseudomonadati; phylum Pseudomonadota; class Gammaproteobacteria; order Moraxellales; family Moraxellaceae; genus Acinetobacter; species Acinetobacter shaoyimingii. The sequence continues at coordinate 2,562,288 of NZ_CP049801.1, forward strand.
TACATGGCAAAGGTCCTGAAGCAGTCTTAAAAACCTATGTGAATGGTTGGCTGCGTCAGCACCGCGATGTTTTAGCTTTTGTCAGTGCGCCTGAAAAGCAAGGTGGAACGGGTGCAGTATTGGTTTTACTCAAACGCAGTGAAAAAAATCCGAAATTTAATCAATAATCGGTTTTTTTCCTTTAAACAGGGCATTTTAGTGGTTTTCTGCTACAATGCCGTCCTTGTTCAATATCAGTGTAAGTGAACACGTCTTATGTCTATGCAGCAATCCTACGCCAACATCCTAACTGCCGTTGGTGAAGATCTTAATCGTCCTGGTCTTAAAGATACGCCAATGCGTGCTGCTAAAGCTTTTTCGTATTTAACGTCTGGTTATAGTAAAACTTTGGAAGAAGTGACCAACAATGCGGTCTTCCCTTCTGATAACCGTGAAATGGTGTTAGTCAAAAATATCGAATTCTATTCATTGTGTGAACACCATTTATTACCATTTTATGGTCGTGTTCATATTGCGTATTTACCTGAAGGTCATGTTTTAGGTTTATCGAAATTTGCACGTATCACCGAAATGTTTGCACGTCGCTTACAAATTCAAGAAAATCTAACACAACAAATTGCTGAAGCAGTCGCAGAAGTCACAGGTGCACGTGGTGTTGCTGTGGTAATCGACTCAGCACATATGTGTATGATGATGCGTGGTGTGGGCAAACAAGAGTCGACCACTCGTACTGTATCTTTTATTGGTGATTTCAAAACCAATAAAGAAGATCGTCGTGAATTTTTAAGTGCTGTCCCAGAAAGCCACTAAATACGGTTGAACAAAAAAACTCCATTGTATGGGGTTTTTTTATTGCCAACGATAAATTAAAAGATTCGTAATAAAAACGTGATAAGAATCACAATTAAAATAATGATTAAAAACCAAAATTGTTTCTACGTGTAAAGATGTTACATAATAAGTATTTAAAATGTTTATTTTTCAAATTGTTAAGCAAATACATTTTTTACAATGTAATAGTTATACACATTCCGTTTCACATACTTCTCTTAAATCAGTTTAGATTATTAATACTTGTATTTGCACAAAATTTTATTTTCTAAATGAAAACAATGGTGAATAAATACCTCTTGATTTAGACGGTTCATTCAATCCTCCTTGTGCCAATCCAAGATCAACTCTAAAAATGATTTAAAAAACACAGCATTTTTTATAGCTGTCACAAGCCACAATAAAATTGAAGCGAGATGAATCATGACCAAAAAGGACAATGCAAAAATTAAGCAATTTGAAGATGAAGCATTTTCTGATCCTAAAGGTACCGAACTCACCACATCCCTAGGCGTAAAAGTCGAAGACAATCAAAATAGCTTAAAAGCGGGTGAACGAGGTGCAACTTTACTAGAAGATTTTTTGCTCCGTGACAAGCTTATTCATTTCGACCGTGAACGTATTCCTGAGCGTGTTGTACATGCTCGTGCAGTCGGTGCACATGGTTACTTCGAAGCTTATGAAGGCAATGACAAATGGACCAAAGCTGACTTTTTAACCAATACAAAAACGCAAACACCTATATTTGTACGTATTTCTACTGTTCAAGGTGGTCGCGGTTCTGCTGATGTAGTTCGTGATGTTCGTGGTTTCTCCATTAAATTTTATACCCAACAAGGTAATTACGATTTAGTCGGCAACAATATCCCTGTCTTCTTTATTCAAGATGCCATTAAATTCCCAGATTTTGTTCATGCAGTAAAACCTGAAGATCATAATGAAATTCCAACAGGTCAATCTGCACATGATACTTTTTGGGACTTTATCTCACTTAATACTGAAACCGCGCATATGACCACATGGGTTATGTCAGATCGTGCTATTCCTCGTAATTTGCGCTCAATTCAAGGGTTTGGTGTTCATACCTTTAGACTCATCAATGCCAAAAATGAAGCACATCTGGTCAAATTCCATTGGACCCCTAAACAAGGCGTAGCTCAGGTGGTTTGGGATGAAGCCTTAAAGTTAAATGGTAAAGATCCTGATTTTCATCGTCGTGATTTAACTGATGCGATTAATCAAGGCAATTATCCTGAATGGGTACTTGGTGCTCAGATTTTCACCGAAGAAGAAGCAGCGAAGTGGGATTTTGACGTACTTGATCCAACCAAACTGGTACCTGAAGAACTGGTACCTGTGACTCCTCTTGGTAAATTTGTGCTCAACCGAAATACAGATGAATTCTTTGCTGAAACAGAGCAAGTGGCTTTCAGTCCTGCCAACGTAGTACCGGGCATTGATTTTAGTAACGATCCATTACTACAAGGTCGTCTATTTAGTTATACCGATACGCACTTGCATCGTTTAGGCACACCAAACTTTAACCAAATCCCGATTAATAAACCTGTATGTCCGTATCACACCAACCGCCGTGGTGGATTTGCCAATCACGATATTCACAAAGGTCAAGCCAACTACGAGCCAAACTCAGTAGATGGCAACTACCCTCGTGAAGCCAAAGGTAATCCTCAAGCATTTACCAGTTATGCAGAAAAGGTTGAAGGTAGTAAGTTACGTATCCGCCCAGAGAGTTTTGCTGATCATTTTTCACAAGCGACATTAAACTATAAGAGTCTGAAAAAACATGAGCAGCAACATATTAAAGATGCCTATGCGTTTGAATTGTCCAAAGTAAAACGTGAAGAAATACGCAAACGTGTGATTGACCAAATCTTGGTGAATATTGATCTAGACCTTGCGCAATTTGTGGCAGATGAATTAGGTCTCGATGCACCGAAAAAACCAACTGCAAAGCTTCACGAAGCTAAAATCAAAACATCAGAGAAACTGACCATCGAAGCCTTCCCTGCACCAGATATTAAACAGCGTAAAATTGCTGTTTTAGTTCATGACGGCGCAAATTCAGCATCTGTAGATGCAGTCAAAAAATGGGCTGAATCTGAAAATGCGATTGCAGAAGTCTTGGCACCAAACGCTGCACCAGTAAAATCTAAAAATGGCAAAGAAATTGCCGTTGATGGGCGTCAAAATGGTGAACCATCTGTAACTTATGATGCAGTAGTCGTGATCGATGGCAATAACCTAGATACTTTCAAAAAAGATGGTGTTGCAAGACATTATGTTTTAGAAACCTATAAGCATTTAAAACCGTTTGTTTTGTTAGGTGATAAAGAAGCTCTTCTCGACACACTCGGTTTAGAGCCTGATGCTGCGATCTTTACCACTGATGACTTCAAAGCGGTTGCAAAAGATTTTAAAGCTGCGATACAAGATCACCGCTTATGGGATCGTGAAGAAAAAGCCAAAGCTGTTCCAGCTTAGTCTTTCAGACAGCATTTTAAAGATCTAGATACCCATTTATAAACAAAGCCCCTCATTGGGGCTTTGTTTTAACTCTGAAATAACCTTTCTAAAAACTCAAAAGCTATTTTTACAATACTATGATCATCTACTGAATATCATTGACTAGGTGTTGCACTTAGAATCAAGATGTTATGCCACATAAACATTGTTCCGCCCTTGATGTTTTGCTGCATACAGTGCCGTATCCGCAGCATCTAAGAAACGTTGATAATCTGGATGACCATTGTACTTGGCCAATCCAATACTGACGGTCAAATTAAAATTTGCTCCAGCAATTGAACTGACTGTAGATTGTGCAACACGTTGGCGAATTCGTTCAGCAACAATTTCCGCTTGTTGAATATCCGTATCGACCAACAATAACAAAAATTCCTCACCACCTACACGGAATGCATAATCGCTGCCACGTGTATGTTCCACAATGACATCTGCCAGCATTTGCAACGCTTTATCGCCTGCATCATGCCCCCAGCGATCATTAATTTTCTTAAAATAATCTGCATCAATCGCCAGCAAAGTTAAGGGTGACTGATTTTTTCTTGCCAGATTAATTTCGCGTGACACGATGGTACTTAAATAGCGTCGATTCAATAATTGAGTTAATGAATCATTACCAGAATTAATATATTCGGCAACTTGGAACAATTGTTCAACCAAATGTAAAATCTGACGATTTTTTTCACGAATGTCATGAATCAACTGAATCGATTGTTCTGGGTCAAGTTGTTGATTGATGATTTCACACATCTGATCCACTTTATGAATTTTATCAACGATAATTTCAACTTGATCCGTACTGGCAAAAGCGTATGCCGCTTTATGAATAAACCACAATCCAAATTCAGATTTTGACAACAGGGTGTGTTGAATATTTAAAGTATTTGAAAATACCTTAAACATCAGTTCATTTTCCCAATTTAACAATGATCCACGCTGTTTGTCTTTTTGCACAGCAACATCCTGCATCGCGGAGAATAAACGATACGAATGTTTAATATCGTTATGTACTTCAACTTTAGCCTCATATGCTCGACACATAATTTCTGAGGCAAATGCCAAAATTTGTACGATATAACCAGCAACTTTTAATGCATTCGTTGCAGCATCAATCGCTAAAAATTCAAAGACTTTGCGTTCAATTTGACGTATACCATGCATGATTAACCATGATGGAACCCCAATACGTGCGTGAACATCCCCAGCAACGAACTGCTTTTTTACAATTTCATCAAAATTTAAGGCATTTGGAACATTAAAACTTTCATACAACCATTTTTCAAATGTGCTTTTTAAACGACTTTGTACGATTTCATCAGTCAGAAAAAATGAGGCATCCTTTTCGATCATCATTTCTTTATAAAATTCACCTACAAAATCAGATGAGTATTCACATATAAATTCAAAGGCATAATTTAAATCAGTTGCAGAATATTCATTACAGATTTGTTCCCATTGCTCAGACATTTGAGCAATATATTCTTCATTCATACAATTGATTCCAAAAAATTTAAGCCATCTTACGCAATGGCGAATATAGCAAATTAATGGAATATTTTGTTGATTTTTATACAATTATTTTATTGAGGTTTTAGAATATTTACACTATTTACTTGCTTTAAAAAAACCTCACAAAGCCAAGACTGGTTTTATTCCAATCTTGATGATCTTGCTTTTGATATTCCCAAGCGAAACGAATCGCATTTTTCGGATTGAGTACATATTGTAGTTGAGTATTTAGTTTAAGTTGCCACTGGTTAGAATCTTGCCAAAATGGCAATTCGACTTGTATCAACGAATTGAATTGATCCGACCAAATATTTTGACATCCCATGATTGGCCCTAACCCTATACGCCAGCCATCATCTAAGGATTTACCAGCTTGAATGTGATTCTGAAGCTGCGCATAGCACAAATGGTCTCGTGATTGACTGGCAATGGTATAACCAAATTGTGTTGTTAAATTCAAAACGCCGTGCTGATCATCATCATTAAACTTGCCATGATGATCGAGGGCTTCTTGTTTCCAACCCAACGTGAAACCCCAAGACAATGGTGTTTTGAATGGAGTGATTGGATTAAATGAATGTACAGATAACACATCAAAATGATTTACTTTTAAGCGATGATCGCGATACTGGATAGACCCATCTAAAAATTTCAATTGAGTCCCTGTACGCAATCCACCTTGTGGATCAATGAGATCGTGATAAGCCTGACGATGACCAATTTCTACAAAAGATTCGCCTTGAAGCTGCCCTGCTTGCACAGAAATATGGCGTGCATAATGAGATTGGGTCGGATCAATTTTAGGTGTCGCTGGTGGCTGTCGTTGTTTTTCAATAGCAATTGCACTTCTGAGCGTCAGTAATTTTCTTAATCTAGGTTGTGCAAATTTTTCATCAACTTTACGACTGGTGAATTTTAGATATAGATCATCATAAGCCATTTCTAAAATCTGACTTTGTTCTACATCAGAATACCCAGATAAAAGCTGCGCCATTTCTTCAGTTTTTGCAAAAGCAACTTGATGTGCAACTTTAGCCAAACCTTTCCCATGTTGTCGAACTTGCGACAACAGCTGTGTTTCTAAAGCTGGACGATAGACTGTATTTTCAATCAGACCTTGCTTTTGAACTGCTTTAATGGTTTCAACAGGAATTGCAGCAGTTTTAAATTGCTGCGCCAAATTGAGTTCTGGACGAACCAAATCAAACAGACCTAATAGACGATAAGCACAGTTATCATCTGCAAAATAGTAAGGGAAAGTCACATGTTTCATTTCCCAAATATGTTTCACTAAAAAATCTGTTTCTTTGGGCGTAAGTGATAGTTCATATTCCCATAAATCACGACTTTCAAAGTCTCCATATTCTTTTACTTTACGATAGTAAGGCATCAATGAATATTCACCAGGATATTGGCCTGTCACCCCCTTCCAAGCAAAGCTAAAATCATCTCCACTTTCTATAGTTGCTGCATAATTCACTGCATACGACACTAAATTCAGCTGTTTTTGATCTTTCGGGTCAAGACGCAATAAAGTATGCCCAAACATTGAACTTGGATTGCCCATAAAGTCAGTTGCATAAATGAGCGTCGCTTTATAAGGCTTTATTTGACTTAACCATTTATCCAATTCAGTGCATTCAACGTTCGGTAATGCATCTGGTGGAATATTGAGTTGCTCAATCAGCCACTGACTCCGTGCTGGAAATCGGCAACGTACTGCGTGATTGTCATCATCCGTTTGAAACAATGCTTCAATATTGCTGATCAGCTCTAGTTTTAAATCATTTTTCCCATTTGATGCTGTAAAATAGCCTTGATAAGAAACGTCACTTTGACCTTTTTTATTGGCATACATCAATCTCTGCCATGTTGTTTTACGGTCTAATTGAGCTGTCAGTGCTTGCTCAACATAAGGTTGAGCACTCTCAACCGAGGCATTTACTGCCTGATTGATCATCAAAATCAAAGGTAAAACACTTAAAACATAGAGATTTTTTTTCATTTAAATATTCATGTTTTTGGCAAAGGATAAAAAAACCCTGTCACATAAACAGGGTTCTGGATTTTTTTGATTAAACGTAAGCTTTTAATACTTCGTCTTTTGACATCACTGATTGTAAAGATGCCAAGATTTTTAATGCATCTTGGTTTTCATCTGCATAAATTTCAGAGAAATTCTGTTTTGATACTGCAAAAAAATGAGCTTTATCTTCAGATTTAATATTTAACAATTCAGCTAATACGTTCAGGCTTTCACCTTGCCCAACAGCCATATCACGCGCTAAAGCTTCTGCATTTTCATTGGTAAATGTAACAGCTTGAGCAGTTACCGTGCCCGTACCACTACAACCTAAAGTACCAAATGTAATACCAAACAATTGGTTAGCGAAAATACCATTGGTTGTACCCGCAAGGATTTTAGGAATTTTACCTGACTGACCTGCCCAAACTTGTGAACCGATACCGCAACCCACATCTCTATCCGCAAATGCGGCTGTTGAACCCGCTGCTAAAACTGCTGCAAATAACATTTTTTTTAACATGATATTTCTCCAGAATTTAAATAGAATCATTCTATTTTTTTACGGTGTGAAATATGATCCACACGATACAAACATATCTATATCTTTATGATATAGCAAACATTTTATATAAAAAATAAAAACTCAAAATGTATCAATATGTTATATTTTTCCGAAGTTCCCAATGCCCATTTTTATTGCGATTTCCAAGAATTTTAAGCACCAAAACTAAGCTCAGTAGCAACAATAAATACCACGATACAATTTTGGCTTCACCCACCATATGCCATTGTTCAACTTGAGTTGGATATAACCATATTTTATAAAAAGTACTGATATTTTCAGCAATCCAAATAATAAATGCCAATATAAGTAAAACAGGCAACATAGGTAATTGAAATTGTTTATGTTGTAAGTAAAAGCGAATTTTTGTTTTCCAAAAAATAAGCACACTCCATGCAAGCAATACATAACGTATATCTTGAATGAAAAATTTGCTCATAAAGTTCAAATAAGACAATAAAGACAATGCCATCATATTGCCGAAACTGGGTAGATGATCAAAACTCATGTGAAAAAGTCGAATGGAGCGTGCAAAAAAACTGCCCACAGCAGAATACATAAAGCCTGCGAAAAGTGGCACGGTCATAATTTTATATACAGCAGGTTGTGGGTATTGCCACGATGCAATTTGAGGATGCGTTAAAAATATCTCCATAATCATTGCCAAAACATGAAAAATCGCAATCACTTTGGCTTCAGCAAAAGATTCCAATTTATAATATAAAAGGAATATTTGAATGCTTAATGCGAACAGGAACAAATAGTCATAACGGTAGATTCCAAGAAGTGCATCACCTCCCATAGAAGATGACAGTGCAAAAGCAAACAGCAATAAAATACCGAACAAGGCAGCTGATGCTGCCTTATACAATAATTCAAAACACGCTTTAAAAAAAATCATTCAGATCGTTCTGCGTTATGAACCCAAGTATCTAGCACTATATTCATGCACAGTATCTACAAATACTTTTGGATTTTCTGGATCGACCCATTGGGTAATGCCATGTCCAAGATTTGCAACATAGCCTGTTTTTTCGCCTGCCGCATACGCATCATCTAACATCGCTTTAACAGCTTTTTCGATACTTGCAGGTGAACCATATAAAGTCGCTGGATCTAAATTACCTTGTAAGGCAGCACGACCGTTGACTGTTTGGCGCGCCACTTGTAGTGAAGTCGTCCAATCTAAACCAAATGCATCTGCACCTGTTGCCACCATAGGTTCAAGCCATTGACCGCCACCTTTGGTAAATAAAATGACAGGAACTTTACGACCTTCGTTTTCACGTTTTAAACCGTTCACGATTTTTTGCATGTATTTTAATGAAAATTCAAGATATTCACGGTGTGCCAATGCCCCACCCCAACTATCAAAAATCTGAATGGCTTGTGCGCCAGCATCGATTTGCGCATTTAAATAATCAATCACAGCATCTGCTAATCGATCGAGTAATGCATGCAACACTTCTGGTTGTGCATACATCATTTGTTTGGTGAATCGAAAGTCTTTACTTGATCCACCTTCAATCATATAGGTCGCAAGCGTCCAAGGACTGCCAGAGAAACCAATTAAAGGCACTTGCCCACCCAAGGCAGATCGAATCGTCGAAACCGCCTTCATCACATAATCTAAGTCTGAAGCTGCATTGAAGTTCGGTAAATTTGCTACATCTTGTTCTGTACGAATGGTTTTCTTAAATTTTGGACCTTCACCAGTTTCAAAATATAGACCTAAGCCTAGTGCATCGGGAACAGTCAAAATATCCGAAAACAAGATCGCAGCGTCCAGATCATAACGTCGTAAAGGCTGTAAAGTGACTTCACAAGCAAAGTCATTATTCTTACACAGTGATAAAAAATCACCTGCTGTTGCACGTGTTTCTCTGTATTCAGGTAAATAACGACCCGCTTGACGCATCATCCATACAGGTGTGGAATCAACAGGTTCACGTAACAAAGCACGTAGAAAACGATCATTTTTTAAGGTCGTCATTTACTTTCCAATTCAAGTTTCAATGCATCTATCATACCAAAAAGCCCTAGTATTGAATAACTTCTTGGTATTTAAAATGTCTATCATCTTGATCTATATTTTATGAATTACACAAAACAAATACTGCATCATTGTGATTTTTCTGCAATACTTCAATGGTTTTTAATAAATCAATATGAATAATTCTTAAGGTTGAATTACATGTTCGTTCGCTCAATTCTTGCTTTGAGTTTAAGCTGCATATTTGCAGGAACTTCCTTCGCTGCAAATACTCATGCGGAACAACCCTTAAATGTTTCTAAAGCGAATCCACCTGTTATACAAGATCCAATCGATCCTTTAGCCATTGATGCGCCTTCTGCATCTGTACCTTCTACAAGTACAGGTGAAGCGATTATTAGCCCTGAGGAACAAAAAGATCTTAATCAAGCTGCCAACACTTTACAAAATTTAGAGAATACTGAAGATTCTACAGCAGATATTGGTAGTGCTCCCGCATCATCAGTTGCAACCACAACAACTGCAGAACCTACAACAACAGCACCAGTCAAAGCATCTTGGACTTTAGATGGTCTCAATAATGCGACATGGTATGACAATATTGGCAAGGGTCAATTCCCTGTTTATGCACGCGCTCATGTGATGCTCAACAATGCACATGCTTCTCCTGGTGCAATTGATGGTACTAGTGGTAAAAATACCCTAAAAGCGATCTCGTCTTTCCAACAAATGAATGGCTTAAAACCAACGGGTGTGCTTACTCAAGAAACATGGAATGCTTTAGTTGCGAAGCAAGCTGGAAAACCTGCATTTGTTGAATACACCATTACTGAAGCTGACTTAAAAGGCCCTTACGCAAAATCCATTCCGGGGGATTATGCATTACAAGCCAAAATGCCAGGTCTATATTTCACACGTGTGACTGAAATGCTCGGTGAAAAGTTTCATATGGATGAAGATTTCTTAAAGAAACTCAATCCTAAAGCAAGCTTTAACAAAGTGGGTGAAAAAATCATTGTGACCAGTATTCGCAATGAACTTCCTGAAAATATTACCCTCATTGTTGCCCATAAAGGTGCTAAACAGTTGTATCTATTCAATGCACAAAACCAAATGGTGGGTTCTTTCCCAGCAACCATTGGTAGCTCAGATACACCGTCACCTACAGGCACATATAAAGTGACTGGCGTAGCACCAAACCCTTGGTATAGCTACTCACCAAGTAATTTTGTACAAGGTAAAAACTTAAAACCATTGTCACTACCACCAGGTCCAAATGGTCCAGTGGGTAATATTTGGATTGGTTTAAGTAAAAAATCATTTGGTATTCATGGAACACCAAACCCTTCAACTATTTCTAAAACAGCCTCACATGGTTGTATTCGTTTAACCAACTGGGATGCGAATGATTTAGGTAAAAAAGTGAAATCAGGTACCACAGTGAAGTTCTTAGAATAATCTAAGCACTTATCTCAAGTATTTGTAAAAAAAGCTTATTTTCGGATAGGCTTTTTTAATGTCTCAAAAATATGATATTAAATCTCAAAAAGCAACAATCATTTCAATAATAGAACAATGCGTAATATTTATGCTATATAAAACCCTGATATCAAAACCTAAAATAGCTTTATTGAAAGAATAGAAAGATAAGGAGTAAGGCAATGACAACTTATTTACATCGTAGCGAAGACCGTGGTCATGTAAAAGCAGGATGGCTTGAAAGTTTTCACAGCTTTTCATTTGGTAGCTGGTACGACCCAAAATATATGGGTGTAGGTCCGCTTCGTGTGATTAATGATGACCACATTGCAGCGCATAATGGTTTTGGTACACACCCACATGACAACATGGAAATCTTAACCTGTGTGTTATCAGGTACGATTTCACATAAGGACAGTATGGGAAATGCTGGAGACATTAAACCAGGTGAATGGCAATTGATGAGTGCGGGTACTGGTGTTCGTCATAGTGAAATCAATCAATATGATGATGATGTACATTTGTTTCAAATTTGGATTCAACCAAATGTTAGAGATGCTGAACCGACTTATCAGCAAATCAAACTTGATCCAAATGATGCACCGAATCAATGGCATTTAATCGCAGGTCCAAATGCAAACGCACCTATGCATATACGCCAAAATGCTGAAGTAAAAACTGCTGTTCTTGAAGCAGGTCATGAGCTTACAGCTGAAACTACACAAACAATGAATTATATTCATGTGATTCGTGGTGAAGTGGATATTGCAGGTGAGATTGTCAAAGCAGGTGATGCGCTGGTTTTTGGTGATGAAGCGATTGTCAAAGCCAATGAAGATGCACAAATGATTTGGTTTGATTTGCCCGCTTAACATGCAACAACGTTATAGATAATTTAAATCTATAAATACTTAACCCAAAAGTAAAAAACCCTGATCAATGATCAGGGTTTTTTGTATTTGGCGGAAGCGGTGAGATTCGAACTCACGGAGGACTCACACCCTCGTCGGTTTTCAAGACCGGTGCATTAAACCGCTCTGCCACGCTTCCAATGGCGGCTATCATATAAATAAAAAAACAAATTGGCAAATACTTTTCGTTAAATCTCTGCACAAGTGCTCAAAATTACTTCAATTTTGATTAATTTGATGAATATTCAGGCTTTTCAACACATATATATGTCCTATTCCGTCCTATTTCCAATACTTTAATCGTCATTTTTTTGTGTTGCATTGCACCGACAAAGACTACGCAATCGGTTCGATCAATCCCCCTAAATTATTATGCTGTAGAGCCAAAATATTTTTTTAACGTAAGTGCCTCGTGTTTAAATGCATCAAAATATGCTACTTTCTGAATCCTTAAAATCTTAGCTTTCGAATACATCCATTACTGAAATCATATATTGAAGTTTTAAGCTTCGCTGTTTAAACGTCCTTGGAGTTTATTTCATGAATCGCAAATTACTCACCGCTGAAGGTTATCAGCGTTTACAAGATGAATTGAATGATCTTGTTCGTAAAGAGCGCCCAGAAATTACCAAAATTGTGTCTTGGGCAGCGAGTCTCGGTGATCGATCAGAAAACGCTGATTACCAATATAACAAAAAAAGATTGCGTGAAATTGATCGAAGAGTTCGATTTTTAATGAAACTTTTTGAAGTGGCGCATAAAGTGGAATACAGCCCAGAACAAGAAGGCAAAGCCTATTTTGGGGCGTGGGTTGAACTGGAAAATGATGCAGGCGAAACCATTAAATTTCGTATCGTGGGAAATGAAGAAATTTATGGTCGCAATGATTACATCTCGCTTGAATCACCAATTGCAAAAGCCTGTTTAGGTAAATCAGTGGATGATGAAATCAAAGTACATACGCCACATGGCATGAAAGAATGGTACATCATTTCAATTGAGTACGATAAAAATCAATAATAAAGCCTTAGCCATGTTGAAAGCGTATAGATTGACACTTTCAACATGCTTATTTAAGCGATACATGGAATTAACTAAGAAGATATACAGTTTGATTTACCAACCATATTTGAGCTCAAGACCAACATATTGGGAATCATCCCCTCCCATCTTTTGAATACTATCACTCACGTTAAAATGCACCATTTCAGCTGCTAGAGATAGATTGTCATTGAACTTTTGATCAGCTCGAAGTTGTATATAACTCCCTGTCCATTTTGAGCCATGTCCTGCGGTGTTATTCATACTATTATTCCCTTGAAAATATACCGCATCACGTGTCGTTTCACGCCACTGTAGCCCCAAAGCCCCCATCAAAGTGAGTTGATCTGTTGGTTTAATCGTGATAGATGGTTTGACATGAATCAGGTTGCTGTAGCCCGTATACCCAGCTAAGGTAAAATAAGAACCATTGGCAAACAGTTGATTGAACGTATTTAATTCACCATCTTCTGGGTTCCTATCACCTGAAGCAGCATCCAGTTGTAAAGCAATTCTTGGCTTTAACACATGATCTGAAAATGTGTAGCCTGCAATACTACTTCCTGCCCAAGCTGAAATCGATTTTGAACCGATATCACCATATTGCAACATGGCTTCAATATCCCAATCAATATTATTCTTTTTCCCAAGATGACGAACATCATATAAATCACGGCTTTCATGGCCGGCAGCATTAGGAAAAACACCGTGATCACGCTGATAACGAGAGTAATATCCGGAAAGCTCACCTCCCAAAATATTTTGTTTATCGACACGAAAACCACTGAAGCTTAAATTACTGTTAGAAAAATCATTAAAATAACCGTCTTTATCAATTTGCACAGGTCGAGTCAGATACCCTAAAACTCGCCAATCACCAAACTCATAGGCTGACCAAATACCATCAAAAGGCTGTCGAACATTGGGACCTTCCCGGTTTGAAATAAACCTTTGCAAATCGAAAGCCATTTCTTGGCGTCCTACACGAAACTTAAATGTGCCATTGTGAAGTGGACTCACCCAAGCAATAAAAGCTTGCTCAACATCAAAACGGTTTTGATCGGTAGGTGTAATATTTTTCTTATCAAATGCTCTAGAATCAATAAGCTGAGTAAAGACTTGTAAATGTTCACCAATCCGAGCATCGGCATGAATCTGAAGTCGTTGAATCAGATACCCATCTTTAGGGGTATTTCCTGAACCCAATTTAGCACGATCATTGATTTCGATACGTTCCCGAAGATTTGCGCCCAATGACAGATAATTATTATGACCAAAAGGGATATATTTGAATTGATCGCCACGCTTTCGAGGAACACAATCTTGTTTTAAAACATCCCAATTTTCCTGCCAACGATTGGTTAAAACCTTGGGTCTCGTCGGACAAGATGTGGTTTCCGTCTCCGTTATCGCAGCAGAATCTGTTTCAGCATAAGCAACACTCATAGATGTGAAACTCACAATGCAGACGGTACTGCTCAACATCAATTTGACGTATGTTTTTAATTTTATCCGTTTTTGTTTTTTATGACGCAATGTACGATCAATCATCATTCATTCCAAGTATGAAGCAAGCAGACTCATTCAAAATTTCAGTAATGCTCAAAGCACTTGTAAATCGAAAAATACAAGTGCCATTTTATCTATGTGTTGAAAACATCATTGTGTAGGTGCATGAATTTCTGCGATATATCCGCCGGGAAATTCGAGAATGGCAGATTCACGTGCATCGGCTTTAAATGGCTTAACCAAAACTTTTGCACCCGATTTCTGTGCTTTATCGAGTGTTTCGGTGACATTCTTAACTTCATATCCTGTCATTTCATGACCATATGGATACGGTAAGTGCCCATCCGTCACCAATACGGTCATTTTCCCAAAGTCTGACTCGATTCGGATACGTCTGTAATGATCATTTGGACGACCTATTTCCACACCTGCTGCTTTAGCATCATCCGAGATGACTTTTCCATGTGAAAACTTCACAAAGTTTTGAACAAATGTGTCTGCACGATGTTTAGAGACATACACTCGATTTTCAGGAACGGTCTTTAATTCTGCATATTTGGATGGCTTAGTATGCCAATACAATTGCATATTGACGCCACCTGGCCACTGAATCACAGCATCTCGCCCTACAGGATCTGTAAAGGTTTCCACCAAAACGTCAGCACCGTTCGCTTTCGCAGATGAAACAGCTTGATCGATATCTTTAACCAAATAACCTGTACGCTCAGCGCCAAACGGATAAGGAACAGGCGTTTTAAAACCAAATACTGAAAATGTCCCTACTGGCGTCATCACCAGTTGTGACATGGTTTGACTCGGTGTAGGTGTCACTTGAAATACACCTTGTTTAGATTTACTTCCACCAAAAGTTGCAACTAAGCTATTGGTAAATTTCTCAAAGTCTTGAGCACTTACATAAACATGTGTAGTGTCATATTGAGGTGCTACACCAGGTGCTTCAGCCTTGACTGAAGTTGCGGTTTTAGCAAAGGCTTGTGGCACAATCGCACTACTGCTGCCAAGAAGTAAAATACTTAAAAATAAAGATGATAGCGGTTTAGACATACGGTTATTCCTTTATTACTAGACTGGGAGATTTTTGTTATTTCTACTGCTGCTTTTGAATCACGCTGTTGTTTTTAAATCACGTCGATCCTGAACTTTGAAGGTATATCGAAAATAAAACGTCAATAAATAGTTCTATCAGTTGTCCATCTATCAACACCTTTAAAATGATTTGATTTAACAGATAAGATAAAAATTAAATTTCCATTTAAAATACAAGTGCCTTTCAATATTAAAAATAAAAGTGAATCAACCCTATTCAAAATAGAATTGATTAAAAACTTCGATCATAAAAATCTCCTATTTAAAATAAATTTAATCTCGATTAAAAAGAATTAAGTCTTTCCTTCTGAATCTTTAAAATACTTTTCAATACTTCTATTGGGTATAAACCAGAAAGCTGCCAATATACCCAGTGTTAACAATGCCAATTTAGTATTTAAAAAACTCAAAAATATTGCGGCAGCATATAATATATTCGAGATCATCAATTTATTGTCTTCGACCAATAATTCGACCAATAATGAATGATGCCCCTCATCATGAATCAGTACTTTTTCAAGCAGGCGATAAGACAAAGAACTCATAAATAAAACAAAGGCATAGACTGCTGTAGGGACAGCAGCATAATTACTTTGTCCAGACCAACCTGTTGCAAAAGGAATCATGGTGAGCCAAAACATGAGATGTAAATTCACCCACAGAGTTTTACCATTTACGCTTTTGACCACTTGAAATAAATGATGATGGTTATTCCAATAAATACCCACATAAATAAAACTCAGCACATAACTAAAAATCAGATGTAATTCCTGATGTAATGCCAAAAAATCATTTCCTTCAGGAATCTTAAGCTCCAATAACATCACAGTAATAATGATTGAAAATAATCCATCACTTATTGTCTCTAATCGAAGCTTATTCATCTCATTAATATCCTATGGCGTTGAGAATCTGTTTTGACTAGCCAAATAAGATAAATAAAGAATCGGCAATACAAAGAAGCCAACACTCCAAAAATCTAAATAGACATATAAAAATGCACCTAAAAATGCACCCACTACAAATCCAATAACGATACTTAAACTGTGTAATAATTTTTCTAAATTACTGTCATTTCTACTTCTTAAATAGTTGGAAATATCAATTCCAAGTTGAGTGGTATTACCCGTCATCATGGTGCTTGGACTAATATGCTTGATTAAGGTTTTGCTTGATGTGTTTCGAATGGCCAAAGCAATGAGCCCCAATGCCCCAGTCAGTGCGACAGTCATTCCATTGGCATCTTTAAACGGTTCAAAATAGATCCCTGCAACCATAAAACCAATAAGAAAAAGTGCCTCTGCTAGAAATAAATAGCTCAAAGTTTTGTTCTTGTTCTCACTGTGGTCAATACAATATTTAGTGATTGCTACGGTTAAAATAAATAAAGGAATTGCGCAAAGCTTGATCCAAATACCGTCACCGCCTTTTACCCAAGCAGCACCAGCCAACACCAAGTTTCCTGTCACATGTGCGGTAAAAAATCCAAAAAGTGCAATAAAACCAATCGTATCAATCGCACCGCCGACGAGTGTCAATAAAATTGGATCTCGACAAGTGCTCCAAAATCCAGTGGGTTTAGCATCAGTATTTTCAATATTTTCCATATTCATTCTCTTTTTTGATTTCGTTCTCAGGATTAAGTCTTTTTATAATTTTCACGGTTGATATAGACCAAAATTAGCAATATGGGGGGAATCATAAACAACCCCTGTAACGCAAACTTATAGACAATGGCAGCAACAGCACAACCCATCGCAAAAGTCAGGATATTGGGTAAAATTGCATTGAGTTGTTGGCGAATTTTTAATTTTTCAGCGACTGGCTTTGAAAAATAATCGCCAAGTCCTAACATCAGTTGCGTTGTAGAACCAGTCATGACAGTCGTGGGTGATTCCTTTTGCCAATGTAAACGATGCATTGCATTTTGAATCGCCATAGCGGAAACCAGTAACATACCCAACGTAAAACTTTGTGGGGTATCTTGCTGAGCAAAAGGCAATTCAAAGTAAGACAAGATTGCCGCCAAGCAGAAGAATAAAAACATCAGCTTGAGTAAAAAGGTATACGAATTTTTTTGATGCTTTAAAAACTGCTGATCAATCAACTTGACGCAAAGTACACTCAAACAAAACATGGGCAGTGCCGCAAGCTTAGCCCAAGCTCCAGATTGATCATCGGAAACCAAGGCAGCACCTAAAGTCACAAAATTACCCGTGACATGTGCTGCAAACAAACCATGCAATGCTAAGAAACTTGCGGTATCTACATAACCTGCATTAAAACTCAAAAGTTTATTTAAATTCATCTGCATGGCCATTCCATCATTGATTAAGCTTAAGAAATCAGGTTCTTAATGAGGGGAATTAACTGTTCTCCCATCACCATACCTAACAAGCCACAAAGTGCTACGATTGGCGGTGCAGGAGATTTCACATTTAACAGATAATACAAAGCACCCACCAATAGCCCCACCACTAAAGATAAAAGATAAATTTTCATCACATGCTCTTAGATATCACTCCACCATTTTCAGGTGGAGCTTTTCAATGAATGATTTGCGGATTAGAAGGCAAAGCAAGAACAGCCCAATGCACCCCAGAATGATTTTTTATCTTTATCATTGATCGGAACATCTAACATCCAAGCATGTGAATGTTGATGCATACCACAGCTATTTGAACACGCACACATAGCTGATTCAGATTGCAGTGGTTGCAATGAAGGAGCATTACGATTTTCCGATAATCTCCACTGACCACCAAAGCGTTTTACAGGTGACCAATCGGGTAAAGCTGGTGGAATGGGTGGATCTTGATCCTTAAACTCTGCGGCAGCGTAAACAACTTTACCGTTCATTACAGTCAAAACAGATTCAATCCACTGAATATCCTCACCTTCAACTTTGAAATAATCATCGGACAGAACAACCAGATCGGCATACTCTCCTTCAACCAGCGCCCCTTTATTGGCCTGCTCACCTGAAAACCACGCTGAGCCTTTGGTCCAAAGTGATAATGCCGTTTTACGATCCAATACATCCTTTTCATCATATAAAGGCAAGCCGCCGATCGTTTTACCTGTGGTAAGCCAACCTAAACAAACCCAAGGATTATAAGATGCGACACGTGTTGCATCCGTTCCAGCACCGACAGGCACACCCAATTCCAGCATTTTCTTCACCGGTGGCGTTGCTTTTGCGGCTTCTGCACCGTAACGTTTCACAAAAATTTCACCTTGGTAGGCCATACGATGTTGAATGGCAATACCACCACCTAGCGCACCAATACGTTCAATATTCTTTTCAGACACTGTTTCCGCATGGTCGATAATGAAGCGTGTTTCAAAAGGCTTTTTCGCATTCACTTTTTCGAAAACATTCAGTAAGCGATTAATACTTTCATCATAAGTTGCGTGAATTCGAAATGGCCATTTTTTCTCAGCCAGATGTTCCACAATCGCTTCCAATTCACCTTCCATTTTTTCAGGCAAATCAGGGCGTGGCTCGTAAAAATCTTCAAAGTCACCTGCCGACCATGTCAGATTCTCACCTGCACCATTCATTCTATACAGCGCATCTCCATCACCAGGGAAGGTCATTTCAGTCCAGCGCTTATAGTCTTCAAGTTCTTCACCCGCTTTTTGGGCAAACAAGTTATATGCAATACGAACTGTCATCTGATCTTGATCATGCAACTGTTTAATCACATCATAATCTTCAGGATAATTCTGTCCGCCACCACCGGCATCAATCGCGGAAGTCAGTCCTAATCGGTTTAACTCACGCATGAAATGGCGTGTCGAATTGACTTGCTCATCCACAGGTAATTTCGGTGCTTTACCTAAAGTGGAATAAAGAATGGCCGCAGAAGGTGTTGCTAACAATAACCCTGTCGGCTCACCTTTTTCATTACGTTGGATTTTTCCACCCGGTGGATCTGGTGTGTCTTTATTGAATCCAAGCACATTCAAAGCCGCTCGATTGAGCATTGCACTTGCATAGAGATGCAAGACAAAAACAGGAGTTTCGGGCGCAACTTTATTGATTTCATCTAATGTCGGTAGACGCTTTTCAGCAAATTGGAATTCAGTCCACCCACCCACTACGCGTACCCATTGAGGTGCTGGTGTATTGTCCGCCTGCTCTTTTAAAAGCTTGAGTGCCTCTGAAACCGATGGAACACCTTCCCATCGCAATTCCATGTTGTAATTGAGTCCACCACGAATAATATGCAAATGACTGTCATTAAGACCTTGGATAACTCGACGTCCATTTAAATCAATAACTTTGGTGGTATTGGTCGCTAATTTCATGATCGTAGACTCATCGCCTGTAGCGACAATTTTGCCATCGTTTATAGCAATGGCATCTACTTCACTCTTTTTAGGATCCAGCGTTGTAATCTTTCCATTTTTGAGGATTAACTGTACGTCCGTCATAATCAACTCCTTTGCAATAATTCCTATTGTTTAAATAGTCGTTTAAAACACCGTTTACTCAGGTGTATTAGCGTGCAGAAACGGGAGCGATAATCTCATGCTTTTTTTGAGTTCTTTCAGGCGCTTTATGCACCATCGTATAGGCATAATCGACACCCATGCCATAAGCACCTGAATGCTCACGCACAATATCCATAACCGCATCATAGGTATCTCGATTGGCCCAATCACGTTGCCACTCAAGCAAAACTTGTTGCCATGTCACAGGAATTACACCCGCTTGCATCATTCTTTGCATTGCATAATCATGTGCTTCTTTAGATGTCCCACCAGAAGCATCTGCCACCATATAAATTTCGTAGCCACCGTCCAGCATTGCACCGAAAGAAAAGGTGATATTACAGACTTCAGTCCATAAACCAGAGACAATAACTTTTTTTCGATTGTTTTTGGCCAAAGCATCTCTGACTTTTTGATCATCCCACGAATTCATTGAAGTTCGTTCTAATAAAGGTTGATCTGGAAATACATCTAAAAGTTCAGGATAGGTATGACCAGAGAAACTGTCCGTCTCAACCGTAGTAAGTGTGGTTGGGACATTGAATACTTTGGCTGCTTTGGCCAATCCAACCACATTATTTTTTAATGTTTGACGATCAATCGATTGAACACCAAACGCCATTTGCGGTTGATGATCGATAAAAATGACTTGCGAATTTGTAGGTGATAATTGTTCTAAAAGTGACTTATTCATTGTGATCTAGTTCGCAGTTATAAGTGAATTTATATACAATCAGAATAATCTGTAAAATAGAAGCTTCAGATCTGGATACAATGTGTATCTCAAATAGATACAATGAAATAATTTCTTGATTATCAATATCGTTTTCTAAATCATATTGAAAATGAAAAACAAAATAGTGAATCAATAGAACAATGGACAAAATAGACTGTATCAGTACTTTTATTAGTGTTGTAGAAAGTGGAAATTTCAGTAAAGCTGCAAAGAATCTAGGTATCAGTAGAAATCAAGTTGCAAAACGCATTTGTTATCTTGAAGATTTATTTAAAACGTCCTTATTTATACGCGACACTCGGCATATGAATGTGACCATCGCAGGCAAAAAATTCTATCAACATTGTAAAATTATCATGAGTGAATTTGAGTGGGCAAAAAATGAGTTTTTCTATGATCAAAACTATCCTGAAGGAAGGCTCACCATTAATGCCCCGTTATCTTATAGTCAAGAATGCCTAACCAACCTCATCTCAAATTTTTTACAACAATATCCGAGTATTAAAATCGATCTGATGCTCACAGATCGCTTTGTCAATCTGAACGAAGAAAATTTTGATCTGAATTTGAGAATCAGTGAAGACTTCGATGAAGTTGAACATCTTAAACTCAGTACACACCAACGCTGTTTCTATGCAACGCCAAGGTATTTTGAGCAATTTGGTATTCCAAAAACCATTGAAGATTTAAAAGAACACAATATTTTATTTTATACACAGCCTAATCTGAGCACCAAAATTACCCTACAAAAAAATGATCAAAATTTTACGATTTATTCGACGCCAAAATTGACCTGTAACAATGGTGAGTTTCTTTTAGAATGTTGCAAAAAAAACCAAGGTATTGTGTTCTTACCCGATTTTATCGTTCAACAAGATGTTGACGCAGGTAACATTGTAAAATGCCTTGAAGATTATCAATCCAATCCATTGATTTTTTTTGCTGTAACTGCATAAAATTACAAAACATCGAAAAACATTAAATTGTTTTTAGACTTTTTAAGACAATATTATTCAAAGTAGCCAATATGGCAAATCAATACAATAAAATTAAAAATAATCAATTGATTTTAAAAAATATTTATATTTTAGCTAAAACATAATATTTCAGTTAAGAACAGTCGGTATGCATGAATGCTGTATTTTTGGTCGACTGTTCTGATCTTTTAAAAATGTAAACTACGCTAAAAATTGAGTGCGAACAGAGAAGATTTTTTAGTGTAGATATCAGCGTCGTTACAGCCATCATGATAATAAAATATTGGTCTGTTTTTTAGTCTAAATCTATACGTTTTACCACTTTTTAGCGGATGAGCTCCATTACCTAATACACGATAAATGGCGGTTGATTTCGACTTAAATATGAAGCCAGAATCACGAATAGAATCCAGAATTAGCATTACAAATGACTTACAAAATGATTTTTTTTTAACCGTTTAATTAATTAAAAAAAAATTAATTTTTTTTAATTAATTAAATCAATAACTTAAAATGTAATTTTTATTTATTTTTTGTACAAAATTTGACAATGTTTTTTTTCATGATTATCATGCGCTCATGTTTAAGATTGAATACTTTTTAATCGAAGAAGGTTTGCTTCTTCATCCGACCATCCCACATGTCATTTTTGAATGACGTACATGACGCCCACCCTAATTGAATTTATCAACTTTAAAAAAAAGCTTGAGAGAGATCCTTTTTGCTTTTTTTGGGCATAAATTACTTGTAGCGGAGACAACATGCACAGTAGTTCAACATCTGGATCGAGGCTTAGCCTGCACTCATTCCTTAACTCACACACAACCAAAGCGATGGTACTCGCTACAGCATTTATCCCCTTCCATAGTATTAATGCATCTAAGACCAATCAATACCACTCTGTGGTTAACTCAAATACACTGAACGTTGTTGCTGTTTCCGATCCTAGCGTTGTTTTTAAGGATGGCGGATTTCAACATGGTTTTGGCTATGACTTAGTCAGTAGCTATGCCGAAAATTTAAATGTGAAATTGAATTTTAAAACTGTGTCAAGCAATGAAGCTGCTATGAAATTAGTGGCTCAAGGTAAAGCGAATTTTGCCATCACAACGGCTGATATGAATCAGATTGAAACGCAGAAATTGGTGGCTTTCTCTGCAAGTTGTGGCGAAATGAATAGTTTGAAGAAAAGCGGCTTAAATACCAATATCAATTGGGTATTTAAACGTGCAGATGACCCACTCACTGAAACTGCCAGTGGTTTCGTCTGCCAAAGCAAACAAAATGGCCAAATTAAGCAACTGGCTTCTTTTTACAATCGCAACGTTGTGAAACAACAAGACTGGAACACCATCCATCGTGATCTCAGTAAGCGCATGCCCATCTACAAAGCGAGTTTGAAAAAATCTGCACAAAAATTTGATTTAGATTGGCATTTTTTGGCAGCGATTGGCTATCAAGAGTCGTACTTAAAGCCTGATTCAGTTTCACCAACAGGCGTACGTGGCATTATGATGCTGACCAGTAGCACGGCCAATGCAATGGGTGTGACAAATCGTAGTGATCCTGCACAAAGCATCCAAGGTGGTGCCAAGTACTTCGATTTAATGATGACGCGCTATGCGCATATCCCAATCCAAGATCGTTATTGGTATGCTTTAGTTGCCTACAATATGGGTCCAGGTGCAACTGATGCTGTTATGCAGCGTTTAAAAGCGCAAGGTAAAAATCCGAACGACTGGATTCAGATGTATGATTATTTAAATCGCCATCAATCGAGTAATTCACGTTACAGACAAGCCGTACAATATGTGACTCGTATACGGGCGTACTTGGAACACATTAAATCGTCACCGAAACTTTTACAGATCTAGTTGCGCTAAAGTTTAATTGCTAAAGGTTTTACTTGAGTTTTAACAGTGCTAAAAAAAGCTTACCTTAGGGTAAGCTTTTTTCGATTTTGAAAGTCGCAACTTAAGAAGTTTGCTCAAGTACTTTCTTGAATAAATCTTTTTGTTCTTGACTTGGTTTAGCCGTTTGAAGTGCCATTAAAGAAGACATATCGCCTTGTACTTTAATTTTACCTGTCATGAATGCTTGCATTGCAGCAGCCATATCAAACTCTAGGAAAACTTTACGAAGTGTTTCGCCATCCATATTCAAAGTCGTTTTTGCATTTGCAGAAGCGCCTTTTTGGATTTTACCACCGTCCAATGCCAATTCAGTATTCCCTTCAGCACCAGTAACAACAATGTTTAAAGCTAAGTTAGATAGCGCAGGTGGTAAATTTAAATCACCAGCTTCAGCTGTTAATTTATCTACAGTAGCAAACCAATCATCAGTTAAAAATGCAGGCATGTTCATTCCTCAATGTATTTATTCAATTTATTTGCGTCATCTATCCAAGACAACAACATGGTGAAGCAATATGCTTGAGCATTGTTATAGCACGATAATTTCGCTTTGCGATAAATATTTTTGTACTTTCGGTTCATATTTAATCGATTTTTTTTATTAAAAAAAATGTTTGATCACAAACTAACTTTTTTGATTTTAAAGCTTATTTTGTCAATGATTTAATGTTTCGTTCGAGTGGATATTTTGGTACAAAAAATCATTATTGAGTTTTAAGCTATTTATTTTATTAAAGATAAAATTTTAATCAATTCCGGTAACAAAGCTTGAGCATTTAAACTTAAATTTAAATGCTCAAATTAGGCACTGTTGACATTTTAGAGATGTTTTCGTCCCGAAAGGGGGCGTGACTGAAATATCAACAGCCCCTACTTTTATTCAGCAGCAAATCCGAGATTCACCATATTAATTCGCTTATTTTCCCCTTCTTCTTCAGTCGAACAGGTCGTGAAGTCAAACTCACGTTGTTCATCCAAAATTTCAAAGTCAAATAAATCACGATCGGCCAATTGTGACGGCGAAACATTCTGAAGCGCACCGAAAATACTGTGCAAACGTTTCGGATGCTCTTTATCCCAAGCACGAAGCATGTCATTGATAATGGCACGTTGTAAGTTCTCTTGAGAACCACACAAATTACATGGAATAATTGGGAAGTTACGCATTTCCGCATATTTGATGATGTCTTTTTCTTCGACATAAGCCAAAGGACGAATCAAAATATTCTTCTTGTCAGATGACAGCAACTTAGGTGGCATCGCTTTTAAACTACCGCCATGGAACAAGTTCAAGAAGAATGTCGCCATGATGTCATCACGGTGATGTCCTAAAGCAACCTTTGTCGCCCCAATTTCTTGTGCAAAACCGTACAAAGAACCACGACGTAAGCGAGAACATACTGCGCAATATGTTTTGCCTTCAGGCGTCAATTTTTTTGTAATGCTATAGGTGTCTTTTTCCAAGATATAATATGGAATATTATTTTCTTCCATATAGCGTGGCAAAATATCTTCTGGAAAGCCGGGTTGCTTTTGATCAAGGTTCACAGCAACGATATCAAAATTGATTGGCGCGATCCGTTTAAACTGCAACAGAATATCGAGCATGGTGTAACTGTCTTTACCACCAGACACACAGACCATGACCTTGTCACCATCTTCAATCATTTTATAGTCACGAATGGCATGACCAACTTGACGGCGAAGTTTTTTTAACAAGCGATAGTAAGCAGAGCTTGTTGGCGGTTCAGGTTTAAAATTAAATCCTTGATCGGACTCAACTGGTGAATACATAGACGAGTTTAACCATAAAAAAAGTTCTGCGTAATTTTAG
This sequence comes from Acinetobacter shaoyimingii, assembly GCF_011578045.1. NCBI lineage: Bacteria > Pseudomonadati > Pseudomonadota > Gammaproteobacteria > Moraxellales > Moraxellaceae > Acinetobacter > Acinetobacter shaoyimingii. The sequence continues at coordinate 2,587,757 of NZ_CP049801.1, forward strand.
CCGATTCGGTGCTTTACCGCATCTAAAGAATCTTTATTTTTTAATCTAATTTTCTGATTGTCATCTTCCTGTCTTATTCACGCATTTAAAATAGACGTCGCAGTTCATTTTTTAATCTAAGTGCTTATCTTTTGGACTTTTCCACAGTTGTCCACAAAACCTGTGGATAAAATTGTGGACTTTTTGGGACTTGACAAACTTTTGGCACGGTAATCTGGGCATTCCCCTCAAATTGATCATTTTTTAACCAATCTTTTTTACCCTTTAAATTCAACATGTTATGCATGTCAAGCAGTTAAAAATAAATAAAAATAAATATTTTTTTTGGATATTAACCCAACAATTAGGACTTGATTTTTTGTAATTGTATTGTTAAAAATCGGTACACGGTGTAACTTGGTAAAAACTCTGATAAACTCAGATTTAAACTTTGGGGCTCTCGCTAAAAAAAAATATTAATAATGAAAAATTTATTTAAATGTACAACGATCTGTTTATTGGGCTATAGCTCAATGGTAGTTTTATTGTCACACACCCATGCAGGACAAACCATTTATCAACTTTCTGATTCAAATGGCACCACCCTATTGACCAATAAAAAAAGTAAATACAGTCATTTAAAAGTCGAAAAGAAAACCTATTACCCAGACAGCAATATCCATTCTTATAGCAATTGGGGAAGCTCAGAGGCAGCCGTTTTACCCAGTTATAGTAAAAATAAAAATGCATTTGATCATTTTATTAAAAATGCAGCACAAGTGCATGGTGTCTCTGAAGGTTTGATAAAAGCCGTTATGCATACGGAGTCAGGCTTTAATACCCGTGCACGATCACCTGTTGGTGCTCAAGGACTGATGCAATTGATGCCTGCAACTGCTAGACGTTTTAATGTCAGTGACTCATACGATCCACAGCAAAATATTCATGCAGGAGCACAATATCTAGCATGGTTATTGAAACGCTTTAATGGCAATGTTCAATTGGCATTAGCTGGCTATAATGCAGGTGAAGGTAATGTGGCGAAGTATGGTGGCATTCCGCCTTTCAGAGAAACCCAAGACTATGTACGCCGCGTGACCAGTCGTTTTAATAACTTATATGCAGGTGGTTTAGGACACTCCAACAGTTCTGCTAATAGCAATTCAAACACAGCGACGCTTCAAGTATCATCAAACAATGCAAGCACTACGCAACTTTCTAATTCCACACCTGCTGCATCCAATTCGCCAAAATATTCCTCCCGCCCAATTATTGTCTCTGCGGATGGAACATTTACAGATGCTCCTGCTGGCTCTTTTTCAACCACCAATGCCACGGCACGCGCTAAGATCTATATCTCAAATTAGAAAATTTTGACAAGACAAAACCTATTGTCTGAGATTCATACCTTATTTTATTTGTATTGTTTTAACTTATAGTGCAGTTCATCGCTGAAATGTCAGCAGAGCTTAATCATATTTGTTTGTAAATTTTATTCAATCGACTTGAAATTTAGTGCAATCATACGCATATTAAAGTCTAGCAAATCAAAAAATTTGATTTTATTTCTTAATTTAAATGAGGGTTTTCTCAATGATGCGGATTGGTTTGTTTTTGCTAACCAACCTCGCGGTACTGGTTGTAGCGGGCATTATATTGTCGCTCTTCGGTGTCGGTAGCTACCATGGCGCAGGAGGCTTAAACTTAGGCAACTTGCTCGTTATCTGTTTTGTCTTTGGTATGGTGGGATCTATGGTATCCCTATTCATGTCAAAATGGATTGCAAAAAAGACAACTGGTACAGAGTTAATTGATCCAAATGCTCCTCGCAACCAAGCTGAAGCATGGTTATTACAAGAGGTTTCTCAATTAGCCCAACGCTCTGGTATTAATATGCCTGAAGTGGGTATTTTCCCTTCATATCAATCCAATGCATTTGCTACAGGTTGGAATAAAAACGATTCTCTTGTCGCTGTATCTACGGGCTTATTAGAACGTATGAACAAAGATGAGCTTCGTGCTGTTTTGGCGCATGAAATTGGTCACGTTGCGAACGGCGACATGGTGACTTTGGCTTTAATCCAAGGTGTTGTCAACGCCTTTGTCATGTTCTTCGCACGTGTTGTTGGGGATTTTGTCGACCGCAACGTCTTTGGTCGTGAAGATGGCGAGGCTCCTGGTTGGAGTTATTTCCTAATCACGATCGTATTGGATATCGTGTTTGGTATCTTGGCATCGGCCATTGTGATGTGGTTCTCTCGTCACCGTGAATACCGTGCCGATGAAGCTGGTGCACGTCTAGCAGGTAAAGAAGCCATGATTTCGGCTTTACTTCGCCTACAGGCTGAGAGTGAAATGCCAGATCAAATGCCAAAAGAAATGAAAGCGTTTGCGATTGCTGAAGGTAAAGAAGAAGGATTTAGCTTAGCGGCTTTATTCCAAACTCATCCAAGCATCGAACAACGTGTTGCAGCTTTGCGTCAGCTAAACTGCCCATAATCGATTCTTCGCTTTCAAGATTCAAAAAAGCCTCATATGGGGCTTTTTTTGATTTTAGATTTTGTAGACCCATTTTTATTTAAATCTCTTAAATCTTTAAGTATTCTGAATGCATCTTAATCAACTGCCATTAGTATCTAACAAAAAATATTCAAATCATCAGAATCTACAATTGGCATTAATTTGGCAATGCGCTATAGATGAAGATCCAAATTTTCCATGGGTCATAGAGCTTCACTAACTCTTCCAAACGTATACATGCACTATGCCACGCTTGTTGAAGCTCAAGTTCAGGATGATGAAAAAACTCAACTTACAGACTCCACTGTTTTAGAATCATCCAAACTTTAGATTGTAGATTGATAGATACAAGCAAAACCCAGTAAGGCATAAAATAGTGAGTTTGATCTAAATCAATCGCAGGAAGATTGGCAACAATGCAATCCACTTGCAGTATGGGGTTCATTATTTTTCATTTCCCTTTACAACATCAACAAGGGAATCACCATTGTCATCGATTCATGCCAAATTTGTGTTGCTTTAACCTCTATCACAACTCAGTGATTTAAACTTTGTATCCAATTCCACAAAGCCATTCCGCCAAACCAAGTGGCTGCAATAATCAAAATCAGTACAATTAAACCTAAAAGATCAGGAATATGTAACCACAACCAAGCCACCAGTGGATTACGCCAAAAGGCAGATGTTTGTTGCTTCTGTTCCAATTTCTCATGTAAAAATGGATGTACCACATGATCATCATTATGAATTTGATACTCTTCACGAATATGATCATGAACCAAATCTAGAGCTTTACGACTAGGCCGAATAAAAATATCAAATAACGTCCCCGCAACAGGGATAAATCCGACCACGGCATCCATCACCGCCAGCTTAATCACCCCATTGAGTTTAGACTGAGGCACTCCAATTTCTTTTGCTTTATATACCGCATAACAAGTTAGAGCAAAGCCTGCTATATCTCCTGCAACAGGTATGGTACTTAAGGCGGCATCTGCACCAACGCCTTGTTTAGTAAATGGAATCCTAACCACTGAATCCATCATATTGGCAAATTTAGCTAAATCACGTTCCAGCTTAACCACTTCAACTTGTGTTAATTTTTTTTCTGTCATGTTGTTTTAATCATCTAATCAACGATAAATCTGATGCTTTGTTATAGCATTAAATTGTGCCTGACTGCATTAAAAGAGTAACTTAAGAAAAGCACTCTCAAACAATATTGACCAATAGCTGTGATGCAATAAATAAATAGATGATCACGCCTGTAGCATCACATATTGAAGTGACTAAAGGTGCAGATGCGCTGGCTGGATCGAGTCCCAGTTTATTTAAAATAAAAGGCAAACTCATCCCAATCAGACACCCAACCAATACAATACCCATCATGCTGATGGCTAATACTAAGGCAACCATGTGATCACCACGTATATAACCTAAAATAGAAACTGCAAATGCCATCGTTGCACCAAGACATAAAGCCACCAAGCTTTCACGTCCTAATAATGAAAACCAATCTTTAATATGTACATCACCTGTGGCTATTGCACGTACCATTAATGTGGATGACTGAGAACCAGCATTACCTCCACTGCCTACCAATAGAGGTAAAAAGAACACCAAAACTAAATTTGCAGCAATGGTTTCTTCAAAATGTGAAATACCAATTCCAGACAATAAACTACCAAAAACCAATATCACCAACCAGAAAACACGCTGACGATAAAGCGTAAAAATAGGTGCAGTTTTTAAGCTTAGCTTCGTGGTCGACTCAACCGCACTCCCTTTTAAAATATCTTCAGTAAATTCTTCTTGGAAAATATCCATAGCATCATCATAAGTCACAATACCCACTAGGTGTTGCTCATGATCGACAATGGGTAATGCAATAAAATCATAATGACTGAGTTTGGTGGCAATACTTTCTTGATCTTCGTCGACCAAACCCACAACCAAGTCAGTGGTCATCACTTCTTTAATCAATTGTTCAGGGGGTGACTGTATAATCTGACGTAATGAAATAACACCTTGCAGTTGATGCGCCTGATTGGTGATATAAATGAGATACAAAGTTTCTCGATCAGCTGCCACACGTCTGAGTTGTACAATGGCTTCTTGCATGGTCAGCTGAGCGGATAAAGTCACATAATCCGAACTCATGATGGAGCCAGCAGATTCTTCTCTGTAGACAATCAATGCCTGAATTTGCGCTTTTTTGTCTGCATCTAATTGAGAAAAAATATAGTTCTGCAGTTGTAATGGTAAAGCTTTAAAAACATCAATACGCTTATCTGAATGCATATTTGAAATCAGCGCAACCAAATCATCTGCTTGAAACTGAAGGGCCAAGCGAACTTGTTCAACGAGGTCTAAATGCTCAAAGACATAAGCTGCATTAGGTAGAACAGAAAAAAATTCGATCTGCTGTTGAGGCGTCATATGATGAGACAACATCGCAATATCAGCGGGTTTGATATGCTGTGTAATCTGCAAAACTTTTTCGACATCCTGTTGTTCTAAAGCAACCCTTATATTTTCAAAGTTGTTATGCGCTGTTATGTCGTCTTTTTTTAACATTTAAAACTCAAATATTGATTTAATTATTTGTTTTAGCTTAATTTGAATACTAGTATACAATCAAGCAACTTAAAGTCCATAGATACAATGATTATCTGTAAAACTGCAACATTTTATTTTTAACAATAAAATTTTAATTATTTCAAAATCAGGTGGTTAAATAGTTACATCAAACCACCTGATACTTGGCTTATATTCATTTATTTCATGAAATATTGTTAAAACTATACAGAATTAAAATATTTACACTCACGGTTTGGCTGAGGAAAATATACTCCTGACCAACACATACATAAACGGAATAAAGATCAGAACCAGTACCGTGGCAAAAATCACACCACCAAAAACACTGATACCGATTTCTTGTCGACTCGCTGCTCCTGCACCAAAAGCAAAGATCAATGGAATCACTCCTGCACCAAAGGCCAATGATGTCATCAAAATTGGACGTAAGCGTAAGCTCGCACCTTCGATCGCAGCTGCAACCACATCACTGCCCTTTTGCTCAGCCAAATAAGCAAATTCCACAATTAAAATTGCATTTTTACAAGACAAACCAATCGTGGTGAGGAGCGCAATTTGGAAGTAAATATCATTTGGAAATCCAGCAAAATAACTGAAGATAATATTTCCGCCAATTCCTAGAGGAATTGCAGTCATGACCGCTGTAGGAATAGACCAACTTTCATATAATGCAGCCAAACAGAGGAAAATAAACCCGATTGAAACCAAATACAGTAACAATGACTGATTGCTAGATTGGCGTTCTTCATATGACATACCACTCCATGCCAAATCAGCTCCTTTAACAGAATCGACTATTTTAACCAGATCTTGCATGGCTTGACCGGTCGTCGAATTTGCACCTTTTTCTGCCTCTAGCTCGATGGCTGTATAGCCATTGAAGCGATTGACAATTTCAGGACCACCAGTCCAAGTGGTTTGCGAGAAATTGCTGAAAGGAACCATCTCACCATTACTATTACGAACGGACCAGAAATTTAAATCTTCAGGCTTCGCTCGAAAAGCAGCATCACTTTGCATCATGACACGCTTAATTCGACCTCGATCAATAAAGTCATTGATGTATTTACCGCCAAGCGCAGCTGAAAGCGTACTGTTAATATCAGCAATCGCCAAGTTCGATGCCATTGCTGCTTTTTGGTCTATCTTCACATCGAATTTGGCTTTATCTGGAGCCGCTTTTTTATTTAAATTTTCAAATGATTGAAACTGCTTCGCATCTTCTTGCATCTGTTTAAATTGTTCATTCAAAACTTTACGGCCATTGCCTTCAATATCACGTAACCAAAGATTAATGCCATTGGTATCACCTAGACCATTCACGACAGGCGGCATATTCAAGTTAATTCGAGCATTTTGATGATTTCGAAAATGTTTCAGAGCCCGTTCACGAATCGCTTCTGCACTGTTTTCTTTACCCGTGCGTTGATCCCACAGTTTTAATTTAATAAAGCCTTGTGCTAAATGTTGCCCCGTCCCTGCTCGGTTACGTCCATAACGCAACATGACTAAATCAACATTGGCTTTTTCTTGATCTAAAAAATAGGCACGAATTTCTTCACCCACTTCACGGGTTTTCGCCATTGGCGCACTGTCTTGTAAAGTGACTTGTACACTTAAAGTCCCTTGATCTTCGCTTGGTAAAAAACTGGTCGGCAAACTTCGATAAAACAATGCAAAAACCACGATTAAGCCCAATGCACAAATCAAACTTACGATTCGATTTCGAATGGTCAAATGAGAAATTTTTAAATATCTATGTTTAATGCGATCCAAAAATTGATTGAACCGTGTCGCCCAGCGATAGGGCTTTTCAGTGGGTTTTAAGATGATGGCACATAAAGCTGGCGTCAGTATCAAAGCCACGATCAATGAAATGGACATAGCCGTGACTAAGGTGATGGAAAATTGACGATAGATCACCCCTGTAGAACCACTGAAAAATGCCATTGGAATAAATACAGCCGTGAGCACTAAAGTAATTCCCACCAATGCACCACTAATTTCATGCATCGATTCAATGGACGCTTGCTTGGCAGTCAAATGCTGTTCATGCATGAGGCGTTCAACATTTTCCACCACAACGATTGCATCATCCACCAACAAACCTATGGCGAGGACTAAGGCAAATAAAGTCAGGGTATTGACACTCATTCCCAGCACATAAAGTATTGCCATTGTGCCCAACAACACCACTGGAACAGTGATAGTTGGAATCAAGGTCGCTCGCCAGTTTTGCAAAAACAAAAACATGACGATAATCACGAGTACAATCGCTTCAAATAAGGTCTTTACAACCTCATGAATCGACTCCTCAACAAAAGGTGTATTGTCATTTGGATAAACCAGCTTGTACCCTTCCGGTAATTGTTTAGAAAACTGTTCAATGGTTTCATAGATACGTTTAGAAGTCTGAACAGCATTGGCGCCAGATGCCAAAGACACCGCCATCCCAGAAGATGGATAACCATTAATGGTGTTATAAGATTGGTAATTCTCTGCCCCCATTTCAACGCGAGCGACATCTTTTAAATAAACGTATTCACCCGCTTGGGTGGATTTCAAAATAATATGGTTAAAATCATCGACTGTTTTTAAACGTGTACCTGCGGTCACCTTCGCATTTAAGTATTGTTCAGATACTGTTGGTAACTCACCAACCCCACCTGCCGCCACTTGAGTATTTTGTGCTTCAACCGCACGTTGAACATCACTTGGCATTAAACGGAATTGTCGAAGTTTATTTGGGTCGAGCCAGATACGCATTGCAAACTGCGAACCAAATACATCTAACTCACCCACACCATCAACACGTGCAATTTCAGATTCTAAATGCGTCAGTAAATAATCAGAGAGTTCAATATTGCTACTTTTACGGGTCTCATCATACAACCCAATCACCATATGTGTATCGCCCAATGACTTCAGGACATTAACCCCTTGGCGTTGTACATCTTCAGGTAAACGACTGATCACACTATTGATGGAGTTTTGAACTTGGACCTGGGCGGTATCTGGATCTGTTCCATTTTCAAAACTGATGCTGATACGACTTCGTCCTGTCGAGTCACTATTGGAACTAAAATATAAAAGATGATCTAAACCTTTAATTTGCTGTTCTAAAACCTGCGTTACGCTTTGCTCAACCGTTTCGGCATCTGCACCCGAATAGGTTGCACTAATGGTAATACGAGGTGGCGCAATATCTGGATAACGCTCAACAGGCAAATTGTTCAGGGCAAATAAACCCAAGGCCATGACAAAGATAGCCAAAACACCAGCAAAAATCGGACGTTCAATAAAAAACTTAGATAGCATCGTTCACATTCATAATGAGATGAATAAATGGGTTGTTTTGTACAAATTATAACAATGAGATTGATATTCAATCACTGTTGAAAAAAACACAAGGAAAATAACAGAAATCCAGCGTTTATAAAGAATTAAGGAGGAAATATGGAGAAGATTTTTAAGCTCAAAATCGAGATGTTCTAGACCGATTTAAATTGTGTCATTGAACTGAAAAATAAGCCTTATACATTCAAGTTTTCTAAATAAAATTACATGAGACAGTGATGTATAAAAAAATCATCTTTAGCTTAGGTTTGGTGAGCGTATTGAGTGCATGTCATAGTGATGATTCAAAAAATAATGCTCAGCATGTTCCTACACCACCTGATAATACATATGTTGAACCAAAGATAATCATTGTCGGGCATCGCGGTGCGAGTGCGCTTCGACCTGAGCATACCTTGGCTTCTTATGAAAAAGCCATTGCAGATGGTGCTGATTTTATTGAGCCTGATTTGGTGTCGACCAAAGATGGGGTACTTATTGCACGTCATGAAAATGAAATTGGCGGAACCACCAATGTCAGTACCTTAGCCAACTTTAGCAATCGTAAAGCGACAAAGACGATTGATGGGCAAAACTATACTGGATGGTTTAGCGAAGACTTTACTTATAATGAACTACAACAAAATGTTAAAGCGCGAGAACGCATTCCAGAGCTACGTCCAGATAATACTCAATATAATGATCAATACTCCATTCCAACCTTAGATCAAATCATTGAATTGGCGGATCAGCATTATCAAAAAACCGGCAAAATTATTGGCTTATATATAGAAACCAAGCACCCAACTTACTTCAAAAAACTGGGATTATCTATGGAAGATCAACTTCTACACACTTTGGCCAAGTACAAATACACACGCGAAATTGCGCCTATTTATTTACAATCATTTGAAGTCAGTAATTTAAAG